>NZ_JBUZWE020000016.1:0-153750 GCF_055730135.2 Mesocryomonas lacus | reverse complement strand
GTATGCCAAGAGAAGGCCAACAGTATCACTAGGCGAAGTGATCTGTCGTCGTTTACGAGGCGCGCCGAGAGGCGCATGGGTACCGAACGTCTGGCTGCCGTTGACGTAAACGGAAAGCAATTTCGTTTTGCTCTTGTCTCGTATAGCCTCCTGAGCGGGAGGAACGAGCATGCAGAGACCATGGCTGGCGCATTACCCTGCCGCGATTCCGGCTGATCTGCCGGCATTTCCCTATCGGTCGCTGACCGACCTCTTCGATGAAGCCTTTACCCGACACCGAGCGTTGCCGGCGTTCCACTTCATGGGCGGCTCGGTGTCCTTTGGTGAATTGGACCGGCAGTCTCAAGCGTTCGCGTCCTATCTCCAGTCGCTTGGGCTGGTGAAGGGAGATCGGGTCGCGCTGATGATGCCGAACGTGCCGCAGTATGGCGTCGCCGTGGCGGGTGTGCTGCGGGCCGGAATGGTCGTGGTCAACACCAATCCACTCTACACGCCGCGCGAACTGGAGCACCAGCTGGCGGATTCGGGCGCGCGGGCGATCGTAATTCTCGAGAACATGGCGCATACGCTGGAGGCGTGCCGGGGCGCGACGCCGATTGAGCATGTCGTCCTCACCGCTGTCGGCGACATGCTGCCGGCGCCCAAGCGCCTGTTGGTGAACTTCGTGCTGCGCCGGGTCAAAAAGATGGTGCCGGCCTACGCTCTGCCCGGTGCCGTCCGCTGGGCCGCGGCGATCGCCAAGGGCAAGGCAGCGTCATTCCGGAAGGTGGACACGACGCTCGAGGACGTCGCGGTTCTGCAGTATACCGGCGGCACCACCGGCGTTTCAAAGGGCGCCACGCTGCTTCACCGCAACATCATCGCCAATGTCCTGCAATCCGAGCTCTGGCATTCGCCGGCCATGCAGCGCATTCCGCAAGGCGAGCAGGTGGTGACCATCTCAGCCTTGCCGCTCTACCACATCTTCGGATTCACCGTGAACCTGATGCTCGCCATGCGCACAGGTGGTTGCAATGTGCTGATCGTCAATCCGCGGGATCTGCCGAGCGTGTTCAAGGCTCTGAAAGCGCAGCCCTTCCACTCTTTCCCGGCGGTCAACACGCTTTTTGCAGCGCTTGCCCGGCACAAGGATGCCGGCAGCGTCGATTGGTCGAGCCTCAAACTCTCGGTCGGTGGCGGCATGGCAGTTCAGCCGGCGACGGCGAAGGCCTGGTTCGAGCTGACGGGGAGTGCGATCTGCGAGGGATACGGACTGTCGGAGACCTCGCCGTCGGCCAGCTGCAACCCGGTCGACGATGTCTCCTACACCGGCACGATCGGTCTGCCGCTTCCCTCCACCGATTTCAGGATCCTCGACGATGAGAACCGGGATGTGGCAGCGGGGGAGCGGGGGGAGATCGCCATTCGCGGGCCGCAGGTGATGGCCGGCTACTGGAATCGCCCCGACGAGACGGCGCGGGCGATGACCGAAGACGGGTACTTCAAGACCGGCGACATCGGGGTGATGCGGCCGGACGGCTACTTCGCCATCGTCGACCGGAAGAAGGACATGATCAACGTCTCGGGCTTCAACGTCTATCCCAACGAGATCGAGGAGATCGTTACCCAGATGCCGGGGATCATCGAGGCAGCGGTGATCGGCGTGCCCGACGAAAGCTCGGGGGAGGCGGTCAAGCTTTTCGTGGTGACCGCCGATGCCGCCATGACCGCCGACACGGTGAAGGCCTACTGCAAGAGCGCACTGACCGGTTACAAGCGACCCAAGCATATCGAATTTCGCGACGAGCTTCCGAAGTCGAACGTTGGAAAAGTCCTGCGACGCAAATTACGCGACGACTAGCCGAGTCGCATCATCATCGATTCGGCATTCAGGCCGGCCAGAGGAGGCAGTCCTCCGGCGCTGGATTGCAATTGCCGGCGCAATGACGTTTATTTTGCGCCGACAAGGCCCGACGGTTTCGAGCATGCCTCGACGCTGGCAAACTTTTTGTCACAAAATTCCGCCAGGCCCTTTCCATTCATCGCGCTGTCGCATATACCGAGCTCACCGCAGACGACGGGTTCGGCAACGAACGCAAGCGTCTCGGAAATGGCGCGGGGTGGAGCAGCCCGGTAGCTCGTCAGGCTCATAACCTGAAGGTCACAGGTTCAAATCCTGTCCCCGCAACCAACGGCCCCACGAGCAATCGTGGGGCCGCCTTTGTTTCGGCCCTCCAAAAAATACCCTCCTATAGATCGGCTCGTTTCACGATGTCGTAGTGCCGCGCGCTCGGAGGTAGATTTACCGCAACAACTTCCCGCATTATCCCTCGCCGAGCGCCGCGAGGGCTTCTGCCACGCGGTGATGCGCGCGCGCGTCGAGGGGGAGGATCGGCCGCGGCGGCGCAGCGGTGGTCAGCTGCAGGTGCTCTGCGGCGGCATGGATCACCCTGATGCTGCCGAACTCCTTGAAGAGGTGCCAGAGGGGCTGGAAGAGCTGATCGAGCCGGCGCGTCTCTGCGGTATCGCCGCCCTTCGCGGCGCGCAAAAGGCGGAGGGCCGAGACCGGCAGCAAGCCGCCGACGACGCTGTACCAGGCGTCTCCTCCTGCCAGCATTGCGTCGGCAGCGCCCCAGTCTCCGCTGTAGCCGATGGCAAAGCCGCTTGGCGTGATCGCGCGCAACTGTGCCAGTTCGCCGCCAACATCTCCGTCCGACGGCAGTGGCATCTTGACCGCCTCGATGGTCGCCAGCGCTGCAAGGCGGGCGAGCAAGGTCGGGCTGAAGGTGAAGTGCGTCGTCGCCGGGTTGTTGTAGATGCAGAGCGGCAGGGGCGTTGCGGCTGCGACGGCGGCGAAGTGCTGGTAGACCTCCTCCTCCAGCAGCGGAGTGTAGGAGACTGGCGCCAGCAGCAATCCGCTGGCGCCAGCGCCCGCGGCGTCGCGGGCCAAACCTATCGCCTCGTCCGTCGCGAGCGCCCCGATGCCGACGATCAGCGGCACGCTGTTCTGGCAGACACTCGCTGCCGTCTCGACCGCGCCGAGGCGCTCAGCCCGGCCGAGATAGGCATAGCCGCCGGTGCTACCGAGGAGGCCGATGGAATCGACGCCGGCGCTGCAAAGGCGTTCGACCAGTTTCGCCAGTGCCGGACGGTCGACCACGCCATGCCCGTCGGTCGGCGTGATCGGAAAAGCGGAAAGGCCATGAAACAGCGTCATGCGGGCATCCTGACATCGCTGGCGTCCTTCGCGGACCACTGTCTCCAGGGTTTCATGTTCGGCTTGCGAGGGGAACCGCAGCGCGTTTTAGCAGGAAGCGGCGAACCACCCGCGATAGGGGTTTGTCCCTGCCGTCTGCACGCTCAGACGACCTGCCGCTCCGTTATCCTCATTGCGGCCGGTCGCGGCGTTGCTGGACCGCTTGGCTATCGCGCGGCGATCCTATCCTCCCCATGTGGCCAGCCGGCTTGCGGTGGCCAGCCGATCGTCGCATAGGCTCCGTCATCCGTCATCCGTCATCCGTCATCCGTCATCCGTAACCGCCAGCCAGCTGCAGGACCCGATGCGCCCGAATATCCTGATTTTCATGGTCGACCAGCTGAACGGCACGCTGTTTCCCGATGGCCCCGCCGATTTCCTGCACGCGCCGCACCTGAAGGAACTGGTCGAGCGCTCCGTGCGGTTCGCCAACTGCTACACCGCGAGCCCGCTCTGTGCGCCGGCTCGGGCATCGCTGATGTCGGGGCAGTTGCCGTCGAGGACTGGCGTCTACGACAATGCGGCGGAGTTCGCCTCCTCGATCCCGACCTATGCGCATCACCTGCGCCGTGCTGGCTATTTCACCGCGCTGTCGGGCAAGATGCACTTCGTCGGCCCGGACCAGCTGCACGGGCTGGAGGAGCGGCTGACGACCGACGTCTATCCCGCCGACTTCGGCTGGACGCCGGACTATCGCAAGCCGGGCGAGCGGATCGACTGGTGGTACCATAACCTCGGCTCCGTCACCGGGGCGGGGGTCGCGGAGATCACCAACCAGTACGAATACGACGACGAGGTCGCCCATCTCGCCGGACAGAAGCTTTACGACCTGTCGCGCGGCGCTGAGACGCGGCCGTTCTGCCTGACGGTGTCCTTCACCCACCCGCACGACCCCTATGTCGCCAGGCGAAAATACTGGGATCTCTACGCTGATTGCCCGGCGCTGCAGCCGACCGTCCCCCGCATTCCATTCGATGAGCAGGACGCGCATTCGCAGCGCCTGATGACGGCCTGCGACGATGCCGCCTATGCCATTTCGGACGAGGAGACCGCGCGCGCCCGCCGCGGCTATTTCGCCAACATCTCCTATGTCGATGAGAAGATCGGCCAGCTCCTCGATATCCTCAAGCGCTGCCGGATGGACGAGAACACGGTCGTGCTCTTCACCTCCGACCATGGCGACATGCTGGGCGAGCGCGGCCTCTGGTTCAAGATGAACTTCTTCGAGGGATCCGCGCGGGTGCCGCTGATGCTGGCGGGGCCGGGGATCGAGCCGGGGCGGGTGGCAACGCCTGTCTCGACGCTCGACATCGTTTCGACGCTGGCGGATCTTGCCGGGATCGATCTCGCGGAGATCGCGCCGTGGACGGACGGCATCTCGCTGCTCGAGACCCGGGCGGCGGGGCGGCGGAGTGCCGCGGTGCCAATGGAATACGCCGCCGAGGGATCCATCGCGCCGATGGTCGCGCTGCGCGAGGAACGCTTCAAGTTCACTCTGTGCGACATGGATCCGCCGCAGCTGTTCGATCTCGGCGCCGACCCGCATGAGCGGACGAACCTTGCCGCCGATCCGGCGCAGGCCGAGACCGTCGCGCGGTTTAAGGCGGAGGTGGCCGCCCGCTGGCACCTGCCGGCCTTCGACCGGGCGGTGCGCGAGAGCCAGGCACGGCGGCACGTGACCTACGAGGCCCTGCGCAACGGGGCCTATTACCCCTGGGACTACCAGCCCCTGCAGAAGGCCTCGGAGCGCTACATGCGCAACCATATGGACCTCAACATCCTGGAAGAATCGAAGCGTTATCCACGCGGCGAATAAACCCCGCAAAACGCCGGTCTTCGCAGGCGCAGCAACGGCGTTTCGCACTTGCTCGCCGGGGGCTGCGGGCGTAGTGTTGCGACCACCTGCCGCAGCGGGAGAGACCGGTTTCAGTCCGGCGCCGAAGGAGCAACCGCCCCGGAAACTCTCAGGCACAAAGGACCGCGCGGTTCAAGACATATCCGGAGAGTGACGGCGTCAAACCCGTCCGCCGAAGGAGCAAGCGTCCAGCGGGATCATCCCGCGGCGTGAAACTCTCAGGCCAGGAACGGAGGGGCACAACGATGGACCGGGGAGGGCACCTCCTTGGTCGGAAGGATCGATGTGACCTCTATTGCCGTGATCGGCGCCGGTATCACCGGCGTAACGACTGCCTATAAGCTCAACGCCCTCGGTTATGACGTGACGGTCTTCGACCGCCAGTCGCATGCCGGCATGGAGACCTCGTTCGCCAATGGCGGCCAGCTCTCCGCCTCGAACGCCGAGGTCTGGAACCATCCTTCGACCTTCCTCAAGGGTCTGAAGTGGATGTTGAAGAAGGACGCGCCGCTGCTCGTCCATCCCGCGCCGTCCTGGCACAAAATCTCCTGGATGATGGAATTCGTGCTGGCCGCGAAGAACTATCGTGAGAACACCGTCGCCACGACTCGTCTTGCTGTCGCCGCCCGCGACCATCTGATCGCCATGGCCGATGCCGAAGGCGTCTCCTTCGACCTCGAGAAGCGAGGCATCCTGCACGTCTACGAGACCAAGGCCGAGTTCGACCATGGCCTAGCCGTCAACGCCATGCTCGCCGAGGGCGGGCTCGACCGCCGCGCGGTGACCCCGGCCGAGATCGCCGCGATCGAGCCGAACATTGCCGGCACCTTCCACGGCGGCTTCTTCACCGAGAGCGATTTCACCGGCGACATCCACAAATACACCCACGGCCTCGCGGCAGCCGCTGCCAGAAAGGGCGTCAGCTTCTGCTACGACGCCGTGGTCGCGACGCTGAAGCATACCGGCGCGGGCGTCGACGTCGCCTACAGCGTCGCCGGACAGGCCGATCTCCGGCATTTCGACGGTATCGTCGTCTGCGCCGGCACCCAGAGCCGGCGCTTTGCCGCCATGCTCGGCGACCGTGTCAACATCTATCCGGTGAAGGGTTACTCGCTGACGGTAAACCTTCGCGACGAGGCGAGCCAGGCGGCCGCCCCTTGGGTGAGCCTCCTCGACGACAAGGCGAAGATCGTCACCAGCCGGCTCGGCCTCGACCGACTGCGCGTCGCTGGCACGGCGGAGTTCGCCGGCGAGAACCGCGACATCCGAATGTCCCGGATCACGCCAATGGCCGAGTGGGTGCAGAAGCGCTTCCCCGGCGTCTCGACCGTGTCGTCGGTCCCCTGGGCGGGCTTGCGCCCGATGATGCCGAACATGATCCCGCGCGTCGGCGCCGGCAAGCTGCCGGGCGTCTTCTACAATACCGGCCACGGTCATCTCGGCTGGACGCTGTGCGGCATCACCGCCGACATGGTGGCCGGCACGGTGGCAGGCGCCATGAAGACGGCGCCGAAGGCAGTGAGACTGCCGGAACCCGTTCTGTCCAGCCAACAGGCCGCCTGATAGCGCCGGGCTCGCTTCCCTTCCGTCAGGCTTCGTCTGTCGAAAAAGGATCCGAGCCGGGCGTCAGCAGCACGGTTCGCCGTTCACCGAAGACGGCGGTTGTCGGAAAGCGCGTGTCCAGGAGGCGCGCTTTCGCGACACGGGCGATGCTGACACGGTCGGACTGGTTGCCACCCAGGACGTAGAAACTGTCTTCGTCTTCACCGGCGTAGAAGCCGACATGGCCTTTGCTGCCTTGCGGCTCGCCCCGCCAGAAAACGAGGATGCAGCCTTTGGTCGGGGCACAGGGGCGGCCGAACTTGAGCCAGCTCCGCGCGCTGAGAAGAGACGAGGGAAGGTTCTCGTCGGGAAGCGTCGATCCGATGCAGTGGCCGACGAACAGCCCGCACCATGGTACGTCGTCTCCGGAATAGGCGACGTCGAGGTCCTTTGCCCAGTCGAGGATTTGCCGATTGCTGCCGCCGCCGGATACTTCCCGCACACCCAGCAGGCGGCGGGCTTCCTCATACCAGGGCAGGTCCGGCTCGGCGCCCAGCGGTGCCCCGGTGGTCATTACCAGAAGGCCTGGCGATGTTCCGAACAGCTTGCTGCGGGTCACCGGACCAACAATGCCATCCGCCAACAGGCCCTGGTTGGTCTGATACTCACGGATGGCGGCAATCGTCTGCCGGCCACGGACCCCGTCCACTACACCGGGATTGTAGCCAAGATCGATCAGTCTCTTCTGGATATCACGGGTTGTCAGCATTCAAAGCCTCCCGCCTCTGAGATATATATATTGTATAGAGGAGGGAGATTGCTGATGTATATTGTTAAAGCGAGGTCGTATTCGGCTTCTTTTGTTGGCTGACTTGCGGTTCATCGCACGGTCGGGCTGTTGCCGTGCGGAAGGTGGCTTTGCCGGCCCTTCATGCTATCTACCGGCGCATGACGTTACCCCCTTCTCTGCATGCCCCGACGCACGCGCTCTTTCTCGATTTCGACGGCACCCTCGTCGGCTTCTGCGACGACCCTGCGGGCGTCAGGATCGAGCCCGCCGTGCTCGACCGGCTCACCGCCCTGAAGTCCGAACTCTCCGGTGCGCTCGGCATCGTCAGCGGTCGCCAGATCGCCGATCTCGACCAGTTCCTGGCGCCGCTCGAGTTCGCGGCCGCCGGCGTGCACGGGCTCGAACGGCGCCTGCATCCGGCCGGGCCGACGCTGCGGCTGGCCGAGCCTGCCGATCTCGACGACCTCCGTTCCGCCCTGACCGCGCGCCTTGCGGCTTTTCCCGGCCTTCACCTTGAGGACAAGGGCACCGCGCTGGTGCTGCACTACCGCACCGTGCCGGCTCTGGGGCCGACCGCACAGGCGATCATGGCCGAGGTCACCGCCGGGCGAGTCGACCTTGCGGTGATGGCGGGCGACGGGGTGGTGGAGGTGCATCCGGCGGGCATGGACAAGGGCAAGGCGCTGGCCGACCTCCTGCTCGAGCCAGCCTTTGCCAGTCGCGTGCCGGTCTATGCCGGCGACGACGTGACCGACGAATTCGCGCTCGCCTTCGTGCGGGAAGCCGGCGGCATTTCGATCAAGGTCGGAGCCGCTCCGACCGTTGCCGAGTTCCGGCTGGAGGACGTCGCCGCGGTGCACCGCTGGCTCGGGGCGGATGCGGCGTGAGCGGCGCCAACAGGAGAGCAATCCGATGAAGGATGCCCAGAAAAGGCTCGTCGTCGTTTCCAACCGGGTCGGCCCGCTCAGCGACGAGGGGAAGGCCGGCGGTCTGGCCGTGGGTCTGGCTGACGCGCTGCGGCGTCGCGGCGGGCTGTGGTTCGGCTGGAGCGGCGAGACCGCCGAAGACGCCGAGACCGCGACGCCGAAGACCGAGGTGTTCGGCTCGACGGCGCTGACGACGATCGATCTAACCGAGGAGGAGCAGAACGGCTTCTATCTCGGCTATGCCAACCGCTCGCTTTGGCCGCTGCTGCATTACCGGCTCGACCTCGTGCAGTTCGACCGCGAATCCGACCGGATCTATCGCTCCGTCAACAAGCGCTTCGCACTGGCGCTGGCCGAACTCGTCAGCGACGACGACATCGTCTGGGTACACGACTATCATTTCTTCTATCTGGGGCTGGAGCTGCGGCAAGCGGGCTTCGATGGCCGGCTCGGCTATTTCCTGCACATTCCCTTCGCCCCGCCGGAGATCTTCACCGCTCTGCCAGGCTCGCACGACATGGTGCGGGCGATGCTCGCCTACGACCTCATCGGCTTCCAGACCCCGCAGGACCGGCGCAACTTCGCGAACTTCTGCGTTCACGAGCTGGGCGGCGAAAAGCTACCGGGCGATAGAATCCGGGTCGGGGACCGCGTCGTGCAGGCCTCGGCGTTTCCGATCGGCATCGACGCGGAAGGGTTCGCCCGATTCGCGATGTCCCCCGAGGCAAGCGAGCACGAGGAAATGCTGCGCGACATCGGCCGCGACCGGCTGCAGATCGTCGGCGTCGATCGCCTCGACTATTCCAAAGGCCTTGTCGAGCGGCTGCACGGTTTCGAACGGCTGCTGGAGGACTACCCGGACAACCGCGGCAACGTGAACTTCCTTCAGATCGCGCCGCTGTCGCGATCCGAACTCGACGCCTACATGGACCTGCGCGCCGAGCTCGAGGGCCTAGCCGGCAATCTGAACGGCCGTTTCTCGACGCTCGACTGGACGCCAGTCAAGATCATGACGACCGGCTTCACACGGCGCGCGCTGGCGGGGATCTACCGGGCAGCGCGGGTCTGCATGGTCACGCCGCTGCGCGACGGCATGAACCTTGTCGCCAAGGAGTTCGTCGCGGCCCAGGATCCCGATGATCCCGGCGTCCTCATCCTTTCGCGCTTTGCCGGCGCGCGGGCCGAGCTGATGGATGCGCTGGTGGTCAATCCGTATTCCTCCGACGACATGGCGCGCAAGCTGCAGGAAGCGCTGACCATGCCGCTGGAAGAGCGCCAGCGGCGCTATCAGGCGATGCGCGCGCGGGTGTTCGAGGGCACGGCAGCACACTGGTGCGACAGCTTCATCGCCGCGCTGGAGACCGCCGAGACCGAAGGGCATCCGACGGTCGAGGATCCATTCTCGCCGCGGCGGCGGACCTGACGGCGAAAAGCATCGGATGAGGTTTCGGTTCGGGCGCCAGTTGCGCTAGAGCTTTTCCACCGTCCGAGAGGACATGCAGAGCGGAAGATGACGATGGCGCAGAACAAAGACCTCCTGATGAGCATCCTGACGGCGCAGCCGGTCATGCCGGTCGTCGCCGTGTCGAGCGCTGCCGAGGCTGTCGAACTGGCGCGGGCGCTGGCGAGGGGCGGGCTGAAGGCGATCGAGATCACGCTGCGCACCCCGGCGGCGCTCGATGCCATCCGCGCCGTCTCGGCCGAAGTGCCGGAATGCGTCTGCGGCGCCGGCACCATCCTCAATCCCAAGCAGTTTGACCAGGCGCAGGAGGCGGGGGCAAAGTTCATTGTCTCGCCGGGCACCACCGTCGAACTGCTCGACGCCGCCAAGGGTTCGTCCGTGCCGCTGCTGCCGGGGGCGACGACGCCGAGTGAGCTGATGGCGATGCTCGAGGAAGGCTACGACCTCCTCAAGTTCTTCCCCGCCGAGCAGTCCGGCGGCATCGCCTATCTCAAGTCGCTCGCGCCGGTCTTCCAGCAGATCCGCTTCTGCCCGACCGGCGGCGTGTCGATGAAGAACGTCGCCGACTACCTGGCGCTGCCGAACGTCGTCTGCGTCGGCGGGTCTTGGGTCGCGCCGAAAGGAGCGCTCGCCGCCGGCGATTTCGCCGAGATCACCCGCCTTGCCGCCGAAGCCGCGGCGCTGCGCGCCTGAGCGCAAAGCCCGGCCGCCCGCGCCGGTTGTACCGGTGACAGGCCGCGGCCGGGCCGGCACGAGAGAGTGATCGCAGCCGGTCACCGGACGGCTTGATCGCGGCTGAACTCGGTGACGCTATGGCCTCCCGTTTCGTCTCCCGCAGGTTTTCATGTTGCTCCGCCTCTTTCTCGTTCTCGCCGCTGTCTGCGGCTTGACCGCCGGTCTCGTCGCCTGCGCCGGCCCCGCCGTCCTCAACGCCATCACCAGCAAGTCCGGCTATTCCGTCCAGCACGGGCTGCGCTATGCCGAAGGTGAGCGTGGCACCTTCGATCTCTACGTGCCGGATGGGGCGACGGCGCAGACGCCGCTGGTTGTCTTCATCTATGGCGGCGCCTGGGATTCAGGCGAAAAGGCGATCTATGGCTTCGTCGGCCAGTCGCTGGCGAGCGAGGGCATTGCCGTGGCCATTCCCGACTACCGGGTCTATCCCGAGGTGAAGTTTCCGGGTTTCGTCGAGGATGGCGCCAAGGCGGTTGCGGCGATCGAGACTCTCGCACGGCGTGGCACCGACGCGCTTCCCGGCGGCGAGCGTCCGGTGTTCATGATGGGACATTCCGCCGGCGCCCAGATCGCATCGCTCCTGGCGCTCGACCTGCACTATCTCAGAGACGCCGGTGCGCCGAACCGGCGCTTTGCCGGCTTCATCGGGCTCGCCGGCCCCTACGACTTCCTGCCGCTGACCGAAGAGCGATACATCCGCATCTTCCCGAAGAACCTCCTTGCCGCCAGCCAGCCGGTGAACTTCGTTCGGTCGGGCACGCCGCCGATGCTGCTGATCGCGGGATCCGACGACACGACCGTTGATCCGAAGAACACGCGGTCGCTCGGCTCGAAGGTCAAGGCCGCCGGCGGCGTGGCGGATGTCGACATCGTCGAGGGCGTCGATCATGTTGGTGCGATCAGCGCGCTGGCGACGGCTCTGCCGTTCGGCGACAAGACGATACGCCCGAAAGTCCTCGCCTTCATCCGGAGCCATTCATGACCGCAGACCTGTCGACCTTCGCGCCACGTGCGCGCCCGGACAGCCTTGCGGCAAACGGACGGCATGTCCGGCTGGAGAAGATCGTCGACGAAACGCGCTTTGGCGAGCTCTACGAAGCTTTTGCGGCCGACGCGGAGGGCGCGATCTGGGCCTGGCTGCCTTACGGCCCCTTCGCCGACCGCGCTGCGTTCGAGACCTTTGCGCGCACGACCTATCTCGGCGGCGAGCCGGTCTTCTACGCCATCATCCAGAAAGCCACCGGCACGGCCGCCGGCGTCGCTGCGCTGATGCGCACCGATATCCAAAACGGCGTCACGGAGATCGGGCATGTCTGCCTGTCGCCGGCGCTGCAGCGGACGGCGGCGGCGACCGAGGCGTTCTCCCTATTCATGGCCTACGTCTTCGACACGCTCGGCTACCGCCGCTTCGAGTGGAAATGCAACGACGCCAACGCTCCATCGAAGCGCGCGGCCGAGAGGCTGGGTTTTACTTGGGAGGGGCTCTTTCGCCAGCACCTGATCGTCAAGGGCCGGAACCGGGATACCGCCTGGTACGCCATCCTGGATGGCGACTGGCCGCAGCTGAGAGTCGCCTTCGCGGCGTGGCTCGATCCGTCAAACGACGATGGTACGGGCCGCCAGCGACTGTCCCTCAGCGAGATCAGGACGCGCTCAGCGGCATAGAGCTCCCGGATGTGCGGTCCTGGAAATACTTTGCGCTGCCTGGCTTTCCAGGACCTCCCGCTTCAGCTTTTGGCAGGGACGATGGTGATCAGCTCGTTGTCGGGATAGATGCTCTCGTAGAGCACGCCGTCGCCCGGTGCGAATTCCAGCACCGTGCCGCCGCCGCTGTCGGCGATGATCAGCGCGCCATTGTCGGTCGAGCGCCAGTAGGCGGCGCGCGACATGCCTGGCGACCGGCTGCAGTCGGGCCCGAACAGCATCAGCTGGAACGTCCTTGCCTCGGGATCGGGCTTGGCGAGCTTGCAGGTGGCACCGGTGCGCAGATCGATCAGGCGCACCGCGTCGGGCACCTCCTGTCGGTTCAGCGGCACGACGCTTCCGGTGATCGTGTCGTCGGTCAGGAGCGTCGCGGGACGGACGTCTCCCGACAGGACTGCGCCCTGCAGGTTGGAGGCCAGAAAGGTGCCGAGCACACCGATGGCCATGGCTATGGCGACAAATCTCATCACGGCTCTCCTCGTCGGATTGACCGAACTTATCGTCCGCATACTATGAACCAAAGGTTAACCGAAACTGTCGAAGCAAACGCTTTCTTCATGACGCTCGCGGGAGCAGCGCGCACGTCCGCCTGTCTCCGCCGTGATGGAGGGCATGTGATGGCGGGCTGTGACTGCCGGGTAGACAGATTTAGCGCCGGGGCGAGAGGCCGGCCTTCTCGCTTTCGGGCACCAGAGTCGGCGGATGGCGTCCCTCGAACCAGGCGACGAGGTTGTCCGCCAAGAGATCGCCCATCGCATCGCGCGTGTGCACCGAGGCCGAGCCGACATGCGGCAATAGCACGGCATTGTCCGCGTCGAGCAGCGCCTGCGGCACCTTCGGCTCGTTTGCGAAGACGTCGAGGCCGGCGGCGCGGATGGTGCCGTCCTGCAGGGCCGAGATCAACGCGGCCTCGTCAACCACCGTGCCGCGCCCGACATTGATCAGCACGCCATCGGGTCCGAGCGCCTTCAGAACGGTGTCGTTCACCGCCTTGTCGGTGCTGCTGCCACCGGGCGCCACGATCACCAGCGTATCCACCGCCTCCGCCAGCGCGGTGAGGGTCGGATGGTAAGCATAGGGCACGTCGTTGCGCTGCGTGCGGTTGTGGTAGGCGATGCTGACACCGAAAGCCTCGAGACGCTTGGCGACGGCAAGGCCGACCCGGCCAAGGCCCATGATGCCGATGCGGCGGCCGCGCAGCGTCATGCGGGTGAGGGGATAGTCGCCCTTCGACACCCAATTGCCAGCGCGCAGATAGGCCTCGGCTTTCGGCAGCTCGCGCACGGTGTTGAGGAGCAAGGCGACGGCGGTATCGGCCACTTCGTCGTTCAGGACGTCGGGCGTGTTGGAAACAGCGACGCCTTGTTCGGCGGCATTTGCCGCGTCGATCCCGTCATAGCCGACGCCGAAGCTCGCGACGATCTCGGCGTTCGGCAGCAGCGCCAGCTTTGCCGGCGTCATGCCGCCGCGTAGCGCGACGCCCCGGACGGCGGCGCGTTCGGTTTCGCTCATCGCGTCGATGGCGCCGTCGGAGAGATAGTGGACATCGAACACGCCGCGCAGCCGCTCGAGGGTCGGCGCGTGCAGCTTGCCGGACACCAGCACGCGGACGGACTTCAGATCGGTCATGTCGTCTCCTCAGGCCGTCTGGTCCGGCCAGGCATAGTCGCAGGATTGTCGGATCTTGAGTTGGGGTGTGATGAGCTCGACCTTGCCGGAGCCGGGCTCGCCTTGCAGGCGGGCGAGGAGGGCGGCGGCGGCGCGGCGGCCAACCTCGCTCTGGCCATTGGCGACGGTCGACAACGACGGCATGGCGATCGCCGCCTCGTCGATGTCGTCATAGCCCATGACGGCGACATCGACGCCCGGGCGCAGGCCCGCGCGGCTGAGGCCGGACATGAAGCCGAGCGCCACGAGGTCGGAGAAGCAGCAGGCGGCCGTCGGTCGGTCCTCGAGCGCCAGGAACTGCCCCGTCGCGTCGAAGCCGGAATGACGGCTGCGCGGCCCGCTGATCCGCCATTCCGGCTGGAAGTCGATGCCGGCCTCGGAAAGCGCACGAAGGTAGCCGCGTTCGCGTTCGCGCCCGGTCGAGGTCATCTCTGTGCCGCCGATCATGGCAATGCGCCGATGGCCGCGGCCGATGAGGTGTTGGACGGCGAGACCCATGCCGAAACTGTCGTCGCCGCGAAAGCTGGTGACGCCCGAGCCCTCGACGGTACGGGCGATCAGCACGCAAGGCAGGTCGTTCTCTTCGGCCAGATGAATGTCGGAGGGTGGCGTGCCGATCGCCGGCGACAGGATCATGCCGTCGGCACCCAGCTGCAACATGGTGTCGACGAAGGAACGCTGCTTCGACAGCTCGTCATAATGGTTGCAGAGGATGAAGGTCTGGCGGTGGCGATCGAGCTCATCCTCGATCGATTTGAGGATCTCGCCAAAAAACGGGTTCATGATGTCGTGCACGCAGACGCCGACGATGCCGGACTTCGAGGTTCGAAGGCTCGCTGCGCGGCGGTTGTAAATGTAGCCGGAGGTGCGGGCCTCCTCCTTGATGCGCTCCCGCGTCACCTCGGCGACCAGCGGGCTGTCGCGCAGGGCCAGCGATACGGTGGCGGTCGACAGGCCGAGCGCATCGGCGATCGTCGAGAGTTTGACCTTCTGCGCCACCTATGTCCGGTCCATCTCGCTCGTCATTCTGGACGTATGGCAAAGACCGGCGGGTGCGGGAAGAAAATAATTGCGGGTGGACCCGGCGCGCTGGCGCCAGACCCATTTCACGGCCTCACGCGTCAAGGGGCGCCTCGTCCGTTTCGGTTTCGGGTACGAGATTGCGTTCCACCCGCTGCAGCAGCTTGCGCAGCGTCTTGCGCTCCTTTTCCGACAGGCCGCGCAGGGCATGGCGCTCGACCGCCCGCTGGGTCTCGCGCACTTCCGCCACCAGCGCGCGGCCCTTTTCGGTCAGGAAGGCGTGGCTCTGGCGGGCATCGGTGCCCGAGGCGCGCTTTTCCACGAGGTCCTGCCCAGCCAACCGGGCGACGGTCTTGGTGATGGTCGGCGGCCGCACCGTCAGCCGGTCGGCAAGGTCGCGCAGCGACATCCCGTCCTCGGCGCCAAGCGCCAGCAGCACCGCATCCTGGCCGGGATAAAGGCCCATCGCCGACAGCCGAGCCGACAGCGCAGTCCGGCCCGCACGGGCGGAGAGCACGAGCTGGGTCATCGTCGACCTTTTCTTTTTCTTGGGTGTCATCCGGTTCCCGCCCAGCGCTGGCGCGCAAGATGGACAAGCGACTGGCCAAAGTCTAGCCGCGCTTCCGTCGCGGCGCAGCGCGGGGTAGAGAGCACGGGCGCGGCAACAGGCCGGCGACAGCGGGACGAAAGCGTGATGCGTCGATTCTACGAGGAAATGACGTCGAGCGAGCTTGCCGGCAACGCAGATCTTGCCGGTGCCGTCGCCATCCTGCCGATCGCCGCGATCGAGCAGCATGGCGCCCACCTGCCGCTCGGCACCGACGCCATCATCGCCGACGGGATGGTTTCCACCGCCGCCCAGCTGCTGCCGGCAGAGTTGCGCGCGACCTTCCTGCCGACACTGCGGATCGGCAAGTCGGCCGAGCACACGCATTTCCCCGGCACCATCGACCATGACTGGCAGACCGCGACGACGAGCCTCATCCGGATCGGCGAAAGCCTCTCGGAAGCCGGCTTCCGCAGGATCATCTTTGTCTCCTCGCATGGCGGCAACACGCCGGTGATGGAGACGGCGGCGCTGGAGCTGCGCCGCTCGCTCGGCCTGTTCGTCGCCACCTGCAGCTGGATGCGCTTCGGCTACCCCGAGAGCCTTCTTCCCGATGCGGAGATCGCTGACGGAATTCATGGCGGCGCGGTGGAGACGGCGCTGATGCTGCATTTCCGGCCGGATCTCGTGCGCAGCGAAGAGATCGACGATTTCCCCTCGCTGCAGACCGAGCTTGCGCGCGACATGCGGCGGCTGCGGGCGCACGGCCGTCTGAACTTCGGTTGGATGGCGGGAGACCTCAACGCAGCCGGCGTCGTTGGCGACACGCGCTTGGCGACAGCCGAGATCGGCGCGGCGATCGCGGCATACCAGGCGGCAGGCTTTGCAGAGATGGTCGCCGACGTCCTGGCCTTCGATCTCGCGCGACTGGCGTGAGCGTCAGCCGGCCTTCTTGATGTCCCTGGCTTGCATGTAGTCTCGCAGAATCTCGTTCATGCGGTGGGGATAGTCCGGGTATTCCCGCTTGAACCACTCCATCACCTCGCGCTGCACCGGCAACACGATGGTGTCGTGCGGCGGGGCGGGCGAGACCACGGCATTTTCCCAGAAATCGTCGCCGAGCTCGGGGCCGTCCGGGGCGTCGGGGTTGTGGTATAGTTCGCCGCGTCGATCCATTTCGAAAATCTCATCGAGCGTTGCCCGCCTGATATTTTTTCCGGTCACGTCGTCCTCCCTTCCAGGCGGAAATCAGACGGCGGGCGCGACCCCGCCAAGTCCAGACCACAACATAGCACTCATCGCCGACAATGCCGACAGACCGGATGCGCTCCTTGCCGTGCGCCGACCGGCGATCAATCACGTCGATGGTGGGTGCACGGAAGATGCGGGCGGCCTTCAGGATGTCGACCGAATGCTTCTCGAGGTTGGCCGCACGCTTCGCCTCGTCCCATTCGAACTCATCCATACCACGGAGCGCTCCTGGAATCGGTCTCTGCGCCTAAGCCTAGGCTTCGCCCCTGAGAACGCCCAGCGATTTGCCCTTGGCCGGCTTTGCACCCACCCCCGTGCAATCCTCGCCCGACGCGCCTATATCCGGCCGACCATCAAGGAGGCAGAGATGTCCGACACGTCAGCACAGATTCCCGTCACCGTTCTCACCGGCTATCTCGGCTCGGGCAAGACCACCTTGCTCAACCGCATCCTCTCCGGCGACCACGGCAAGCGCTATGCCGTCATCGTCAACGAGTTCGGCGAGATCGGCATCGACAACGACCTCATCGTCGAATCGGACGAAGAGATCTACGAGATGAACAATGGCTGCGTCTGCTGCACGGTGCGCGGCGATCTGGTGCGCGTCGTCGAGGGGCTGATGAAGCGCAAGGGTCGCTTCGACGGTATCATCGTCGAGACCACCGGCCTCGCCGACCCCGTGCCGGTGGCGCAGACCTTCTTCATGGACGAGGACGTGCGCGCCAAGACCCGGCTCGACGCCGTCGTCGCGCTGGTCGATGCGCTGCACCTGCCCTTGCGCCTGAAGGATAGCCGCGAGGCCGAGGACCAGATCGCCTTCGCCGACGTCGTCCTTCTCAACAAGACCGACCTCGTGACGCCCGAGGAACTCGCCAAGATCGAAGCGACGGTGCGGGCGATCAACCCGCATGCGGTGATCCACCGGACCCAGCGCGCCGAAATCGCGCTCGACCGGGTGCTCGACCAGGGCGCGTTCGACCTGTCGCGTGTTCTCGATGCCGAGCCGGAGTTTCTCGTCGAGGCCGGGCACTCGCACGACGAGCATGTGCACGACGAGAATTGCGGCCCAAGCTGCGGCCACGATCACAGCCACGATCACGCGCACGGCCACGATCACGATCATGCCCATCACGACCACGACCATCATGGACATGATCACGGCCCTGCCTCACCGATCCACGACGTCACCGTAATGTCGGTGTCGCTGCGCGGCGGCGAGATGGACCAGAAGAAGTTCTTCCCGTGGATCCAGGCGCTGACCCAGGCGCAAGGCCCGAGCATCCTGCGCCTCAAGGGCATCATCGCCTTTGCCGGAGATCCCGATCGCTATGTCGTCCAAGGCGTCCACATGATCATCGAGGGCGACCACCAGCGGCCATGGCGCGATAACGAGCCGCGCGAGAGCCGGCTGGTGTTCATCGGCCGCGATCTCGACCGCGCCTCGCTCACGGCCGCCTTTGAGGAATGTGCGGTTCGCCAGAAAGCCGATGCCTGATGCCCTCGATCGCCCCTTATGATTTCGAGGGTTTCGTCGAGACGGCACTGTTTCTGAAAGACGAGCCGGTGTTCGCGCTGGCCGACGGCACCGTGCGCTTTCCCGCCGGGGGAGAGCGCACCATCGAGGCGCATCGCGGCGGGTTGACCACGGCCCGCTATGACAGTTTCGGCCAGAGACTGCTGACGGGCGGCGAGGATGGCCGCGTGCTCGCCATCACCGCCGACGGCAGCCATATCGAGCTAGCGTCGATCGGCCGGAAATGGATCGACGCGGTGGCCGGCGGCCCGAACGGGGTGGTCGGCTTTGCCAATGGCCGCACCGCAACGGTCCGTCTCGCCGACGGTACGCTGAAGGCGTTTGCGCACGAGCGCTCGGTCGAGGACATCGCCTTTGCGCCGAAGGGCTTGCGCATGGCCACCGCGCGCTATGACGGGACCTCGCTGTTCTTCGCCGGCACCGACAGCCCGCCGGCCCTTCTCGAATGGAAGGGCGCACATATCGGCATCGCCTTCTCGCCGGACGGACGCTTCCTCGTCACCCGCATGCAGGAGAATGCCTTGCATGGCTGGCGGGTCGAGGACGGCAAGCACATGAAGATGACGGGCTATCCCGCCAAGGTGAAGGACTGGTCCTGGTCCGCCAAAGGCAAGTACCTCGCCACCTCCGGCGCGCCGGCCGCGATCCTCTGGCCTTTTTCCGGCAAGGAAGGCCCGATCGGCAAGGCGCCGCTCGAACTCGGCACCCGCGGTGACAGCATGGTCACGGCGGTCGCCTGCCATCCGGTCGAGGACATGCTGGCGATCGGTTACGAGGACGGCATGATCCTCGCCGTCCGAATCTCCGACAACCGCGAGGCGGTGCTCCGCCGGGGCGGCAAAAGTGCGGTTCGAACCATGGGCTGGGACGCGAAGGGTGCTCGGCTTGTCTTCGGCAGCGAGGAAGGCGAGGCGGGAGTCGTCGACATTGCCAGCTAATGCTGGAAAGCACGGGAGGCCGGCTCTCTAATGCCGGCACTCCGGACGCAGAAATGCGGCGTCCGGAGCTCTACCTGTAAGGAATGACTACCGGGCGGCCGAGCCGATGCGATCGGACGGCGCCGAGGCAGCTGCAGACAAGCGTGCAGCCACGGCGCGGACGCCGGTCGGCCGGATCAGGCCGGCCGCACCCGCCAAAGCACCCGGCTTCAACGCCAGTCCGAGCAGGCGGTGCCGCTCGAACGGACCGGGCATGGCGAGTTCTGCGGCGGGTTCGGCGGTAAAGCCGAAACGCGCATAGTAGTCGGGGTCGCCGACAAGGACGATGGCCCCGTGGCCGCGCCACTGCGCCTCAGCAATCGCGCGCCGCATCAAGGCAACGCCGATGCCGTAGCCGGCGAGTTCCGGTGCGACCGCGAACGGGCCGAGCATCAGGGCGGGCGCACCCGCAGCGCCGGCGGCGACGTGCCAGAGCCGGACGGTGCCGAGGAGTTCGCCGTTTTCGCCCTTGGCGACCAGCGACAGGCCTTCGGCCGGCTGGCGGCCGCGGCGGATCGATTCCGACGACTTGCGGCGACGCCCGGGACCCATGGCGCGGTCGAGCAGCGCTTCGCGCGCGGCGACGTCGCCGGCGGTCTCGGTCAAGATCTGGAAATAGGGGGCGACGCGCGGCGACATCGCAGCGACGGCGGAAATGGCAGATGCGATCATGGGATCAACCTCGTATCAGGAGAGGCCGAGAGGGTGCGCCGGAGCTTGGAGGGCGTCCGGCGCGCGGGCGAGGGCCCGGCGCAGGACGCGCCGGAACTCAGATCACGTAGGATCGCAACGGTTCGAAGCCGTTGAAGGCGACGGCCGAATAGGTCGTCGTGTAGGCGCCGGTATTCTCGATCAGCACTTCGTCGCCGACCGTCAGCGTGATCGGCAGCGGGTAGGGCTTCTTCTCGTAGAGCACGTCGGCCGAGTCGCAGGTCGGGCCGGCCAGCACGCAAGGCTCCATCCGATCGCCATCCCGCTGGGTGGTGATGGGATAGCGGATTGCCTCGTCCATGGTCTCGGCGAGGCCGCCGAACTTGCCGATGTCGAGATAGACCCAGCGGTTCTCGTCGGTCGCCGACTTGCGCGAGACGAGGACCACCTCGGCCTTGATCACGCCGGCATCGCCCACCATGCCGCGGCCTGGCTCGATGATCGTCTCCGGGATCTGGTTGCCGAAATGCCGGCGCAGCGACGAGAAGATCGAGCGGCCATAGGCCTCGGCCGACGGCACGTCCTTCAGGTAGCGCGTCGGGAAACCGCCGCCCATGTTGACCAGCGTCAGCACAATGCCCTTCTCGGCCAGCGTCTGGAAGACGTGGCTGGCATCGGCGATCGCCGCATCCCAGGCCTCGGTATCGGTCTGCTGCGAGCCGACGTGGAACGAGACGCCGGTGGCGACGAGGCCGAGGCTCTTGGCGTGCACCAGCACGTCGATCGCCATCGCCGGCACGCAGCCGAACTTGCGCGACAGCGGCCATTCGGCGCCTTCGCCATTGGTCAGGACGCGGCAGAACACCTTGGCGCCGGGCGCTGCGCGGGCAACCTTCTCGACTTCCTCGACGCAGTCGACGGCGAACAGCCGGACACCGAGATCGAAGGCACGCGCGACATCGCGCTCCTTCTTGATGGTGTTGCCGAAGGAGATGTGGTCGGCGGTCGCGCCGGCATCCATCGCCATCTCGATCTCGGCGACCGAGGCGCAGTCGAAGCTGGAGCCGAGCGCGGAAAGGAGGCGCAGGACTTCCGGCGCAGGATTGGCCTTGACGGCGTAATAGATCGACGAATCCGGCAGCGCCTTGCGGAAGGCGTTGAAATTGGTCTCGACAACATCGAGATCAACGACGAGGCAAGGGCCGGTCGGACGTCGGGTGGCGAGGAAGTCGAGGATGCGCTGCGTAGCCATGGGGCAATTCCCGTAAACCAAGGGTGGCGAGGGCGGACACGAGCGTTCCCTGGATCGCCGGCAAGGCGATTCACAAGGTTGGTCGGTCCGCGACGTGGCTCGAACTCGGGGCTGTCGCTCCGGGTCGATCGTTGTCTGCCTTGGCTTGGAGGGCTTGAACCCGCCGCACATGGGGCAATGAGGGTGTGCCTCTTCAGTATTCCCGGCTGTGGAGACCAGGGGAGACCAAAAAAGCCCGCACCGTCGTTGCTTTAAGGCGTCCTCGATTGCGCTTGCTGCGCAGTCGACTGGAGGCAATCTCCAGGACCGGCCCGATGGCCCTCGCATATGAGGATCGGGGGACGCCCACAGGCTCGTGCGACTTTGGGCAAGCGCTATGTATGACCGTGTTTCGTCATACACAACCGGAAAATGGGCAGTCGGTTGATTTTCTCGGCCATGCGGCCGAGGAAGGGAGCAAGTGTCGACTTGCGGCAACAAAACACAAGTTTCACGCCAGCCTGGAGCGCCCATGGACACGCTGACGCGCATGCGCGCCTTCATCGCCGTCATCGAGAACGAAGGGTTTTCGGCGGCTGCACGCAAGACCGGCCGGTCCAAGGCGCTGCTGTCGAAATACGTGCGGGAACTGGAGGACGAACTCGGCGTCCTCCTGATCAACCGCACCACACGGCAGATCGCTCTGACCGGCGCCGGCGAGGTCTATCTCGCCCGGGCCTCGGCCATCCTCGCCGATCTCGAAAGCCTCAACGAGGAGGCCCGGGAGGCGACAGGCGAGGCGAAGGGCAGGATACGGATCTCGGCAGCCCGCACTTTCGGCGACGCCGAACTCGGCCATTCGCTGGTCGACTTCGCCGTCGCGCATCCCGACATCTCTTTAGACATCCAGCTCGACGACAACTTCGTCGATCTCGTGGAGGAGGGGTTCGACGTCGCCATCCGGATGACGCGCCTCACCGACTCCTCGATGATCGCCCGCAAGCTGACATCGCTCGACCTCTCGCTCTGCGCCAGTCCGACGCTGCTGCAGCGGCTGGGCACCCCGACGCATCCGCTGGAACTGTCGAACTATCCGGCCGTCATCGATTCCAACTCGCGCATGTTCTCGAACTGGCAGTTCACCGACCCTGAGAAGGGCGAGCCGTTTCCCGTCCCCGTCTCCGGACAGTTCACGGTAAACAGCCCGGTCGCCGTCCGCGCGGCGGTCATGGCGGGTCTTGGCCTTGCACTGATTCCGGAATTCGTTGTCCGAGCGGACATTGCTGCGGGCCGGCTGGTAACCGTCCTCGATGCCTACATGCCGCAGGAGGCCGGCGTTTATGCGGTGTTCCCGCATCGTCGGCATCTGCCGATGCGCGTGCGCCTCTTCGTCGACTATCTCGCCGCCTGGTTCCGGAAGTTCGACGCCCAAAGAGACGAGCCATAAAAAAACGCCCCCGAAGGAGCGTTTTTTCATTCAAAATGCTGTCGGCTCAACGGCGAGCGATGGCACCGATCACCAGGAGCGCCACGGCGGCGAGGGCGATCGATGCGACCGGGTTCTCGCGGGCGCTGTTCTCGATGTAGCGAGCCTGCTTGCGCAGTTCGCGCACGACTTCCGGGCTGCGATCCTGGACGTAACCATACAGATCTGAAGCACGGTCCTCGATTGTGTTGAAGGCGGATGCCCCGGTCTTCGACAGCGACTTCGTCAGCGACGCGACCTCGTTGCGCAGCGCGGCGATCTGGTCTTCGATCTCGGCTTGGGTCGGGGTGTGCATGGCTGTCTCCTCAAGGCTGGGGGATGTCTGTTCGGTCCGTAAACCGGTTTGGCCTGTTATCGTTCCGGCCCGGCCGGCTCGATCTCGGGTCGCTGGCATGGATCACGCTGCTAACCCGCTGCATCTTACGGCCTTGCGGCGGGGTGAGAGTGCGGGCCGGCGGCATCTTGCCGCTGGTGCGGTATGCCCATCTCAGGCATGCCATCCGCTCCGCTCCAAATTTCGGCCATCCTTCTCCTGTCAGGAGGTGGCATCATCCTCCATCCGGGAGAGGCCATGCCCTCGATCAAGCGCTGCCTTGCGGTGACCCTCTGCCTGGCGGCATTCTCCTGGCACGCCCAGCGGGCCGAGGCGCATCCGCATGTCTTCGCGGAGGCTCGGATGGAGATCGTCGGTGATCCCGCCGCCAAGCTCGCCGCCGTGCGCAACATCTGGCGCATGGACGATCTGTTCTCCTCGAGTGTCGTTGTTGACTTCGACAAGAATGCGAACGGGATCCTCGACGACGATGAACTGCAGGCGGTGGGTGACACGGTGAAGGAGTCCATCGCCGAATGGGACTTCTACACCTTCGTCACGACGGCGGGAAAACCGGTGAAGATGCTGCCGCCGGAGTCCATCCGGGCGCTGTATCAGGATGGACAGCTGCTGTTGTTCTTCGAGCTGAAGGCCGGCGAGCCGATCGATCTGAAGACCCAGGCGCTGACGGTCGCCAATTTCGACGAGACCTTCTACGTCGCCTTCGACTTCGCTGACGAAACGAGTTTCGACCTCGTCGACATGCCGGCCGGCTGCACCAAGACCATGAACGTGCCGGACGAGGACGAGGCGGCACAGCAGTGGATGGCCTCGATCGCCGATCTTGCACCCGACGAGACGGTGCCGGCGACCGGTACCGATTTTGCGCAGGCGCTGGCGACCAAGGTCGAGATCAAATGCGGATAGCGCGGATGAGCAGAAACGAGGCTGTCGCGCTAGTTGTGCTGGCGTGTGTCCTGGTGCTGGTCGTCGCCGAGCCGAGTCTTGCCAAATCTTCGCTCGGCATTGGGACGGCGGAGTCGACATCGGCGCCGAGCGGGCCTTTCGCCTCCGTCTTCGTCGAGATCAACCGGGTGCAGCGGGAGTTCTTCACCGAGCTCCGGCAGGCGCTCGTCGGCATAAAGAACGGCGCCGGCGGCGTGGTCTTTCTCGTCGGCGTCTCCTTCGTCTACGGCATCTTCCATGCCGCGGGCCCCGGGCACGGCAAGGCGGTGATCTCGTCCTATGTGCTGGCCAACGAGGTCCAGCTGCGCCGTGGCATCGCGCTCTCGTTCATCTCGGCGCTGCTGCAGGGCGTGACGGCGCTCGTGGTCGTTGGCGTCGGCTGGTACTTTCTGCGGGGGACGGCGGTGTCGATGACCGACGCCACCAACTGGCTCGAGATCGCCTCTTTCGTGATGATCGCAGGCTTCGGGGCCACTCTCCTGGTTCGCAAGATCTGGCGGATGATCCGTCGGCCGCGGCGCGGGGCCGGTCTTGCCTTCGCCGCGTCCGGCACGGCCCTTCGCGGCACCAAGGCCGACACCGCCGCCGGGGGGCAAGGGTTTGGCTTCGCGCCGGAGCCGGCGACGACAACGGTCGGCCGGATGCCGGCGATGCTGCGGACCGGGGCGATGCCGCGGAGCCTGGGCGCTGGACCGATCATGCGGCCGGCCGGCGGGTTCGCTGCCGACGTCTGCACCGACGATGCGGACGATTGCGACTGCGGCCGGGCGCATATGCCAGATCCCGCAGTGCTCGGCGCGGCGCGGCTGACGCTCGGCTCGGCCGCCTCGGCCGTCATCGCCGTCGGCTTGCGCCCGTGCTCGGGCGCGATCGTGGTGCTGACCTTCGGCCTCCTGAACGGTCTCTATCTCGGCGGCGTGCTGTCGGTCTTTGCCATGGCCCTCGGCACGGCCATCACCGTCTCGGCGATTGCGGCCCTTGCCGTCTACGCCAAGGACGTCGCCTTGCGTTTCGGGGCGGCCGGCGGGGCTCGCCAGGGCGTGCTCGACGCCGTGGAGATCCTCGGCGCCATCCTAGTGCTGCTGCTTGGCCTTGCGCTGCTCGGCGGCGCCATCGTCTGACGGCGCCGACGAAGCTTGCCCGGCAAGGGTTGGGCGCGGCTTCTCTGGTCGTTACCGCGCGGTGGCGCGGCTCTTGCGATAGGCGCGGCACGCATCGCCGAAGGCGGTGAAGATCGAGGCCGAGGGAGCGTCGCTTTCGGCCCAGTATTCGGGATGCCACTGGACGCCGAGGGTGAAACCCTTGGCCGCTTCGACCGACACCGCCTCGATCGTGCCGTCGGGCGCTGTCGCCTCGACGACGAGCCCGTCGCCCAGCCGGTCGATCGCCTGGCGGTGCAACGAGTTCACCTTGAACTCGGTGCGCCCGACGATGCGGTCGATCTGGCTGCCGGATTTCGCCAGGACGCTCTGGTGGATCGCGTAGCGCTCTTTCTGTTCGGGATGATCCTTCGCCCGGTGATCGGAGCGCCCCTCGATGTCCTGGATCTCGGTGGCGAGCGAGCCGCCCATCGCGACGTTGAGTTCCTGCAGGCCGCGGCAGATGGCGAGGAGCGGCATGCCGGCGTCGATCGCCGCCTTCATCATCTTGTCCGTCATTGCGTCGCGGTCGGTATCATACGGTTCGTAGGCGGCGGAGGGCGAAACGCCGTAGCGCTCGGGATGGACGTTGGTGACCGAGCCGGTGACCAGCACGCCGTCGACCCGCTCGAGAATGCTGGCGACGTCGATCTCGCTGGCGAGCGCGGGAATGATCACCGGGATCGCCCCCGCGACGCGGAGCGCTGCCGTCAGATAGCTTTCCGGCGCACAGTGCCAGCGGTGGTTTCCAATGGTGCGGATATCGGCGGGAACGGCGACGAGAATGGCAGGCGCGGACATGGCAGGGTTTCCAACGGCAGGAGATCCGCCGACCCATCACGGAAACCGCGGGCAGGTCAACCGCTATCGCCGCCGGACGGACGCGTGTCCCTTGCGCAGAGGACGGCTTTCAGTGCCGCGCCGCATTTCCGACGCGATCATGCCGCTGGCCTTGCCTCTCGGGCGGGCTCCATGCTCTTGGCGCCGGAACGCGTAAGTGGGGAAAGCAAGGATGGATCGCCGGGATTTCATGCGCGCGGGTGGGCTCGGCACGCTGGGCGTGGTGTCGGCGGCCGGGTTGGCAATGCCGGCCCTCGCGCAGACGCCGCCGAAAGTGCGCTGGCGCTGCCAGTCGGCCTTTCCGCCGCGGCTCGGCGCGCTGCACGGCGGCGCCGTCAGGCTGGCCGCCATGGTGCGGGCGGCGACCGACGGCGGCTTCGAGATCGAGGTTCTCGCCCCCGACGAGACGGCGCCGCTGACCGCCGCGATGGACGCGGTCACCGCCGGCACCGTGGACATGGCGCATACGGCGGCCAGCTACTCCTTCGCCAAGGATCCGGTCTTCGGCCTGGCCGGTGCTGCGCCTTTCACGCTAAACGTGCGCGGTCTCCATGCCTGGCTGTACCAAGGCGAGGGCCTCGGCCTGCTACAAGACTTCTTTGCCGAGCATCAACTCGCCTTCCTGCCGGGCGGCTCCACGGGAACGCAGATGGGCGGCTGGTACCGCCGCGAGGTCAAGGGCGTGCAGGATCTCAGCGGCCTGAACATGCGCATTGGCGGGTTGGGTGGCGAGGTGTTGAAGAAGCTTGGCGTCGTGCCACAGGATCTGCCGCCTTCCGCCATCTACGCCGCGCTGGAGCGCGGCGCCCTCGATGCGGCGGAGTGGATGGGGCCTCAGGACGACGAGGCGCTCGGCTTGGTGAAGGTCGCGCCCTACTACTATTACCCCGGCTGGTGGGAGGGCAGCCTGTCGCTGGCTTTCCTGATCGGCAAGCCGAAACACGACGCCTTGCCGCCCGCCTGGAAGAGCGTGCTCTCGACCGCGGCGAGGGCGGTTTCCTTGGAGATGCTGGCGGAATACGACTTCAAGAACCCGCCGGCGCTGAAGCGGCTGGTCGAGGCCGGGGCCCAGTTGCGGCCGTTCCCGCAGGACGTTCTGAATGCCTGCTTCGATGCGGCGACGACGCTGTACGGCGAGATTTCTGGCGGCAGTGCTGCGTTTAAGAAGATCCACGACAGCCTGATGGCGTTCCGGAACGAAACCTATCTCTACCAGCAGGTGGCCGAATACACCTTCGACACCTTTATGATGATTAAGCAGCGCGAGGGCGCGTTGTCGGTTGCCGCCGACAACCAGTGAACGACGACTTCACGCAGAGTTGTCAGTCGCCGGGTAGCCGGATCTCGCTCTTCAAACGTGAGTTAGCGCCCGTTCCAAAGCGCAGCCGTCCGCATTGCACTGCCGTGACCGTTCCCGCGCGACACGGCGCAATCCCTTGCCGGCAAAGGGGTTCAGGGAAAAGCGGGTGAGCGCTACCGCGTTGGGAGGAAGGCGCCGGCGCGCTTTAACCAATTGTTCGTCTTTCCAGCTTCGCGACATCTTCGGGTTCCAGAACAGCGGCAGACATCACGCCATCGAGCCATCTGCGGAATAGGCCGCCGAGGCTTCCCGCAACCCAAGGTTAGGCGCTCCGCATGATCCCCGTCATCTCCATCGGCTCCCTGAAGACCTCCGGCACCACCACCCTTGCCCTGACGCTCGCGGGCGTTGCTGCGGCCGCCGACATTCCGGTCGTGCTGATCGACGCCGCCCGCGACAAGGACCTCGTCGCCTGGGCGGCCAAGGGCCAGTGCCCCGCCAAGATCACCGTGGAAGTCGCCGACGACGAGGCGACGATGGAGCGCCTGGTGCGGGCCGCCCGCCGCCGCGGCGATCTGGCCATCATCGACGCTGGCGACGATGCCGAGACCATCCGCACCGCCGCCAAGCTCGCCGATCGCACGCTGATCCCGGTGCGCTTCTCGCCGCTCTCGGCGCATGCCGCGATCGCCACCGAGCGCATGCTGGCCGCCGATGCCGGCAAGGGCCGCCGCAGCCGCGACTGGGCGCTGGCCGCCACCGCCATCACCAACATTCCGAGCCGGGTCGCGCGGCTGGTCGAGACCATCATCCAGGAGAGCGAGATCGCAAGGCTCGACATCGGCCTCGTGCTGCGCGCCGCCTACGAGGCGCCGTTCCTGCACGGCGGCACGATCTTCAGCCTCTCCGACAACATCGCGCCGGGCCTCGACCGGGCCCGTGCGGAAGCCGCGACGCTTGCCTACGAGTCCGGTATCCTCGGGGGCTCCGCGACCAAGGTCGCGCCGGAAGCCGTGGAGTTCAGCAAGGCCGCCTGACGCGCTTTTGCCACACCCCGATCGGCACAGGTCGATCTCCAGAAAGGCCCGGGCTCTGCCGCGGGCCTTTTTCCTTTTCACTGCACGCGCTGCATGGTGGCGCGCGCGCCGCCGATCTATACCGGCGCCATGGCATCTCCGCGCGACCAGCCCCGCAAGCCACGTCCCGTCAGCCGCGAATGGCTGTTCCGGGCGGCGGCCTACTATCTCGGCCGCTATGCCAGCACGGCGGAGAACCTGCGCCGCGTGCTGGAGCGCAAGGTGGCGAGCCGGATCCGCGACTGGGGCGACGATCCGAAGGCGCCCGATCCCGGCGAAGCGGCCCTCATGGTCGAGGCGACGGTCGCGCATTTCCTTGAGCTGAAGCTGCTCGACGATCGCGCCTTCGCCGAGGCGCGGCTCGCCAGCCTTCGCCGCCGCGGCACTTCGATCCGCCAGGTCGAGGCGAAGCTGTCGCAGAAGGGCGTCGACCGCGAGCTGATCGCCGAGGTGGTCGGCGGCGACGAGACCGACGACCGTGCTGCGGCCATGGCTTTTGCCCGCCGCAGGCGGCTCGGCCCGCACCGCCTGCGCGACCGCACCGAGCGCCGCGACCGCGACATCGCCGCCATGATGCGCGCCGGCTTCTCGCTCGGCGATGCCCGCGCCGCAATCGATCATGACCCCGACGAAGACGATCAATTCTGACGAACGTCGTCAGGCCCCGCGTCCTTGCATCCGATTCTCCCGCGTCGGCACAAGATGCGGCCAAGGATCGCCAGGCCAGCGTTCACAGGGACGCCTCGCATTTGATCGTGCGTGCCGCATTGCCAGTTTGTGGCGACTTCGTGTAAGGCCGAGGGATGAGGCGCTCCGGCAGGACGCAACCGGCTGTTTCCGGTAGCGGTCGGCGGCGAGAGCGGTGAGGGGCGCCGCGGCTGAGGAGGTTGGCATGGCTGAACATCATGGGAATAGCGAGCTGAGCTTCGCCGATAAGATGGACTATCCCGAGCACGACCGGACCTACGCGCTCTTCCTGAAGCTCGTGAAGTTCGGCTCGATCTGGGTCGTCGCGATCCTCATCGGCATGCTGGTCGGCCTGATCACCTCGGCTGGTTTCTTCGCCGGCATTCTCGCCTTCCTGATTTCCGGAATTGCTGCCACGTACCTGATGAAGTAACGGCCGCGCGCCGGGACTGAAACTCCCCTGATCCGCCCCGAAGTGTGGACGGGGCGACTGGGAGAGAATAGATGAAGATCTTCGTGCCGCTGGAGCACGATGGTGGAGAGCCGCGCGTCGCCGCCTCTCCTGATACCGTCAAGAAGCTGAAGGGGCTCGGCCTCGACATCGTTGTCGAGACCGGCGCTGGGCTGAAGTCCCGCATTCCCGATGCCGCCTTCGCCGCCGCTGGCGCGACGATCGGCAGCGCTGCCGATGCAGAGACCGCCGACGTCGTCCTGAAGGTCCGCCGGCCGGGCCGCGCCGAACTCGCGCATTACAAGCGCGGCGCCGCGGTGATCGCCATCATGGACCCCTACGGCCGCGACGAGGACGTCGCCGCCATGGCCGAGGCCGGGATCATGGCCTTCGCCATGGAGTTCATGCCGCGCATCACCCGCGCCCAAGTGATGGACGTCCTGTCCAGCCAGGCCAATCTCGCTGGCTACCAGGCGGTGCTCGACGCCGCTGCCGAATACGACCGCGCCTTTCCGATGATGATGACCGCCGCCGGCACCGTGCCGGCCGCCCGCGTCTTCGTCATGGGCGTCGGCGTCGCCGGCCTGCAGGCGATCGCCACCGCCCGGCGCCTCGGCGCCGTGGTCACCGCCACCGACGTGCGGCCGGCCACCAAGGAACAGGTCGAATCCCTCGGCGCGAAGTTCGTCGCGGTCGAGGACGACGAGTTCAAGGCGGCCGAGACCTCCGGTGGCTACGCCAAGGAAATGTCGAAGGAATACCAAGCGAAGCAGGCCGAACTGGTCGCTGCCCACATCGCCAAGCAGGACATCGTCATCACCACCGCGCTGATCCCCGGCCGGCCGGCGCCGCGTCTCGTCTCGCGGGCCATGGTCGAGTCGATGAAGTCCGGCTCCGTCCTCGTCGACCTCGCGGTCGAGCGCGGCGGCAATGTCGAGGGTGCGGAGGCGGGCAAGGTCGTCGACGTCGGCCCGGCCAGGATCGTCGGCCACCTCAACGTGCCCGGCCGCATCGCTGCAACAGCCTCGCTGCTCTACGCGAAGAACGTCAGCGCCTTCCTGGAGACGCTGATCGACAAGGAGACCAAGTCGCTGAAGGTCGACACCGACGACGAACTGGTCAAGGCGACGCTGCTGACGCGCGATGGCGCGGTCGTCCATCCGGGCTTTGCCAAGCCTGCCTCGGTCGAACCCGCCGCCCCGGTTGCGCCGGCCGAGCCCGCCCAGCCCGAGACCATGTTCGCCGCCGGCGCCGCGCCGGCACAGACGGGAGACGCCTGATGGAAAACGATCTGGCCCAGAAGACCATCCAGCACCTCAACGATGCCGGCGCCGCCATCCGCGACGCGCGCCTCGGCGTCGAGCAGATGATGACCTCGCCCGCGGTCGACCACGTGGTCGCCGGCGCCAATCCCTTCGTTTTCCACCTCGCGATCTTCGTGCTGGCGATCTTCGTCGGCTACTACGTCGTCTGGTCCGTCACCCCTGCGCTCCACACCCCGCTGATGGCGGTGACCAACGCGATCTCATCGGTGATCATCGTCGGCGCCATCCTTGCCGTCGGCCTGTCCGCATCGGGCATCGCCACCGGTTTCGGCTTCGTCGCGCTGGTGCTGGCAAGCGTCAACATCTTCGGCGGCTTCCTCGTCACGCACCGGATGCTGGCGATGTACAAGAAAAAAGAAAAGTAGGGAGACGAGAGATGTCAGAGAACGTCGCCGCCTTCTTCTACCTCGTCTCCGGTGTGCTGTTCATCCTCGCGCTGCGCGGCCTGTCGCACCCGACCTCAAGCCGCCAGGGCAACATTTTCGGCATGGTCGGCATGGGCATTGCCGTCCTCACCACCTTGCTCTTCGCCGGGCCGTCCATGGGGGCGCTGCTGCTCATCATCGTCGGCATCGCGCTCGGCGGCGGTGTCGGCGCGGTCATCGCCAAGCGCATCCCGATGACGGCCATGCCGCAGCTCGTCGCCGGCTTCCACAGCCTCGTCGGCTTGGCCGCCGTCATGGTCGCGGCCGCCGCGCTCTACGCGCCGGAGTCGATCAACATCGGCACCCCCGGCCACATCCACACCCAGGCGCTGGTGGAAATGGCGATCGGCGTCGCCATCGGCGCGATCACCTTCACCGGCTCGATCATCGCCTTCCTGAAGCTCGACGGGCGGATGGGCGGCAAGCCGATCATGTTGCCCTCGCGCCACCTCATCAACATCGGCCTCGCCGCAGCGCTCGTCGTCTTCCTCGTGGTCTTCGCGGCGACGGAAAGCCATCTGGCGTTCTGGGCGGTGGTGGCGATCGCGCTGGCGCTCGGCGTCCTCTTGATCGTGCCGATCGGCGGCGCCGACATGCCGGTCGTCGTCTCGATGCTGAACTCCTATTCCGGCTGGGCCGCGGCCGGCATCGGCTTTACCTTGCAGAACCTCGCGCTCATCATCACCGGCGCGCTGGTCGGCTCGTCCGGGGCGATCCTCTCCTACATCATGTGCAAGGGCATGAACCGCTCCTTCATCTCGGTGATCCTCGGCGGTTTCGGCGGCGAGAGTGGGCCTGCCGCCAGCGGCGACGGCCTCGAGCGGCCGGTCAAGCAAGGCTCGGCAGATGATGCGGCCTATCTCATGATGAACGCCTCGCGGGTGATCATCGTGCCGGGCTACGGCATGGCCGTTGCGCAGGCCCAGCATGCGCTGCGCGAGATGGCGGACACGCTGAAGAAGCACGGCGTCGAGGTGAAGTACGCGATCCACCCGGTCGCCGGCCGCATGCCCGGCCACATGAACGTGCTTCTGGCCGAAGCGAACGTGCCCTATGACGAGGTCTTCGAGCTCGAGGATATCAATTCGGAGTTCGCGCAGACCGACGTCGCCTTCGTCATCGGCGCAAACGACGTCACCAACCCCGCCGCGCGCGACGATAAGACCTCGCCGATCTACGGCATGCCGATCCTCAACGTCGACCAGGCCGCCACTTGCCTCTTCGTCAAGCGCTCGATGGGCTCGGGCTATGCCGGCATCGACAACACGCTGTTCTACAAGGACAACACGATGATGCTGTTCGCCGACGCCAAGAAGATGGTGGAAGCGATCGTCAAGGCGATGGCGCACTGAGGGAGCGGGTAGGCCGTCCAGCGGTGCACAGTCCGTGACCGCTACTGGAAGAGCGCTATCCTCCGACGTCGTCATCCTTGGGGCCGTAGCCCCGGGGACCCATGCCAAGTCGGTTGAGCGAGTACCGTTCGGGTGGGGTGTCGGCGCTATCCTGATCCGAACCAGCGCGTTCTCGCTGCGGCATGGGTCCCCGGCCTGCGGCCGAGGATGACGACTTTTCAGCGATCTACGCCGTTTTTCGTTCCGAGGCTTCGGCGCGAATCTCAAACGAAAAGGCCCGCGAACCTTCCGGTTCGCGGGCCTTTTCGATGCGATAGCGTCGAAGCTCAGGGCTTGTAGACGGCCGGCTCGGTCGGGGCGGCTTGGAGCGAGAAGCGCGAGAGGCCGGCGGTGGCGTTCAGGCCGAACTGCGCCTGGAGGCTCACTGACTGCAGGGTGAAGCCGTTGTTCGGTCCGCCAACCAGCGCCTTGGCACCGCCGCCGACGGCGACCGAGGCATCCACCGTCGCGCCGTAGTAGTTGCCATCGAGCGAGCGCGGCTCGCCGTCCTGGAAGGAAGCGGCGTAGACGATCCAGCTGAGGTCCTGGCGGCCGGTGATCCCGACATCGACGCCGACCGTATCGAGCGTGCCGATATAGGCTTCACGACCCGAGCCGTCGGCCGGCTTGAAGACGCACAGGTATTCCTTGCTGGAGCCGACGATGTAAGACAGCGTGCCGTCGCTCTGGCAGGACAGGAGGCCGAGCTTGGTGCCGGCATTGGCAGCCGACATCGGCAGAGCGGTGGCAGCAACGAGGGCGGCGGCGGCGAGCAGGGAACGGGTCTTCATGGCTGTACTCCTTGAATGATGTGCCGCAGTAACCCTGACGTCGCAGGAAAGTTTCAGCCGGCCCGATCACGGCTTGGATCGAGCTGCAACAATCCCAGAAACGCGATAGCCCGCGCTACGGCGCGGGCTATCGTAGGAAAGGTTGTTTCGCAGGTTTAGTTGGCGGGGACCACGACGATCGGAACCACGGGCGCTGCAGCTTTCAGCGTGAACTTGGTCACGCCGATGGCTGCGTTCAGGCCTTCCTGGGCTTGGACGCTGAGCGGCTGCAAGCTGAAGCCGCCGTTCGGGCCGCCGGTTAGCACCTTAACGCCGACGCCTGCGGCTACCGAGGCATCGGCACTGGCGCCGATGTATTCGCCTGCCAGCGAGGACGGCTCGTATTTGTCGCTCTCGGCGAGCACCGACCAGGTCATGATCGTCTGCCCTGTGACGCCGACATCGAGGCCGATGGTGTTGAGCGTGCCCGCATAAACCTCCATCGGCGCTGCGGAATTGGCTGGCGAGAAGTCGCAGATGACGTTCTCGGACGAGCCGATAATGTAGCCGGTGGAACCGTCGCTCTTGCATGTCAGCTGGCCAAGGGTGGTCTCGGCCTGCGCCGCCAGCGGTGCCGCGGTAAGGGCTGCAAGAGCAATCGTCGAAGCGAGGAGGATTTTCATGGGTTAACTTTCTGTGCCTGAATAATCGTTCGGCACAGAAAGTCGTCGGCGGCTACAAAGTTCCCGCTGAGTGCGAAAACATGAGAAATTCCAAGTCCTCCACATCCGGGCTAGGCCTGAAATATTTCGATATAAATAATCTTTACATCGATGAGTCGGCCTGGTTCGTTGCAGACCTATGGTTAGCTCCGCGTGCGGCTCATCCCGTCCTTCGCCGGGCGGTAGTTCGGATCGAGCTGTGCGGCGCGTGCATAGGACTTGAAGGCGCGGGACTTCTCGTTGCGGCGCTCGAAGATCAGCGCCTGGTTGGTCCAGTACTCCGCCGACTTGTCGTCGAGCTTCAGGGCCGTGTTAAAATCCGTGAACGCGTTCTCCTCGTCGCCAAGGGCAAGGTAGGAGACGCCGCGGCCGGAATAGGGCTCCGGCGCATCGGCCTGCAGCGAGATCGCGGTCGAGAAATCCTCGATCGCCAGCTTGTGCTGGCCATCGATCTGGTAGAGCAGTCCGCGGTTATGGAAGGCGCGGGGATCGGTGGTGTTGAGGTCGATCGCCTTCTGGAAATCGCCGAGCGCCTCGCGGTTGCGGCCGGCGATGCGGTAGATGTTGCCGCGGCCGATATAGGCGCTGTCATAGCGCGGATTGATCTGCAGCGCGGCGTTGTAGTCGGCGACGGCCTTCGCGCTGTCGCCCATCTGCCGGTAGACCAGAGCGCGGTTGGCATAGGCCTGGTAGAAGTTCGGGTTCAGCTGCAGGGCGGTGGTGAAATCCTGGACCGCGTCGCGGTTTTGCCCGGCCTTGCCGTAGGCGGTGCCGCGCACGTTGTAGGCTTCGGGGTCGCGCGGATTGGCGTTGATCGTCGCGGTGAGCGAGGAGATATTCTGGCTCGAGCCTTGCGCCTGGTCGAGACGGATGCCGTTGGCATCGGGGATCGCCGACTGGCAGGCGCCGAGCATCAGCGCGAGGCCAAGGCCTGCGGCAAGGCGCAAGGCCGTCTTGTCGAGGGTCCCGGCCGGACGCTCCGCGCGCTTCAGATCAGGGGTCAAACCGGTAGTCCTCTTCGTATGTCTTTGTTCGTCTTCACGTTTGAAGTGGCTTGCCCCAACGCAGAAGCGCGGGCCAGAGCATCCGGGCAACAACCGGGCGTAAACTCTTCCTGCCCGGCGGCACAACACTGCAGCTCCCCAGACACGGCAACAATGCCGCCAATGTCTACGCTGGCCGGACCATGCCTATCCTGCCGATCTCGTCTGCCTACAGCATCGAACTAGAATTCGGAATCATTTTCGCGTCGGTTTGCGGTGATGGACGGCGCCGTGGCGGTAGCTGTGGCGTCCTCTCCCCGCGGCTGCGGCGCGTCGTCGATCGCTGCAGCACGGCCGACGCGGGTGCCGCCATGAGCGGCGCGGTCGATGATGTGGGAGAGCACGTCGAGCGCAAAACGCGGATCGCTAGAGCGGGCGGAGAAGTCGGCGGGGCGGGGCTCGGGACGGGTCGAGGCCGCTTTCAGCGTTGGCTGGGCGCCGAAAAACCCGGCTTCGCCGCCCTTGGCCTCGTCGATCTGGGCGCGCAGCGCGGCGATTGACGCGCAGACCGCCGGTCGGTCCGCTGCCGCGATCGGTGCTGCCGCAACGCCGCGCGATAGGATCCTTGCCCAGTGCGACAGGGCCATGAAATGCGTCAGCGCCTGCCGGACCCGGCCGGGCTTCTGCACCAGCTGCCACTGGCTGCCGAGCGGACGGGCGGCCGTCGCGAGGGCGGCATAGCGTCGGTCGAGCCGGCGCGACAGTGTGACGAGGCTCGGTTGGGGCATTTCGCCCTCGACCTGCCGGCCGGCGGCGGCGAGCAGCGTGTCGAGCGCGGCGAAGAAACTGTCGGCAGCTTCCCCCGCAGCTGCGCTCGTCGACCTCGGCAGCACAATGAAGGCGATGAAGATGCCGGACGCGGCACCGATCAGCGTCTCCTCCAGCCGCAGCACCAGAAGGTCGGGCGTAAACTGACCGGTCAGGCCGTACAGCAGGGCCAACACCAGCGTCACGAAGAAGGTCATCGCGGCATAGGAGATCTGCAGCAGGTAGAAGCCGGTGAAGACAAAGGCGAAGGCGAGCGTCACCGACACCAGCAACTGACCATGCAGGAGTGTTGCGAGGCCGATGCCGACGACGATACCGGCCAGGGTTCCTGCCGCCCGCTGTAGCGCCCGCAGCGCGGCGTCGCCGCGCGACTGGGTGTTGATGAAGACCAGAAAGGCGGTGAGGATCGCCCAAAGGCCGCGGGCCTCCGAGAGCATCAGTCCGCCGGCCATCGCGATGGCCGAGGCGAGCGTCACCTGGATGGCGAGCCTGAGGGCCGGGTCGCGGATCCATCCCGTGGCAGGCGTTGTTTCGGGCGGGGCCGGGGGGGCAGCGCCGACCCCCTCGAACCAAGCGGGAGGCATGGCAGCGGCCTGTTCGAAGGCAATGCGGCGGGCGGTGTCGAGATGCTCGAGGGCGGTGCCGAGCCGTGGCGCGCTCTTGGCCTCGGGCGACGTCTCCTCTGCGCGCAAGGCGGTCATCACAGCCGTCTCGCTGGCGAGGTGAAGGTCGAACAAAGCGATGGCCAGTTCCCGGACCGCGGCTTCCCTATCGGTGTCGGACGGTATCGGCGGCAGGAAACCCTCGGCGGTGAGGATGGCGTCGCCGATCCGCTCCTGCTGGCGCAGCACCTCTCGGCGCGACGCCGCCGTCCAGCCGCGGGCGGCACCCGCTTTCAGCAGTGCCGACTGGGTGGCGAGCCGCTGGCCGATGGCGACGATGGTGTGGCGAAAATCCTGTTCCCGCCGCTCCGGCAGGACGTAGTTGCGAATGCCATGGGCGATGATGCCCGACAGCATGATGGTCAGAGCGATGCTCGCGAGATCAGCGATTGAAGGGTGGAGGTAGGCACCCGCGAAATAGCACATGAAGGCGAACATGCCGATGGCGTTGCCGCGGGCGCCGTATTTTCGCGCATAGACCGCGCCGAAAACGAAGAGCACGAAGACGGCGTCCGAGACGATTGGCCAGGGCGAGAGCAGCGTCGCCACGGCGACCGCGGCAAAACCGGTCAGGCCGGAATAGAGGCGGGTGACGGCGCGGGCCCGCGAGGTCGCGTCGCGCACCACGAGCGTTCCTTGCATCGCGGTGATCACCATGACGCTGTAGGCGGCGATCGGCAGCGGGATCAGACGGTGCAGGCCGATCAACGCCAGGCCGACGGCCATTAATGTCAGCGTCACGCGTGCCCCCATCCGCAGCCGCGACAGTGCGGGGTCGGAGGCGAGCAGCACGGTGCGAAGGTCGACGAGGCTTCGGGCGAGGGCGATCTGCATGGGGTTCCAGGGCAAGTCGGCGGCTGCCGAGAGCTTCACGGCTAGCATCTTCGGCGCCGTGAAACGAAGCCGTTCCCTCGTCGATGAGCGGCGTCCGGTTTGGTTCCGGCATATGGCGGGAGGGTGTCGATTATTTAGGAGGTCGGCTTACGGAACGCTTTCCGTGCCCTCTCAGTTCAAGGGCCCGACACGCCTGCGTCGCGGCCAGACATGACGTCCCCGCTTTTTGTCTTCCATCGCCGGTCTTGCCGCGCCGATGGCCTATCTGGAGTAATCTCATGTCTGAAGCGATCTACGATCGTTCGGTCGTCGCACCGGCGGTGCCGACCGGCCTGCGCCGCGTCTCCTGGGGCGCCATTTTCGCTGGTGCGATCCTGACTCTCGTCATCCAGATCATGCTGTCGCTGCTCGGCGTCGGCATCGGCCTCGCCACGCTCGATCCCGCCGGCAACGGCTCGCCGGACGCTGCGACCCTCGGCTCGGCCGGCGGCATCTGGACGATCGTCACCGTGCTGATCGCGACCTTCATCGGCGCCTACGCTGCTGCTCGCCTCTCCGGCGTCGGCGAGAAGACGGACGGCGTGCTGCACGGCATCGTCACCTGGGCGACCTCGACGCTCGTCATCGTCTACCTCCTGACATCGGGCGTCTCGGCCGTCATCGGCGGCACGTTCGGTGCTCTCGGCAGCTCGATCTCGGGCCTGACCAGCGCGGCGACCTCGCTGACCCCGAACTCGCTTTCGGTTCTTCCGGACGGCATTGAGTCTCAGGTGCGTGGCCTCCTGCAGCGCGGCGAGCAGCAGGTCGATCAGGCCGCGACTGACGCCCAGCAGCAGGGCCAGCAGGCGGCGAACACCGCTCGCCAGGCGACCGGCGAGGCCGACCTTTCCAAGGCCATTCCGGAAATCGCCGCCGGTCTCGCCAAGGACGCGACGCCTGAGCAGCGCCAGGCCGCCGTCACGGTCATCTCGCAGCAGGCCGGCATTCCGCAGGCCGAAGCCGAGCGTCGCCTGACCGAGTTCCAGGCAACCTACGACCAGGCCGTTGAGCAGGCCAAGGTTACTGCCGACAAGGCGGCTGCCGGACTGTCCACCGCTGCCTTCGCGACCTTCGTCGCATTGCTGCTCGGCCTTATCGTCGGTGCCGTCGGCGGCCTCGCCGGTCGTCCGAAGCCGCGTGTCGTCGTCGCTCGCGTCTAAGCAGCCTTCAACACCCTGAACACCGAACGGCGGAGCGCCAAGCGCTCCGCCGTTTTCGTTTGGCGGCGGCTCGTTTCGCGGCCGTTTCCGGCAAAGCGTCACCCGCCGTCGCAAAATGAGCATGATCTGAGGCTGAAAAGGCTAGCGTGCCCCGCATGGTCGATCGGGTCCCCGCGCCCGTCTCGCGCTCCCGGCTCTCGCCTTTCAAGGATTATCGGATGCGTCGTTTTTCAGCCTTTGCGCTGGCCAGGGAAGCCTTCCGGAACCATACGGGCTGGGGCGAGCAGTGGGCCTCGCCCGAACTGCGCAAGCATTACGACGTCATCATCGTCGGCGCCGGCGGTCATGGCCTCGCCACCGCCTACTACCTCGCCAAGGAGCACGGCATCACCGACATTGCGGTGATCGAGAAGGGCTGGCTTGGCGGCGGCAATACCGGCCGCAACACCACCATCATCCGCTCCAACTACCTTTACGACGAATCGGCCGGGCTTTATAACCACGCGCTGAACCTGTGGGAGGGGCTCTCCCATGAGCTGAACTACAACGTCATGTACTCGCCGCGTGGCGTGATGATGCTGGCGCACAATGTGCACGACCAGCAGGTCTTCAAGCGCCACATTCATGCCAACCGGCTGAACGGCGTCGACAATGAATGGCTGACGCGCGAGGAGGCGCAGGCCTTCTGCCCGCCGCTGAACATCTCGCCCGATGCGCGCTATCCCATCATCGGCGCCGCCCTGCAGCGCCGTGGCGGCACGGCCCGGCACGACGCCGTCGCCTGGGGCTACGCGCGCGCGGCCTCGGCGATGGGCGTCCACATCGTCCAGAACTGCGCGGTCACCGGCATCCGCCGCGGCACTGATGGTGCAGTCAAGGGCGTCGAGACCTCGCGCGGCTTCATCGGCTCGAAGAAGGTCGGCGTCGTCGCCGCCGGCTCGACCTCCACCGTGATGGAAATGGCGGACATCCGCATGCCGCTGGAGAGTTTTCCGCTGCAGGCGCTGGTCTCCGAGCCGATCAAGCCGATCTTTCCGTGCGTCGTCATGTCGAACACCGTGCATGCCTATGTCAGCCAGTCCGACAAGGGCGAGTTGGTCATCGGCGCGGGGACGGACCAGTACCCGTCCTACTCGCAGGCCGGCAGCCTCCACATCCTCAACCACACGCTCGACGCCATAACCGACATGTTTCCGATGTTCCGCCGGCTGAAGATGCTGCGGTCGTGGGGCGGTATCGTCGACGTGACGCCCGACCGCTCGCCGATCCTGTCGAAGACCCCGGTGAAGGGGCTCTACGTCAATTGCGGCTGGGGCACCGGCGGCTTCAAGGCGACGCCGGGCTCCGGCAATGTCTTCGCCCACACCATTGCGCGCGACGAGCCGCACCGGATCAACGCCGCCTTCAGCCTCGACCGCTTCGTCACCGGGCGCTTCATCGACGAGGCGGCGGCTGCCGCCGTCGCGCATTAAGGGGGAACCGATGCTTCTCATCCATTGCCCCTATTGCGAAGAGGCCCGTCCAGAGACGGAGTTCCGCCACTCCGGCGAGGCGCACCTGCAGCGCCCCGAGGGCTCGGCCGGCCTCAGCGACCAGGCGACCGCCGAACTCCTGTACTTCCGCTCGAACGAGCGGGGCCTTGTGTTCGAGCGCTGGCGCCACGTGCACGGCTGCGGCCGCTTCTTCAACGCCGCCCGGCACTCGGTCACCGACAAGTTCATCACCACCTACAAGGCCGGCGAGCCAAAGCCCGAGATTGATGCCGAGGGACGTCTCGTCGCGGCGGCGGGCTTCGACGCCAATGTCGAGCCCGATGTCATGGGAGACGCCGAGCATACGCCGGCGGCCCGCACGGAGGCACAGCAGTGACGTCCTATCGCGTTCCCGGCCGTGGCCGGTTGAAGAATGCCGGCCGCATCGCCTTCAGCTTCGACGGCAACCGCTATGATGGCCTCGACGGCGACACGCTCGCCTCGGCACTTCTCGCCAACGGCGTGCATCTGACCGGCCGATCGTTCAAGTATCACCGGCCGCGCGGCATCCTCGGCGCCGGCTCGGAGGAGCCGAATGCGCTGATCGAGATCCGCCGCGACAAGGCGCGCCGGCAGCCGAACATCCGCGCGACGATGCAGCCGCTCTATCACGGGCTGACCTCGTTCAGTCAGAACCGCTTTCCCTCGCTCGCCTTCGACATCGGCGCTGTGAACGGCCTCCTGTCGCGCTTCCTGCCGGCCGGCTTCTACTACAAGACCTTCATGTGGCCGAAGTCGTTCTGGGCGAACGTCTATGAGCCCAACATCCGCGCGGCCGCGGGCCTCGGCAAATCGCCGACCGAGCCCGATCCGGATCACTACGCCAACCGCTTCGAGCACGTCGACGTCCTCGTCGTCGGCGGCGGACCGGCCGGCCTTTCCGCGGCGCTCGCCGCCGGCGAGAGCGGTGCGAGCGTCATTCTTTGCGACGAGGGATCGAGTTTCGGCGGCTGGCTGAAGGCCGAGAGCACCGTCACCATCGACGGCGTCGACGGCATGGCCTTCGTGGCGGATGCCGTCGCCCGGCTGAAGGCGCTGCCGAACGTCCGGCTGATGCCGCGCACCACGGCTTTCGGCTATTACGTCCAGAACTTCGTCGGCCTGACCGAGGAACTGACCGACCATCTGTCCGAGCCCGATCCGGCGAGCCCACGCGAGCGGCTGTGGCAGGTGCGGGCGGCGAAGGTGGTGCTGGCGACCGGTGCGATTGAGCGGCCGCTGATCTTCCCTGACAATGATCGGCCGGGCATCATGCTGGCGGGGGCAGGGCGGACCTTCCTCAACCACTACGGCGTCAAGCCCGGCAACCGCGTCGCGGTGTTCACCACGCATGACGCCGCCTATGCCGCCGCCTTCGACCTGAAGCGCGCTGGTGTCGAGGTGCCCGCCATCATCGACCTTCGCGACGAGCCGGATGCGGCGCTGACCCGCGAGGCACGTAGCCTCAGCATCGAGGTGCTGACGGGCTATGGCGTCGCCGCGGTGCGTGGTGTCAAGCGCATCCGCGGCATCACCGTGTCTGAGACCCGGTCCGGCCAGGACCGTCGCGGCTTCGACTGCGACGCGCTGCTGATGTCCGGCGGCTTCACGCCCTCCGTCCATCTGTTCTCGCAGTCGCGCGGGAAGGTCGCCTTCGACGCCGATGTCATGGCCTATGTTCCAGGCGAGGCGGCGCAGGACAATGTCAGCGTTGGCGCTTGTGCCGGCGATTTCGACCTTGCCTCGGCGATCGACAAGGCACGTGCCGCCGGCCGCGCGGCCGCTGACGCCGATGCTTCGTCAGGCGCGGGCGTCACTGTCGAGGGTGCCTCGCATTTCCGGGGCGGCTCGGCCGGTGCGACGCCGGCGGCTGGCCCCGACACCTACGGCAAGGCCTTCGTCGATTTTCAGAACGACGTCACCGCCAAGGACATCCGTCTCGCCACGCGCGAAGGCTTCCGCTCGGTCGAGCACATCAAGCGCTTCACCACCAACGGCATGGCGACCGACCAGGGCAAGACGTCGAACATCCATGGCATCGGCGTCGCCGCCGAGGCGCTGGGCGTGACCATGCCGCAGGTCGGCCTCACCACCTTCCGCGCGCCGTTTACGCCGGTGACCTTCGGCGCGATCGCCGGCTTCTCCCGCGGCGACCTGTTCGACCCGATCCGCACGACGCCGATCCACGACAGCGCCGAGGCCGAGGGGGCGGCTTTCGAGGATGTCGGCACCTGGAAACGGGCCTGGTATTTTCCGCGCGGCGCCTCGATGCACGCGGCGGTCAAGCGCGAATGCCGCGCGGTGCGCGATGCCGCCGGCATGTTCGACGCTTCGACGCTCGGCAAGATCGAGGTCTGCGGCCCGGATGCGGCCGAGTTCCTCGACCTCATCTATGCGACGCCGATCGCCAGCCTTGCCGTCGGCCGCTGCCGCTACGCGATCATGCTGAGCGAGGCGGGATATGTGATGGACGACGGCATCGTCGCCCGCATTGGCGAGCATCGCTACCACGTGACGACGACCACCGGCGGCGCGCCGCGGGTGCTGAACCACATGGAAGACTACCGGCAGACCGAGTTCCCGCATCTTCGGGTGTGGACGACCTCGATCACCGAGGAATACGCCACCATCGCCATCCAGGGCCCGCGCGCCCGCGAGATCGTGACGCCCTTGGTCGGCGGCATCGACATCTCGCCCGACGCCTTCCCGCACATGTCGGTGGCCGAGGGGACGTTCCTCGGCGTGCCCACGCGCTTCTTCCGCGTGTCCTTCACCGGCGAGACCGGCTTCGAGATCAACGTGCCCTCGCGCTACGGCCGTGCGGTCTGGGACCGGCTGCGCGAGATCGGACGGCCGCTCGGGCTCGAGCCTTACGGCACCGAGGCGATGCACGTGCTGCGCGCCGAGAAGGGCTACATCATCATCGGCCAGGAGACCGACGGCACGGTGACGCCGGCGGACGCCGCGCTGAACTGGGCGGTATCGAAGAAGAAGGCGGACTTCGTCGGCAAGCGCGGCCTGACCCGCCCCGACCTCGTCCGGTCCGGCCGCAAGCAGTTGGTCGGGCTTCTCACCCGCAATCCTTTGACGGTGCTGGAGGAGGGCGCGCAGATTGTCGCCGATCCCCACCAGAAGGTGCCGATGACAATGATCGGCCACGTCACCTCGAGCTACTGGTCGGAAACGCTCGGGCGCTCGATTGCGCTGGCGCTGGTGGCGGACGGCACTGCGCTGAAGGGCCAGACGCTGTTCGTGCCGATGCCGGACGAAACGCTCGCCGCCGAGGTGACCGCGCCGATGTTCTACGATCCCGAGGGGGAGCGCCTCCATGGTTGAGACCGTCATGACCGCCAGCCTTCGCAGCCTCGACCCGCTCGCCGGCCACTACGCCGCTGGCCCCGGCGTTTCGCTCTTGCCGGTGCCGGCCCGGCCGAAGGTCAGCCTGCACGGCCACCCCGAGGCCACCGCATTGCTGGCCGAAGCGCTCGGCCTGTCGCTGCCGACCCGGCCGAAGACCGTCGCCGAGACCGAAACGCTCGCTGCGCTCTGGCTCGGCCCCGAGGACTGGCTGATCGTTGGCGCGTCCGAAGACCCGGACGAGGCGGCAGCGATGATCGATGCCCTCGGGGCGGCGCCGACGCCGGACGTTTCGGCCGTCGATGTGTCCGACCGCTTCATCGCCATCGCGGTCGAGGGGCCGGCGGCCGAAGCCGTGCTGTCGGCCGGCTGCCCGCAGGACCTGCGGCTGCGCTCCTTCCCGGTCGGCGCCGCCAGCCGCTCGCTGATGCAGAAGATCGATGTGATCATCTGGCGCCGCAGCGAGACCGGCTTCGAGGTCTATTGCGGCCGGTCTTTCGCGGACTACCTCTGGGCGCTGCTCGTCGAAGCCGCGCGCGCGCCGGCGGTCTAAAGCCGGGCTGCAGCTTTGATTCCGCCTCGACGCTCGTTGCATGGCTGAAGGCCGGAGAGACGATGAAGGGGGCCGGCAGGATGCTGGTGAGGGGCGTTATTGGCATCTGGTGAGGGGCAGTATTGGCATCCTAGGCTTTCCGCGTCGTTCCAGACTTTGCGCGTCGCTGTCGCGGACCTTTCAGAATCGTCATCCCGGGCTTGACCCGGGATCCATGCCAAGTCGCCGAACGAAATTGCTCTGGTCGACATTCCCGCTTTTCTGAACCGGACCGTGAAGGACCCGGAGAGGAATGGATCCCGGATCAAGTCCGGGATGACGAAGGAGGTAGACGGCGGGATGGTGATAACGGAGCAAGCGGCCCCATTATGGAGGGGGCTCGCGGCTTCAGTTCAGAACGGCAACCAAGCGCCGCGAACAAGTCTGAAGTCCGCAGCCCGCATTCCAGCGTTCTGGGGCATCTACGCCGCAGCCGCCTACCGCACCCGCATGCCCTGCGCAGCGTCGAAGTGCAGCGGCTTGTCCGACGTCGGCAACGGCGCGTCCGCCGGGCCGATGCTGGCGCCGAACTGCCAGTCGGGCGGGCAGATGGCGACGTAGCGGGCGTAGCCGCCGAGACCGCCCTGGAATTTCGGATAGCCGATTGCCACCAGCGCGCCGGTTTCCGGCACCTCGTCGAGGTGGGCGACGCCTTCCGCCTGGGCGTAGCCGTTGTGCATCAGCCAGTATTCGCCCTCGAGCGTCGGCGTCGAATCGGTGTCCAGCGGCTCGTGGCCGTGGAACAGGATCTTGCGCTGCTCGTGCAGGAATTTCAGGGCGTCAAGCGAGACGCCGGGAAACTGCTTCAGCTTGGCGAGTGCCGGGTCGGGCCAAATCTTCGACCAGTCCGAGCGCACGAACACCACCGACCCCTCCGGTATCCGCCCGTGCGCCTTCTCCCAGGCCTCGATGTCGGCAACCTTCAGGTGATAGTTCGGATCGGTCTTCAACTGCTCGACGATTGAGATGACGGCGAGCGGGCGCACCGCATAGGTCGGCGGCAGCTCGTCGATGGCGGGATATTCCGGTGCCCAGTGGCCGGGCGGATCAAGCTGGGTACCGAGCTGATCCGTCTTCAGGCTGTACTCGGTCGCCTCGAAACCGTGCTTTTCATAGGTGTAGACGTCGCCCTTCTTGGCGTAGTTGTCGATGTCCGAGCCGGCCTTGGCGGGTGCGAACGTCGCATCGGAGAAGCCGGACCAGACGGGGATGGTGGGGGTGATTGTGTGCGTTAGGTCGACGTATTTCGCGCCCTTCAGCGCGCTGTCGTAGACGCCCCACAGCCCATCGGCCGCCGTGGCAGCGGGCACTGCCGCCAGGAAGATCGCCGCCGCCGCCATCAGATTGGCTGAAATTTTCATTCGGTATTCTCCCCTGACCTTCGTCTCACAGACCCAGTGAGGCGGAAAATCCGAGGGTTGTCGAGGGGCCGCGCGCTCAACGCCCGGGCGCGATGCCATCGGGCCGTGTGAGGTTCCGGGAAGCCCTCAGGCCTCGCTGCCGATGGCGAGAATATGGTTGTCCCAGAGCACGGGCTTTGACGGCTTCCGGTCGGCGCCGGAGGCGAGGTCCAGGACGTCGCCGCGGCCGCTGGTGGCGATGAAGCCGGCGCTGGTCGCGGCAAGCCCGCAGCCGTCGGTCAGCGTGAAGCGACCGGCGGCCGCCCCGGTCGCGGCGTCGACGGTGAGGATGGTGCCGCCGACCGGCGAGGCAAAGGCGATCCGGCTGCCGTCGGCATTGGCGGCGACCGAGCCAACATAGTTCGACAGTGCCGCCAGCGGCTCGGGCGCGATGTCGATCATCTTCAAGTCGGCGCCCCGCGCGGCGAAGCCGACGAGCGGCGGCGTATCGGTCGGGCTGCCCTCGTACTGGCAGCCGAACCAGACGCGGCTGCCGGCATCGATCGCGAGATGCCGGATCGACAGCTGGTGCTGCGCGGCCGGCAGGCGGTGCTGCTCGAGGAGCGCGCCGGAGCGGCGGTCGATGAAGACGAGCGAGGGTTCCATCGTGGCGATGTTCAGCTTCTGCCGGCCGTAGTCGGGATAGGTCTCGATGCCGCCATTGGCGACGACGATGGTCTCGCCGTCCTGCATCAGCAGCGCCTCGTGTGGGTCCATGCCATGCGTCGGATATTCGCCCACGCGCCGGAAGCCGTCCGCGACGTCGTAGACCCCGATGAGGCCGGCGGCGGTTTCGATCTCGTTCTCCGTGGCATAGAGCAGCCTGCCGTCCGGCGAGAAGAAGCCGTGGCCGAAGAAGTGGCGGCCCTCGACCGAGGTGATGGTCTGCAGCGTCTTGCCGCTCTGGGGATCGAACACCACGGCAAAGGTGCGCGGGCGCCGCGCAAAGGCGACCGCGCGCTGCGAGCGCAGGTCGAAGGTGACGTCGTGGCCGCGGTCGGGCAAGTCGACCATCGACAGGATCTCGCCGCGCTCGGAAAACACCGCGCAGCCGAAACTCCCGTCGGGCTTCTGGCAAGCGGCGCCGAAGACGGCGCTGGTGCGGTCAAAAGCCTCGGCGGCTTGAGGCGCCAATCCGGCGAGGAAGGCTGCGCCGGCGCTGCCCAGAAAACTGCGGCGGTCGATGAGCTGCATTTCAGTCTCCGTCGAGCGAGGAGAAGCCGGCGCTGAGGCCGAGGGCCGGGGCCAGTTGCTCGGCGAACCGGCGTTGCAGGCTGTGGGTCAGCGCAAGGATCTCCTCGACACGCGGCCGCTCTGCCGGATTGCCGACGGCATCCGGCAGCGACACGACGAGCCCGGCGAAGAGCCCGTCGGCTTTCTCGAACTCGGCCGAGATTTCCGCACCGACGGCGCTTTGTTTCGCAGGCAGCAGCCCGGCGATCCTGGAAGCGTCATAGAGCGCTTCGAGACCGGCGACATTGGCCTGGAGGCTGGCCTTGGCGAGGCCGGCGCGGGGATAGATCAGCGTCTTCGGATTGGCCTTCTCGATCGATTCCCCGAGCGCCGGGTTGAGGCGCAGGTCGCGCGTCGCCTCGAGGCCGTGAATGAAGATGCCGGCGATCTCCTGCAGCGAATCGTCGAGGCTGCGATAGGCCGGGTTGGTGGGCTTCGGATCGAGCATCGCGCTGGCGATGCCGTCGGGCACCTGCCAGCCTGCGGCGATGGCGCCGGTCTCCGCGGCAATGTTGGCGGTGATCGCCGCGCCGAAGCGGCAGGCATAGCCGCCCTCGGCCGTCGCGAGTTGCCCCGCATCGCTGCCGAACAGCACGAATTCCAGCGCGTTGAGGCCCTGGACGGCGACGCTCTTCGCCCGCAATCCCTTGGGATCAATGGCCGCAGGATCTTTCTGCGCCAGCAGGGCCTGGACTTGGCGCAGCGCGACGCCGCGCCGGTCCGGCCAGAACAGAATGCGGTCGATGCGGCTCTCGACCATGATCGGGCCGAAACGGACGAACTCAATGCGCGAGAAGCTGCCGATCAGCGCGGCGAAGTCGGCGCGCGACCGGTCGAGCGCCGCGGCCGAGGGCGTGTCGCAGAGGGCGGCCTGATCTGCCTCGATCTTTGCCGCCGTGGCGGCGAGATCGGCATAGGCCGGCCGGATATACCCGTCGATCGCGCCGCGGACGACGTCGATCTTGCCGATGGCATGGGTTGATGGCGCGACTTGTGCGGCGACCGGACTAGTGACTGCGGCCCAGAGAAGGATGGCCAGCAGCAGGGGTGGGCGAAGGGGCATCACAGAGATTCCAGAAAGGCGAGGAGGGCGTCGCGATCAGCCTCGGCGGCGCCGGCGAAACGGTCGCGGGCCGCCTGAGCCTCGCCGCCATGCCAAAGGATCGCCTCGGTAAGATTGCGGGCGCGGCCATCGTGCAGGAAAAGGGTGTGGCCGTTGACGGTCTTGGTCAGCCCGACGCCCCAGAGCGGCGCCGTGCGCCATTCCCGCGGCCCGGCATCGCCGTTGGTGGCGCCGTCGGCAAGGCCCTCGCCCATGTCGTGGACGAGGAAGTCGGAATAGGGCCAGATCAGCTGGAAGCGTTGCGGCGGGTCGAGTGCGGCACGGCTGGTCACGAACTTCGGGGTGTGGCAGGCGGCGCAGCCACTGGCATAGAACAACGCCTTGCCCTTTAGCACCTCGGGCCGGGCGATGTCGCGGCGGGCGGGAACGGCAAGGTTCTTGGAGTAGAACGTGACGAGATCGAGCACGGGATCGGGCGCCTCGACCTCGCCGAGCCGCGCCTGCACGCCGTTCGGGGCATCGCGGCAGACTGCCTGGGCAATCGAGCACTCGCCGAAACTGTCCGTCACCAGCGGTGTCGAGATGCCGATGTCGCCGGAGAACGCCTCGGCGGTCTGCGCCTTGATCGTCGGGGCACTGGCCTTCCAGCCGAAGCGGCCGAGCACCGGCGCGCCGGTCTCGGGATCGCGCACCGTGCTGGCCTTGCCGGAAATGCCATCGCCGTCGGCGTCCTCCGGGTCGGCATGCGCCAGGATGTCGGCGGCCGGTATCTCCTCGACCAACCCGAGCCCGATCATCGGGGGCGCGATCCGCGGCGAGAGAATGACGTCCGGGGCCATCGGGCCGTAGCTGAGGTCGCTGACGCTGTAGGTGGGGTGGCGCAGGCTGACGACGCTTCCGTCGCTGAGCGTCACCGGCGTCTCGGCATAGGCAATGCGCATCCGGCCCTCGGGCCTCAGCCCGGGAATGGCGAAGTTCTGCAGCTGCCCGCCATAGGTCTGCTCGGGAATGCGCAGCATCGACTTGTCGGCGAGGGACGCCTTTTCTGCAGAGGTGTGCGGGGGCACGGAGAGGCGCAGGAACATCGACACCGCCGGCTCGTCGCCAAGCGGCGGCTGGCCGCGGCCGTCCTTCAGATGGCAGCTCTGGCAGGAGCGCGCGTTGAACAGCGGGCCAAGGCCGTCCGAAGCCTCGGTCGAGGAGGGCGACGACACCCAGAACTTTCGGAACAGCGCATTGCCGAGCTTGAACGTGTCCTCGCCCTCGAAGGGCTGGTTGGCGGCGATCTGGCTGAAGATGTCGCGGTTGACGATCTTCTTCGTCGTGCCAGCGCCGCCGGGGAGGGCCTCGAACGGCTCGGGCTTGGTGAAGTCGGTGGCAGGCCGGGTGACGGCGGCGACGCGCTTGAGGTCGGCCGGCGTCAGGTCATCGCGCACCGCCGGGCTCTCACCCAGCGCCGCGATGACGGGAAGCGACGCGGATGCGGCCGAAAGCGCCGCCAGCATCAGGATCTTGCGCAAGGTGGACATGGACGCACGCCGTTTCGAACGCGCCGCGACCGCGGCGGCTGGGTGGTCTTAGCGTGTTGGTGCGGGCAGGGGAGCCGGGCAATTGTCGCACCGCCTCTTGTCCTACCCGCCCCAGCCTACTGAAAGACGGCGCTTTCATTGTCGAGGCTGTCGGAGCCCTCGATCTTGACGTCCTTGATGTCGAGCGCCGCGACGGCCCGCTCGATCGTCCGCGTCTGCGCGACGAGGCCGTCGATGCCGGCCTGGACACGTTCGTTGCCGGCCTCGTTGCCCTCGGCGATCTGCTGATCGTAGGTTTCGCCGCCCTCGGCGGCCTTGGCGATCGCCTGCATGGCGGCGACGGTGGCGTCGAGCTTGCCCTTCAGTTCGGTGTCGATTTCCGATGCCTTGGCGGCGACGAGATCGGAGACCGAGGGGCCGGTCATCGTCGTGCCGTCGAGCCGGGTGTAGCTGCCGAGATAGACGTTGCGGATGCCGATGGCGTCGTAGAGGTGCGAGACGTGGGTGTTGTCGGAGAAGCAGTCATGCTCTTCCTCCGGGTCGTGCAGCAGGAGGCCGAGCTTCATCCGCTCGCCCGCGAGTTCGCCATAGGAGAGCGAGCCCATGCCGGTGAGGACCGCCGAGATGCCGGCTTCCGGGTTGTCCAGAAGCGCCTTGCGGGCGTCCCCGTCATCCTTCCAGTGGTCGACCATTTCCTTGAGATCGGCGACGAGGAGATCGGTCGCCGCTTTCAGGAAGGCGCCGCGGCGATCGCAATGGCCGTTCGTGCAGTCGGTGGTGGAATAGTCGGTGGCCTTGCGGTCGCCGGCGCCTGGGCCCGTCCCGTTGAGATCCTGGCCCCAGAGCAGGAACTCGATCGCGTGGTAGCCAGTGGCGACGTTCGCTTCGACGCCGCCGGCCTCCTGCAGCTTATCCTGCAGGAGTTCCGGGGTGATCGTGGTGAAGTCGACGGCCTCGCCGGCGATCTCGGCTTTCGGGTTGGCGATGATGTCGGCGACGTAGAGCGGGTTGGAGTCGGACTCCTTGCCGTAGGCCGGCGCGACGTAATCAATCAGGCCTTCGTCGAGCGGCCAGGCGTTCACGCGGCCCTCCCAGTCGTCGACGATGGGGTTGCCGAAGCGGAACGCTTCCGTCTGCTGGTAGGAGGGTCGCGCGGCGCGCCAGGCGTTGCGGGCCGCCGCCAAGGTCGCCTCGGTGGGCGCCGCGATCAACGCATCAACGGCCTGATCAAGCGTTTCGGCCGAGGTCAGCGCATCGCCATAGCCCGCCAGCGCGATGTCGGCGTAGTGGGCAAGGACGGCTGGCATATCCGGCGCCTTGGTCTCGGCGGCGGCGCCACCGGACCCGAGGCTGATCGTGGCCAGGCAGACAAAAGCCAGCCGTCTGGCGTGGTTCGAACGGTGGCGCATTCCATCCTCCATCAGGGCAAGGCCCCGGCGTGCGTATCCGAGATCGGCCTTCACGGCCGCAGGTTCGACCGTTCGTGATAGAATTCGCTAGAATTGTTGACCGTTATTGTCAAGATTAGTTGTGGCAGCCGCCTGAGCTTCAGTTTAGAGCCGTTCTACTTTGGACTTTGCTGCCGGCGCGCCGATCGCTGGCAAACGGTCATGGCGTAAGCTGCGATCGCCATCGCCACACCGCACGATCATTGGCCGAAGTCCGCAAAGCTTTCGAGGGTGTCGGCCGCTGACGTCCAGAGAAGACGATGGTTTCAGGACAATGTCAGCGCAGATGTGCTGGCGCCGGACAGATCTTTGTCGCATCCCTTGGGCGCGATAGCGTGCGCTGAGAACCGAAGTTCGGCATTCAACCGATTTTAATATGGCGACCACGGTGGCCACACCTTTACGCGACGGTGTGCGCCACCCAAAAGAGGGCCCATTACCGTCTTCGCCGCTGGCGAGGTCTTTGCGTCCACCGAAAGAGGCACCATGCTTAGAACCGATACCGTCCGCAAAATCCTGTCCTGGTACGAGGGCGAGACCCCCGGCCTGAAGAGCAACCTGTCGCGTCTCCTGATGCACGGCCGGCTGGCGGGCACCGGACGGGTCGTCATCCTGCCGGTCGACCAGGGCTTCGAGCATGGTCCTGCCCGCAGCTTCGCGCCGAACCCTGCCGCCTACGACCCGCACTACCTCTACGAGCTGGCGATCGAGTCCGGCGTGTCTGGCTATGCCGCGCCGCTCGGCCTGCTCGAGCAAGGCGCCGACACCTTCGCCGGCGAGGTGCCGACGATCCTGAAGCTCAACAGCGGCAATTCGCTCGCCGCCGGATCCAACGACCAGGCGCTGACCGGCACGGTCGAGGACGCGCTGCGGCTCGGCTGCGTCGGCGTCGGCTTCACCATCTATCCCGGCTCCGACAGCGCCTACGACATGCTGGAGGAGCTGCGCGAGATCAGCCTGAAGGCCAAGTCGCGCGGCCTGATGACCGTGGTCTGGTCCTATCCGCGGGGCGGGCAGGTGTCGAAGGACGGCGAGACCGGCCTCGACATCATCGCCTATGCCGCGCACATGGCGGCGCTGATGGGCGCGACGATCATCAAGGTGAAGCTGCCGACGGACGTCATCGACCTCGCCGCAGCGAAATCGACCTACGACAAGTCCCCGATCGCCAAGACCGCGGCCGACCGCGTCCGCCATATCATGCAGGCTTCGTTCGCTGGCAAGCGCCTGGTGGTCTTCTCCGGCGGTGCTGCCAAGACGACCGAGGAACTGATGGCGGAAGTGCAGGGGATCCGCGACGGCGGCGGCAACGGCTCGATCATCGGCCGCAACTCCTTCCAGCGCCCGAAAGACGAGGCGCTGAAGCTGCTCGACCAGGTGATGAGCGTCTACGCCTGAACCAGTCTGACTACGCGAGAGGGCCCGTCGACATCGTCGGCGGGCCTTTTCGTTGACGGTTAGATATTGGGAAAGAGTTGCCGCCGATGTGAGAGGAAATCCCTGGCGACATCAGCCTAGACTGACCCGATGAACAGATCTCGCATTCCTGCTCGACATTGGCTGGCCGTAGCTCTTACGACCACCGTCATCTGTGGTGCGAACGGGACGGCGACGGCGGCTGAGCTTCTCATGTTCGAGCAGGCGGCTTGTCCATTCTGCGCGGCCTTTAACCGCGAGATCGCGCCGGACTATCCGCAGAGCAAGGCTGGGAGCTTGGCGCCGCTGCGCCATGTCGACATTCACGAGAGCAGAACCGGTGGCGTCGAGGGCCTCGACCCCGCCATCTTCACGCCGACCTTCGTGCTGGTCGACCATGGAAAAGAAGTCGGCCGGATGATGGGCTATCCCGGCCGACGTTACTTCTATCCAGAGATTCAGGGCCTGCTGGACAAATTGCCGCAGGTCTCGAATTAAGGCGCCCCCGAAGGTGTTTTGGCGCCGCCAAGGTCAGTTCGCGGGCGCGACTGTGGCCCCTGTCTTGTCGAAGCTCTTGAGGTAAGCGATCACCGCGGTGATCTCCTCCGGCTTCTTCAGGCCCGGAAACGCCATCTTGGTGCCCGGCACCAGCTTCTTGGGGTCCGTCAACCATTCCGTGAACAGCGCATCGTCCCAGGCGGGATGCGCCTCCGCGAATTTCTTGAAGGCCGGCGAGAAATTGTAGCCCTCCGCCGAGCCCACAGGCTCGGTCGTGACGCCGTTCAGCGTCGGGCCGACCTTGTTGGTTGCGCCGGGACCCACCGCGTGACAGGCGCGGCATTTGTTGAAGACCTTCTTCCCGGCCTCGACGTCGGCCGATTGCGCCATCACCGGCGCGGAAAGGCCGACCACCAAAAGAGCGCCGGCCATGATTGTCGTGAAACGCATGCTTCCTCCCGAATGTTTGCTGGTGCCACCCGACACGAGCATATGAGAGCCATTCCAAACTTGGCAATCCGGGGACCTCACGGACGACGTCCACGGTCGTCACAAGCGCCCTCATCGAATCGCAGAGTTCACCTCTGCGGACGCTGAGATCTCTTATTCCGCTCCGCAAAAGAGCTCGTCTCGGTTACGGAGGTCATGACAAGTCTGTGAGACTTCAGTCATCCGCTTCGCGCGCCATCCTGCAACTCTGCCAAAAAATTCTATTTATTTCAGAAGCTTAGAATTTTACTTCGGAAAGCCGGAGGGTTGCCCTGAGAAGTCGCAGCGTGGCAGGCAAGCCACACGTCTCAGGCGAGCGCCCGGAGGGGGATTGATAAGGGTAAGCGGGGCGGCTTTGTGGCGACAGGATGTTCGAGATTAGTCAACGCCGTTTTGCGGTCCTGGCTGATGACCGGGCCGCCGCATCGAGTTGCCGCGCTGCGGCCCTAGGAGAATAAACATGAAGCGCTTTGCCCTTTTGCTGGCCGCCGGAACCGCTTTCGTTTCGCCCGCTCTCGCTGCCGACGTGATCTACGAAGAGCCGCCGGCGCCCGTCGCCATGGCCCCCGTCCCGACCTGGACCGGCTTCTACATCGGTGTTCAGGGCGGCGGTGCCTTCAACCCGAACAACCCGGACAACATCAACGTCGACACCTCGTTCGGCACCCCGGTCGTCGTCGGCGGCGTTGACCAGTTCACCTCGAACTACTCCTCGTCCTCCGATTCGAGCTTCATCGGTGGCGGTCACGCCGGCTACGACTACCAGATGGACCAGTTCGTCCTCGGCGCCGTGATCGACATCAACGCGGTCGACTTCTCCCGCAAGGCAGGCGTCGTTTCCCGTACCGCCGGCGCCTTCTACAACGAAGAGCGCAGCATTGATTACCTCGCGACTGCCCGCCTGCGCGCCGGTTACCTGGTCACGCCGATGGCGCTGGCCTACGCCACGGGCGGTCTCGCCTACGCCGACATGGACTACAATTTCGAAACCAATTCCGGCTCGGCCGCGGGCGTTCGCACCCGCAGCGACGAGGACGATTTCGGCTACAGCGTCGGCGGCGGCATGGAAGTGAAGATCACCGACAACGTCTCGTTCGGCGCGGAGTATCTCTACACCAACCTCGGCGAGGGCGACTCCTCGGCGACCTTCACCACCGGCCCGTTCGCTGGCGCCGCCGGCACCGGCACCACCCGGTTCGACACCAAGGAAGACTTCGACTTCCACACCGTGACGGCCAAGGTCTCCTACCGCTTCAACTAAGTTCCCCGCCGAAGCGGCGCCTTTCCTCAACACTTCGTTACCCGCCGGGCGCAGCGCCCGGCGGGTTTTTTAATTCAAAATCAACGGTCCCGGCTTAGGAAAGGTTTACCAACGCTGCCTTAGCGAAATCGAAGTGTGACACTTCAGCAACGGCAGCGAGGTTATCAAAGGGACCTGTAGCAACGTTTCCCGCGGAACCACATTTGGCCACAAGACGGGTGCATCTCGCCCTGGTCAGAACTTCGGTTGGCCTTACGAGGGAAATGCCCACCGATCGAACGTCGCAACCTGCGGCACATACAGTTTGGAGTAATAATCATGAAACGTTTCGCTCTGCTTCTCGCATCCGTCGCTTTCGTCACCCCGGCTCTCGCCGCCGACGTGATCTACGAAGAGCCGCCGGCACCGGCGCCGATGGTTGAAGCCGCCCCGATGTACAACTGGTCCGGCTTCTACGTCGGTGGTCAGGCTGGCGTTGCCTTCAACCGCGACTCGGGCGCGTTCTCCTCGGAGAATTCGGCTTTCAACGGCGGCAATGATGGCGGCGAGACCGGCTTCATCGGTGGTGGCCATGTCGGCTATGACTACCAGATGGGCAACTTCGTCCTCGGCGCCGTTGCCGACCTGAACTACATCGACGCGAACGCCGACTCGTCGTTCTCGATCGCCAACAACCCGCTCCAGGGCGGCGACAGCCGCTTCGGCGTTGAGACCGACATCAACTACGTCGGTACCGTCCGCGCCAAGGCTGGTTACGCCATGGACCGCTTCATGGTCTACGCGACCGGTGGTCTCGCCTACGCCGACATCGACAGCAAGGTCCGTGGCGGCAATGCCTTCAACGGCGCGAACGACAGCTACGCCGTTTCGGCTCGCAGCAAGACCGACGACGTCGGTTACGCGGTTGGCGCCGGCTTCGACGTCCTGGCGACCCAGAACGTTTCGTTCGGCCTCGAGTACCTCTACACCGACCTCGGCAAGGCCAAGACCACGGTTGACTTCGACGCGATCAACGATCCGGCGAACAGCTTCTCGGCCACCTCGAAGTCGGACCTCGACTATCACTCGGTGATGGCCAAGGCTTCCTACCACTTCAACTAAGATACGGCTTGCCGGGGGCTCGTCCCCCGGCTCAGCCTGGACTGCAAGAACCCGTCGGATCGTTTGATCCGGCGGGTTTTTCGTTGTCGGTTCAGAGCGGCGGCAGGCCGAGATCGCTGCGGCGGGGAAGGTCGGCGCCGCGGCGGGCGCAGGTGACGGCAGCCGCGCGGATGGCAAAGCCCAGGAGCGCCTGCAGCCCCGCCTGGTCCATCGCCTCCAATGCCTCTCGGTTCAGCGCGCCGTTCTCCTTCAGCATGGCAAGGGTCGCCGCCTGGAAGGTGTCGCCGGCGCCGACGGTGTCGACCACGTGCACCTTGAGGCCCGGCACCTCGGCCGAGGCGCCCTTCGCCGACAGCGCGATCGCGCCCTTTTCGCCGCGGGTGATCACCGCGAGACTCGCGCCGGCTGATACCCAGTCCGCCATGACGTTCTCCAGCGACTGGCCGGGATAAAGCTGCGACAGGTCCTCATCGCTCGCCTTGATCAGCGCCGCCGAGGGGCCAAGTTCGGCGACCTTGGCGCGCCACTGGTCGAGTTCGGGCACCACGGAGGCGCGGATGTTCGGGTCATACGAGATAAAGCGGCGGTCCTTCTCCTGTGCGACAAGCTGTGACAGCGCAGAGGCGGTGGGTTCGCTGACGGTGGAGTAGGAGCCGGCGATGTGGATCGCCTCGAGTTCGCTTGGAAAGTCCGCGGGCACCTCGGCGGGCTCGATGGAACGATCGGCGGTTCCCTCTGTGTAGAAGGAGTAGGTCGCCGACCCCGCTGGCGAGAGAGCGACGATGGCGAGCGTGGTGTTGCGCTCGGTCGGGATCAGGAAGCGCTGGTCGATCGCCTCGCGCTCCATGAAGGCGCGCAGCCGCCGGCCGAAAAGGTCCCCGGACATCTTGGTGAAATGCGCTGCCGGGTGGCCGAGGCGCGACAGCCCGAGCGCGACGTTGAGGGCCGAACCGCCGACCACGGCATTGAGACCGATGCGGGCAACGTCGGCATCGGGATCGGCAAAGACATCGAACAGGGCATCGCCACAGCTCAGGAACATGGTGCTCTCCTCCGCGGGCGCCCGGGGGTCGCCCTGATGTCACCGCGCTAGCAGGAAATTTCGGCGACGAAAACCGCCGACGTCCGGGTTCACGCCGTATCGGGCAGAAAGGCGAAGGTGCCGAAGGCCGGGATCTTGATGCCGAGCCGGCTGGGGTCGATGCCCGCGACAAGGCCGAGGAAGTTGAGCTCGAGACCCGCCGAGCGTCCGACGGTCACGCCGGCATAACCGAGGAGCGACAGGCGGAGGTCGCCGCGATCGGCATCATAATAGGCGAACTGCCCTTCGCTGGGGTAATCGCGGCCGACGGCCAGGGGCGACAGGGTGGCGGTTAGGCCCGGCACGTGGCGCAGCACATGGGCAATGAAGGTGTTGGAGTTCGGTCCGGGGAAGATGTGATAGCCGCCGGCCTTGGCGAACGGGTAGGCGGCAATGGCGGCGCGGATGCCGGGGATCAGAGCCTCGGCAGCCGGACCGTTGCGCGCAAGGATGACGCGCGGCGCGTTGGAGTACCAGCGGCCATCGGCGGGGTAGGCGTTGCGGCGGATCGGCGAGCCCCAGCCGACCTTGTCCCATCGTTCATAGGACGCCTTGCCGGGATCCTTAACGACGATCCAGGAATGTTCGGACACGGCACCCTTCAACCCGCCGGTGCGGGCGGAAAGCACGTAGACCGCGGCATCCTCGGACGCGTCCGCGACCGGCAGGACGCCGGCGCTCGTCCAGTCGGCGTCGCGCCAGGACGCCGGATGGCTGCCGCCCCACCACAATAAGGCGGCCAAGGCGACCGGGGCGATGTAGACGAGGAGGACGAAAAGAAGGAGGAATTTCAAGGGGCGCATCCGTGCTCCGGGAACTGTGGTTCTCCCGAAACATGGCAACGGATGGGTGGCGCTGCTAGAGCTCGGCAGAGACCCACAACGGCGAAAGTTGGCAGCATGAGCAATCCCATCCTGGTAGAAGTGACACGCGGGTCCCTGGTCGAGAGCCGGCACCGCGGCGCGGTCGCCGTGTCCGACGCGATGGGGCGTATGGTTCACCAGACCGGCGACGTCTCTGTGCCGGTCTTCCCGCGCTCGGCGATCAAAGTGCTGCAGGCGATCCCGCTGATCGAAACGGGGGCGGCGGATGCGTTCGGCTTCGGTGACCGGGAACTATCGCTCTCCTGCGCGTCGCACGCGGGCGAGGCCGGCCATGTCGCGCTGGCCACCGACATGCTCGGCCGCGCCGGACTCGGCCAGACGGCACTGGAATGTGGCTGCCACTGGCCTTTCGCGCTCGAGCGGGCCTTGGCCATGGCGCGCGACGGCGAGACGCCGACGCCGCTGCACAACAACTGCTCCGGCAAGCATTCCGGCTTCCTCTGCACTGCCGTGCATCTCGGCGAGGCGACAGCGGGCTATGTCCGTTCGGCGCACCCGGTGCAGCAGCGTGCGCGCGCGGCGATCGAGGATCTCACCGGCGTCACCTTGAGAGAGGACGTCGAAGGCACCGACGGCTGCTCGATCCCGACCTATGCCGCGCCTGTTGCCGCATTTGCGACCGCCTTTGCCAAGCTCGTCTCCAGCCAGAATGTGGCGGCCGAGCGCGCGCAAGCCGGCCAGCGCCTGATCGCCGCCTGCATCGCCGAGCCCTGGTACATGGCGGGCACCGGGCGCGCCTGCGTCTCGCTGATCGAGGCGGGCAAGGGGCGTGTGTTCGTCAAGACCGGCGCCGAGGGCGTGTTCTGCGGCGCGGTGCCGGAACTCGGTCTCGGCTTTGCCTTGAAGATCGACGACGGCGCGACCCGTGCCTCGGAAGCCGCGGCCGCCGCGACGCTCGCGCAGATGTTCCGCGGCCATGATCCGGTGATGGCCGACACCTATGCCGATCTCTCCCGCACGACCTTGCGCAACTGGGAAAAGACGGTCGTCGGCGAGGTGAGGGCGGTGCCCGCCTAAGCGGTAACTCCCCTCTTCACGGCGTGGAGGCCAAGCGGCGGCAGGACGTCATGCCGCCAGCGTCCGCCGTTCGTAGCCGTCGCCCGGCGCGGGCGGCGGCAAGTGCATCATAATCCACCGGATGCGCCGGCCCCCGGCGCTCAGGACCGCGGCGTGCCGAGCGGGCGGTGCGTCCGGCGGGTCGCCGGTTTCGCCGGAGCTGGGCTGTCCGGAGCGGCAGCAGCCGGGGTGGTCGGCACCGGTGCGACAGGCACAGGTGCCGCAGCCGCCGGTTTGACGGGTGCCGGCGTGATCGGAGCGGGCGTAGCCGGAGCAGCTGCCGGGGCCTGCGAAACGACCTGCTGCAGTTTCGGTGCGGCGGCGGGAACCTCCGATGCCGGGGCGACGACGGTCTCGGTCTTGACCGGCGCCGGCTTGGCCGAGGTCTCCTTGGGGCTCGCAGCCGCCCGTGTCGGGGCCCGGCGGGAGGGCGCAGCGGCGGTGCCGGCGGCCTTTGGCGTCGCACTGCGGCCAGAGGCGCGCGTCCGCTTGACGGGGGCGGCAACCGCTTCCGACAGTTCGGCTGCCGTCGGCATCGGGGCGACGATGGGTGCCGGGGCAAGGCCTGCGGCAGGACGCGCCGGTGTCGGCGCGGCAGCTGCTGCGGCCGGTTTCGTTCCCGCCTTGATGCGGATCAGCAGGCTGCCGCCCTCGGGATGGCGAACCTCGAAGGCGTTGGTCTTGCGCACGAGGTCGCTGAGCTTGCGTTCGCCATAGGTGCGCGGGTCGAAGTCGGTGTAGAGCGCCTGCAGCTGCTTGCCGAAGGTGCCAAGGTTCACCCAGCCGTCCTCGCTCTCCATCTGGTCGATGACGCGCGTTAGCATCGGCAATGCGTCCGCCTTCTGGCGCAGCGGCGCGACGATCTCGGTTTCCGGCTCGACCGAATCGCGGTTCGGCGTGCCGCGCTGCGGCAGCAGGTTCTCGGTGTAGATGAAGCGGCGGCAGGCCTGGCGGAAGCTTTCCGGCGTCTTCTGCTCGCCGAAGCCGTAGACGGCGACGCCTTGCTCGCGGATGCGCGAGGCGAGGCGGGTGAAGTCACTGTCGGAGGAAACGAGGCAGAAGCCGTCGAAGCGACCGGAATGGAGAAGGTCCATCGCGTCGATGACGAGGGTGATGTCGGAAGCGTTCTTGCCGGTGGTGTAGGCGAACTGCTGGTGCGGGATGATGGCGTGGCGGGCGAGGATGTCGGTCCAGCCCTTCATGCGCTGGGTGGAGAAGTCGCCGTAGATGCGGCGGACGCTGGCTTCGCCGATCTTGGCGATTTCCTCGAACAGGCCGTCCGCGATGCGGGCGGAGGCGTTGTCGGCGTCGATCAGGACCGCAAGGCGTGCGGATCTGCTGTCGTTCATGTCGTTTGCTTTCACGTTTCAAGGCCGCTCGGGCCTTTCGGGGCCGCTGTGCGGCCAGATGCGTCGGGTGAGGTCTAGCATGTCCCGGGCAAAGCGGGGACGGGGTATTACGCCGCCGTATTGGCGGTCAGGGTGAGATGGGCCGGGGCGCTGCCGGGGTGATCGGCGAGATCGACCGTGGCTTTCTCGGTCCAGCGATAGCCGATGATGGCGCCGGCGGCCGCGTAGGAAATGAGGTTCGAGGCGATCACGGCCCGGCCGGCGCCCTCGACGACGGTGACGCCGATCCCCACGCCGCAATCGCGCAGCACATTGCCTGTCGCCGAGACGTCGCGCAGATATGGCCCCCAGCCGAGCTTCAGCCCGAACAGCGGAGCCCCTTCAACGACGTTGTCGGACACCACGGTATCCGCCTCGACCGAGATGCCCATGCCGAAGCCGGGGGCGTCCGCCGGGTAGGGGCCACGGGTGCGAAGGTTGCGGATGAGATTGCCGGTGCAGACGGCGAGACGGCCGCCTTCGTTGAAATTGGCGATGGAAATGCCGATCGCGGCACCGTCGATGAGGTTGCCGGAAATCACGGCGCCTTCGAACCTGAACTCGGCATAGACGGCGGTTTCGCCGGAATTGAGGCAGGAATTGCCCGAGACCAAAGCATTCGAGCCGCCATTGCAGCGAATGGCGGAGAAGGCGCTGTCCTCGATCTGGTTGCCGGAAATGCTGACGCCGTGGGCCTTGTAGACGTTGACGGCATTGCCGTTCTGGCCGGTGCCGCCGGCATCGGCGCGGGTTCTCCGGATCCGGTTGCCGCGCACGATCGAGCCATCCTGGCCGGGCGTGCTGCGGTGGATGAGGATGCCGCCATTGCCGCAGTCCTCCATGGTGTTGTCGATGACCGCGAGTCCCGTGGCATCGCGCGACAACAGGGCGGTCAGCCCCGTCCCGGCGATGTGCGAGGTTGCGATCCGTCCGCCGACGGAGGTCAGCGCCAGGGCATGGCCGCCGGCGCCGATGAGGTCGCAGTTTTCCAGCACGAGATCGAGGCAGCCGGCAATCTCGACGAGGTGACGTCCGAGGTCTTCCCCCCGTCGGGCGAGCCCGTCGAGCGACAGGCCCGTGAGCGTGATGTGAGTTGCGCCGCTCGCCTGCAGGGAAAGGCGGGGGCCGATAAGACGCGAGGCGCCGCGAATACCGGCGAGCCGGGTGACCGCGGGCAGCTGCAGGGTGTCGCAGATATACTCGCCGGGCGGCAGGAACAGCACCTCGCCGCTGCGGGCCGTCTCATCGAGCAGCTTCTGCAGAAGTTTCGTCTGGTTGGTGCCGGACGTCAGCCCGCGCGTCGACGCATCGAGAAGGCCAGCGTTCCCCGGTGGGCGGGTGCGCGCGCTGGCGGGAACGGCCAGCGTTCCGGCAGTTGCCATAAGGCCCGCGAGCAATCGGCGCCGGGGAAGCAAGGGATTGGCCATGCTGTGAGGGTGGCATGCCGCGGCTTAAGGCGTCGTATGATGCGGGCGGCCCTCGGCCCTCCCGGCAGATTTCGTCCGACAGGCTTAACGCTCCATGAAAGCGGCCAGCACGCCGGCGGCAATCGCCGGCGGGGCCCGGCGGCCGGCGCGGGCGTCGGCTTCGCCTGTGGCCATGGCCTCCGCAAGGCCGGGAAAGGCGAGCAGCGCTCGCCGCAGGCCATCGCCGAGCTCAGACCAGAGCCATTGCACGTTCTGCGCCGCACGCCGCTCGGCGAAGGCGCCGGACGCGACCTGAACCGCGCGGAACCGCCCGACGGCGGCCCAGAGTTCCGCAAGGCCCTCGCCGGTCTCGCCCGACAGCGTCAGCACCGGCGGCGTCCAGGCGGGGTCGCGCGGGCCGACGATGTCGAGCGCGGCGCGAATTTCGGCGGCTGCCCGGCGGGCGGCTTCCCTGCGGTCGCCATCGGCCTTGTTGACCGCGATGATGTCGGCAATCTCGACGATGCCTTTCTTGATGCCCTGCAATTCGTCGCCGCCGCCCGGCAGCATCAGGAGGACAAAGAGGTCGACCATGTCGGCGACGACAATCTCGGACTGGCCGACGCCGACGGTTTCGACGATCACCACATCGAAACCGGCGGCCTCGCAGAGCAGCACGGTCTCCCGCGTCCGGGACGCAACGCCCCCGAGCGTGCCGGAGGTCGGAGAGGGGCGGACGAAGGCGCGGGGATCGACCGCCAGCCGCGCCATGCGCGTCTTGTCGCCAAGGATCGATCCGCCGGAGCGCTGCGAGCTCGGATCGACCGCGAGGACGGCCACGCAGCGGCCCTCGGCGGTGAGCGTTGCGCCCAGATGGTCGATCAAGGTGGACTTTCCGGCGCCCGGTATGCCGGTCAAGCCGATCCGGATGGCGCCGCCGGTGTGGCGGACGAGGAGGTCCAGCAGGGCGTCCGCTGCGGTGCGGTGGTCGCTGCGGGTCGACTCGACGAGGGTGATGGCGCGCGAAAGAGGGGCGCGTTCGCCCGCGAGGACGCCATCTGCGAGCTTCTGTACGTCGATCTGGGCCATGCCCCGCTCTAGGCGAGGACAGGCGCGCTGTCGAGGTATGTCGCTGCGTGCGCTGCAGCATCGAATCCGCGGCTAACCGCTTGAGCCAACCCGCATATTACGGCTTTTTAATTCGCCTCCCACTTTAAGACGGGCCCGTCTTCGTCTATATCTGGAGCCTAGGGCACCGATCATCATTGGCAGACGGACATGTCCGCCGTCACAGTTTGGAGCGACCACCATGGCCTGGAAGAAACCCGTACTCGTTGAAGTTTGCGTCGCGATGGAAATCAACGGCTACATGCCGATCGAATTCTAAATCGGTGACAACTGAGAAAAGCCGCGGACGGGATGAACCCCATCTGCGGCTTTTTGTTTTGGGTTCGGCTGCGGGTGGTGGGTTCCCGCAGTGGAACTGCCTTTGCGGGGTTTGCCGCCTCGCCTGGGAGGGAGACCCGCGTGTCTCGTCCCGGACGCAGTCGTCGATCGCGGCGACGGTGGACGGAGAGCATTGGCTGCTCCTCAACGCCTCGCCCGACCTTCGCCAGCAGATCCAGGTCTCGCCGCCGATGTCGCCGATGGCCGGTGCATCACTGGACGCCAGGCGCGCGTCGCCCTTCTCCGCCGTGCTGGTCACCAATGGCGACGTCGACCATGTCGCCGGTCTGCTGACCCTCCGGGAAAAGCAGGCCTACACGCTCTACGGAACCGATGGCGTGCTCGGCATCATCGCCGACAACCCGATCTTCTCCGTGCTCGATCCCGACTTTGTCGCGCGCCGTCCCGTGCGGGTCGGCGAGAGATTCGAACCCGTGCCGGGCTTAGCCGTCGAGATCTTTTCGGTCCCCGGCAAGGTGCCGCTCTATCTCGAGACCGCCGAGGTCGACGTCGGCGCCGAGGGCGAGATGACGGTGGGCGTTCGCCTCTCGGCGGGCGGCAAGGTGGCGTATTACATCCCCGGCTGCGCCTATGTGCCCGATCACCTCGTGGAGCGAGTGGCCGATGCCGACGTGCTCCTGTTCGATGGGACGGTCTTTGTCGACGACGAGATGCAGCGCGCCGGTGTCGGGATCAAGACCGGCCGGCGGATGGGCCACATGCCGATCTCCGGCGATGGGGGCAGCCTGCACGCCTTCGCGGATGCCAGTGTAAAGGACCGCATCTATATCCATATCAACAACACCAACCCGGTCCTGATCGACGGCTCGCCCGAGCGGGCGGTGGCGGAGGCGGCGGGTTGGCGGATTGCCTTTGACGGGATGGAGATTTCGCTGTGACGATGCTGAGCCCGGATGATTTCGTGTCGGCCCTGCGCGAAATCGGCGCGACCCGCTACCATCACCTGCATCCCTTCCAGCTGAAGCTGCAGGCGGGCGAGTTGAACAAGACGCAGGTGCAGGCCTGGGCGCTGAACCGCTATTACTACCAGTCGCAGATCCCGATAAAGGACAGCTACATCCTTGCCCGCCTCGGCACGACCGAGCTTCGGCGCGAATGGCGCGAGCGGATCATCGACCATGACGGCGACGCCGAAAACCGCGGCGGCATCGAGAAATGGATCGCCCTCACCGACGGTGTCGGGCTTGATCGCGACTACGTGCTGGCGGGGGAGGGCATCTTGCCCGGTACCCGCTTTGCGGTGGACGCCTACGTCACCTTCGTGCGCGAGCGCACGCTGCTCGAGGCGATCGCCTCCTCGCTGACCGAACTTTTCTCGCCCGGCGTGATCGGCGTGCGCGTTCGCGGCATGCTCGAGCACTACGACTTCATCTCGCCGGAAACGCTCGCCTATTTCGACAAGCGCCCGGTGCAGGCTAAACGCGATTCCGATTTTGCGCTCGACTACTGCATCCGCCATGCCCGCCGACCGGACGAGCAGCGCGCGGTGCTGAACGCGCTGCGCTTCAAGTGCTCGGTGCTGTGGGCGCAGCTCGACGCGCTGGAGCATGCCTATGTCGCCCCGAAGCTGCCGCCGCCGGACGTGTGGCAGCCGGGTGCTGATGGGAAGACGTTCTGATGGCGGGAATTGCTGACAACATCGTGCCGCGCTTTCCGCATGGCGTCCGGTTTCGCGAGGACAAGGCGCGCGGCGCCTTTATCCTCGTTGCGCCCGAGCGGATCTTCAATGCCGACGAGGTCTCGGTCGAGATCCTGAAACGGATCGACGGCAAGGCGAGCCTTGGCGAGATCCTCGAGTCGCTCAGCCTGATCTTCGCCGCCGATCTGGCGGTCATCCGGCCGGACGTCGAGAGCTTTCTTCTGGATCTGCAGTCCAAGCAGATGGTGACGCTATGAACGAGCTTGTCGCACCGGCCACCGTCCAGACCGGCCGTGCCGTGCCGCCGCCGCCGATCGGTCTGCTGGCGGAACTGACGCACCGCTGCCCGCTCCGCTGCACCTATTGTTCCAATCCGATCGAACTCGATACGCGTTCGACCGAACTCGACACCGAGACCTGGAAGCGGGTGTTTACCGAGGCGGCTGAACTCGGCGTCATCCACATCCACCTTTCCGGCGGCGAGCCGACGGCACGCAAGGACATCGTCGAACTGACGCGGCATGCGGCCGAGGTCGGGCTTTACACCAACCTCATCACCTCCGGCATCGGCGTCAGCCTCGCGACGCTCGACGCTCTCTACGAGGCCGGGCTCGACCATATCCAGCTGTCGCTGCAAGGCGCGGATGCCGCCATCACCGAGGCGGTCGGCGGCTACAAAGGCGGGTTCGAGCGCAAGGAGGCCTTTGCCGCAGAGGTGGTGAAGCGCGGTTTTCCGCTGACGCTGAACGCCGTGATCCACCGCACCAACATTCACCAGGTGCCGGCGATGATCGACAAGGCCGTCGCCTTCGGCGCCAAGCGGCTGGAGATCGCGCATACCCAGTATTACGGCTGGGCGCTGAAGAACCGCGCCCAGCTGATGCCGGCGCGTGCCGATGTCGACCGCACGATCGTCGAGGTTGAGGAGGCGCGGGCGCGGCTGGCGGGTGTGCTGGTCATCGACGCGGTATTCCCCGACTATTACGCGCGCTATCCCAAGACCTGCAATGGCGGATGGGGCCAGCGCACGCTGAGCGTGACCCCGGCCGGTCTGGCGCTGCCCTGCCATGCCGCGCAGACGATCCCGCACCTCGACTTCTGGTCGGTGCGCGACCACTCGATCGCCGACATCTGGGCGGCGTCACCGGCCTTCGAGGCTTATCGCGGCACCGACTGGATGCCGGAGCCTTGCCGTTCCTGCGAGCGCAAGCACATCGACTTCGGCGGCTGCCGCTGCCAGGCGCTGGCGCTGACGGGGGATGCCAGCAACACCGACCCCGCCTGCATCAAGTCCGACTTCCATGTGGCGCTCGGCGACATCGCCGTCACCGAATCGGCTATCCCAAGCGCCAGCAGCGGCGTGCCCGTCTATCGCGCTTTCGGCATAAGGTAGCGCCAGCCTTCGTTGGCGCCGGTCACGCCGCGTCGAAGGGCTTGCCCCTGGCGTTGTCGTTGAAAGGCGCGCTTGCCTGATCGTTGCTGATGCCGCTGAAGAGGGCCAGCCGTTCGCCGAGGGTCGACGAGAACACCGGGTACTTGGTGAAGACGCTGTCGCTGATATCCTCGTTGCGCTCGCCCAGCAGCATCAGCGGCTTGGTGAGGCCGGGATAGGCCCTCGGCTCGGTCAGCGGCTTCAGGCTGCAGAAGCGACGGTAGAACGCCGCATGCTCCAGACGCACCGTCGCCAGCATCCAGTCCGCCTCGTAGTGTTCAGCGGCCATGCAGGCGAGACGGGTGACCGCGAAGGGCAGCAGCTTGGCACCCGGACGCGCCACGGGGTTGGTAACAAAGCGACTGGGATCGATGAAGCTCTCGCCGGCATCCACCAGCGGGCCCAGCACGTCGCCATAAGTGTCCATGGCGGGGCCGACCGGGTGCTCGGGTGTCACGACGTGAAGACGGATGGTGCCGGCCAGTTGACCGTCAATGTTGACGCCAAAGACTGTAGTATTGGGGTCGCGGTCGTAGTGATCGTGGAACCGCCGGTCGTCCCGTGACACGATGGCGTTCTCCAGCCGATAGGCTTCGTAGCGCAACCGGTAGATGATGTCCTTGTCCCGGTCACTTTCGACACGGAAGTAGCTGGTTCGCGCAAGAGTGGCATTGAGCTCTTGTTCGAAATGGGACTGCGATGCTTGGGTCTTGGGCTGCATTCCATATATCCCCTGGCGCTTTGGGGAAAACGTACGCGAGCCATAATAATATTCGAAGCATTTAATTAAAATTTGCGGAAATTTTCGCGGGCTTGGTTAATTTTCTGCTGCAGTGCAGCAATCTATGCTGTGCAGGCCGCGTGGAGCGGGCTGCCGCCGTGCGGTAGCGCTCCTGCCATGGCACCGCCATCGAGGGCTCCGAGAAGCTCGCCGATCGCCGGAGATGGCAGCGGTTGCCCGAAAATGAACCCCTGCAGTTCCCCGACCAGCTCTTCGGCCATCACCATCCGCAGCTGGGCGTCGTTCTCGATGCCCTCGACGACGATCTTGAGGTTCAGGGAATGGATCAGCCGAATCATGCCGCGCAGCAGGGCCCGATCATTGTCGTGCTGCATCGCCTGAACGACGAAAGACCGGTCGATCTTGATCTTGTCCAGCGGCAGCCGAGAGATGTAGCCGAGATTGGAATAGCCCGTTCCGAAGTCGTCGAGCGAGAAGCGGATGCCGGCGGCTCTCAGCTTGAGCAACTTGTCGAGCACGCAACTGTCCTGGTCGAGGAAGAGGTTCTCGGTGATCTCGATTTCGACGCGTTCCGCCGGCAAGCCAGCATTTCGGGCGCTGGCGAGCACGGTCTCGACGATGTCCGGCCGGTCGAGTTGGCTCGGCGACAGGTTGATCGCCACGCCGACATCGGCGGGCCAGGTGACGGCGGCCTCGCAGGCCTTGCGCAGCGTGATGTCGGTGATCGCCTTCATCAACCCGCATTCCTCGGCGATCGGCAGGAAAACCCCTGGTGACAACCGGCCCCGCAACGGGTGATCCCAGCGGAGCAGCGCCTCGCAGCAGGCCACCTTGTGGGTGGCGCAGTCGACGATCGGCTGGAAGACGAGGTGAAGCTGGTCCTCGTTGATCGCCTCGCGCAGGTCCGCCTCGATCCGCACCCGCTCCTTCTCGCGGTGCTCCATCGACTTGTCGAAGAACATGTGCTGGCCACGGCCGGCCGCCTTGGCGGCGTAGAGCGCGGTATCGGCCCGCTGGATGACCTCGCTCAACGCCCTTCCGTCGGACGGGAAGAGCGCCGTTCCAAGACTGCAGGCGACGGTCAGCGATATGCCCTCGATCCGCATCGGATCGGTCATCGCGGCGATCACCGCGGCGGCCATTTCGCTGGCCTCTGCCCTTGTACGCACGTTCATCTGCAGCAGCACGAACTCATCGCCCGCAAAGCGCGACAGCGTGCTTCCAGCGCCCGCAACGCCGCCGATACGCGCCGCCGCCTCGATTAGCACCCGATCGCCAAAGGCATGGCCATAGGAATCGTTCAGGCGCTTGAACCGGTCGAGATCGATGAAGTGCAGCGCAAAGGGCGTCTCGGCCTTGGCAGCGGTCTCGATCAAGCGGGTCATGGCGACGCGGTTTGGCAGCTCGGTCAAAGTGTCGCTGTAGGCGAGGCGCCGATTTTCCTCCGCCGCCTGCATCGCCTGCGAGAAGGTCTCTCGCATCCGGTCCGAGATCCGCAGCAGCGTCCCGCAGAACACGGCGAAGAAGAAGGCGAAGGCCGCGTGCCAGATCTCGCCGGGAATGATCAGCGCGGTCACCATGGGGATGGCGCCCAGCAGCAACTGCCGGCGCACCAGGACCGGCGAGGCGAAATTGCGGGCAATCAGTCCGACAAGGAAACAGATGGCGGTGGCGAAGGAGAAGAGCTGCGAGGACGTGTTCTGCGGCGCGGCGAAGATCGCCAGCGGCCAGAGCCCCACGAGGAAGACGTGAAAGAGGCCCGAAATCGAATAGAACTTGGACCAGATGGAATTGGAGATGCGCGAAAGAGCGTCGAACCGGCCGTAGACCGAGACAGCAATGACCCTGAGGAATGTGACGATGCCGAGCGCGTAGCAGACCGTCCAGGCCAGTACCGTGTTGGTCTGAAAACAGGTGACGACGCAGGCCAGCAGCGTGCAAATGCAGCCCACGCTGAAGCTCACTGCATCCGTATACAGCAGGCCGGGAACACGCTCTGCGTATCCGCGATCGTTTCTGTCGTCAGAGGCCTGTAGTTTTGCGGTCTGCATGGTCACTTTTCGGGAGCTCTAAGACGCGAACATTGCTCTGCAAGACCTAAGATTCTATCTATGATTTATCAGCAAGAGTAGGCGAACGAACGCAACCGGACGCAATACCGGGCCGCCTGTTGGCTAGAGCCAGTTCTTGTGGCGAAAAAAGATGAGCGGCAAAACAGCGGAGATCAGCATCAGGCCGATCGCCATGGGATAACCGAACTGCCAGTCGAGCTCCGGCATGATTTTGAAGTTCATGCCATAAATGGAGGCGACCAGCGTCGGGGGCATGAAGCCGACGGCGGCGACCGAGAAGATCTTGATGATGGCGTTCTGCTCGATCGAGATCATGCCGACGGTGGTGTCGAGGAGGAACGTCGTCTTGTTCGACAGGAAGGCAACAAAATCGTTCAGCGAGGTGATGTCGCGCGACATCGCTTTGACCCGCGCCTTGGCTTCTTTCGGTCCCTTGCGGCGGTCCAGCACGAACTGCAGGTAAGGCATCATCCGATCGAGGGTGGCAAGGCTCTCGCGCGTGCGCGAGATGAGGTCGCCCGCGCTGCCAATGCGCTGCAGCAGCGACTTGAAGTCGGCATTGGCGGTCGGCGTCTTGCGGGTCGAGGCGCTGAAGATGTCGCTGGCGATACGGTCGAGATCGGCGGCGATTGCCTCCATCATGTCGGCGACGCGGTCGATGACGGTCTCGACGAGGCCGATCATGATTCCATCGGCCGACGGCACCTTGGGGCTCTTAGTGCTGCCGAGCGGAACCGGCTCGCCTTCCAGCGTCAACGCCTGGCGGACGGTGGCGTCGGACGGATCGCGGCAGAGCTTGCCGGCAAAGATGACGAAGGATTTCGGCTCGGTGTAGCGCAGCGTCACCAGGCGTTTGCCGGTGAGGATGAAGGTCACCGGCGCAAAGCCCGGCGAGCCGCTGTCGAGGCCGAAGACCACCGACGCGGTCATGAAGTCCGCATTGTCCTCGGAGTAGAGGCGGCTGGAGACCTCGATCTCGCGCATTTCCTCGCGTGTCGGAACCTCGATGGCGCACATCGTCTCGACCATGCGCTCCTCGGCCTTGGTCGGGCTGATCAGGTCGATCCAGATCGCATCAGGCGGAATGCTCTCACCGGGGTTCACGCGCTCGGCATGCATCTGCGCCATCGCGTCGGCGCGGTAGACTTCGATCATGGTGGATTTCCCTCGCCTGGGAGACGGTCAGGTGGCTCGCGGCTGCATGCACCCGTTTGGCCCGGGCGCGCAAGTCCCTGACCAAAAGGGCGAGGCGGCAGCGGGGCTTATCCCGCCGCCGTGTGGCCGAGCCGGGCCGAGAGCGTGGCGAGCAGATCCTCCGCCGCCTCGGCGATGACCGTGCCGGGGGGAAAGATCGCCGCGGCGCCCGCGGCCGTCAGCGCCTCGAAATCCTGCGGCGGAATGACCCCGCCGACGACGATCATGATGTCGCCGCGGCCGTCCTTTTCGAGCGCCGCCTTCAGCGCCGGCACGAGGGTGAGATGGCCGGCGGCGAGCGAGGAGGCGCCGACGATGTGGACGTCGTTCTCGACCGCTTGCCGTGCCGCTTCCTCCGGCGTCTGGAACAGCGGGCCGATGTCGACGTCGAAGCCGAGATCGGCAAAGGCGGAGGCGATCACTTTCTGCCCACGATCGTGGCCGTCCTGGCCCATCTTGACCACCAGAATACGCGGCCGCCGTCCCTCTGCGACAGCGAAAGCCTTTGTCTTTGCCAGCACCGCGTCGATCTTGCCCCGCATGGTGCCGGCCTCCCGCATGTAGACGCCCGAAATCACCTGACCGCTCGCCACGTGCCGACCGAACACCTTTTCCAGCGCCGACGCCATTTCCCCGACGGTGGCGCGCGCGCGGGCGGCATCGATCGAGAGGGCGAGGAGGTTGCCGCTGTTGCGGGCGGCGGCCTCGGTCAGGGCATCGAGCGCGTTGGCGACCGCCGCCGGATCGCGCTCCGCCTTCAACCGCGCGAGCTTCTCCAGCTGCTGGCGGCGGACGTCGGCATTGTCGACGCGGCGCACGTCGATGTCGTCGGCGGCCTCACTGCGGTATCGGTTGATGCCGACCACCACCTGCGCGCCGCTGTCGATGCGGGCCTGGGTCTTGGCTGCGGCCTCCTCGATGCGGGTCTTCGGCAAGCCGCGCTCGATCGCCCGGGCCATGCCGCCCAGCGCCTCGACCTCGACGATGTGGGCGCGGGCTTTCGCCGCCAGTTGGTGCGTCAGGCTATCGACATAGGCCGAGCCGCCCCAGGGATCGATGATGCGGTTGGCACCGGTCTCGCGAGCCAGCACGTGCTGGGTGTTGCGGGCGATGCGGGCGGAGAAGTCGGTCGGCAAGGCGAGAGCCTCGTCGAAGGAGTTGGTGTGCAGCGACTGGGTGCCGCCTTGCGTCGCCGCCATCGCCTCTACGGCAGTGCGCACGACGTTGTTCATGACGTCCTGGGCGGTCAGCGACCAGCCGGAGGTCTGCGAATGCGTGCGCAGCGACAGCGAGCGCGGGTCCTTCGGGGCGAAGTTCGCTTGCATGAGCTCGGCCCAGACGAGCCGTGCCGCCCGCAGCTTGGCGACTTCCATGAAGAAGTTCATGCCGATCGCCCAGAAGAAGGAGAGGCGCGGCGCGAGTCTGTCGATGTCCATCCCGGCGGCGACGCCGGCTCTGGCGTATTCGATGCCGTCGGCGAGGGTGTAGGCGAGCTCGAGATCCGCCGTCGCTCCTGCCTCCTGCATGTGGTAGCCGGAAATCGAGATCGAGTTGTATTTCGGCATGTGCGCCGCGGTGTGGGCAAAGATGTCGGAGACGATCCGCATCGAAGCGGCTGGCGGGTAGATGTAGGTGTTGCGGACCATGAACTCCTTGAGGATGTCGTTCTGGATGGTCCCGGACAGTGCCTTCTGCGGCACGCCTTGCTCTTCGGCGGCGACGATGTAGAGCGCCAGGACCGGCAGGACGGCGCCGTTCATCGTCATCGAGACGCTCATCTCGCCGAGCGGGATGCCGTCGAACAGCTCGCGCATGTCGAGGATGGAATCGATGGCGACGCCGGCCATGCCGACATCGCCGGCGACGCGCGGGTGATCCGAATCATAGCCGCGGTGGGTGGCGAGATCGAAGGCGACCGACAGGCCTTTCTGTCCGGCCGCAAGGTTGGCGCGGTAGAATTCATTGGACGCCGAGGCGGTGGAGAAGCCGGCATATTGCCGAATCGTCCAGGGCTTCTGCACGTACATCGTCGGGTAGGGGCCGCGCAGATAGGGCAAGGCGCCCGGCCATGTCTGCCGGTTCGGCAGCGCCGATCGGTCGGCCTCAGTGTAGAAGGCCGCGAGCGGAATGGCCTCCGGCGTCTGCACCGTCTCCGTCGTTGGGCCCGGCGTCGGCAGGACAGGCGACTGCCATTCGATATCGGTGAAATCGGGGATGCGGCTCATGTGGCGGTCTCCAGCTGCTGGCTGAGACGGATCGGGGCGAGCGGCGATACCGTCGGCTCCGGGGCGCCGTCTGGCACCGCTGGCTCAGCCGGTCGGGGCAAGGCCACGGCGATATCGCGCGGGGTGGCGAGCGGGTAGAGCGTCACGCCGACGATCGGCGCGCTCCGGTCGGCGATGGCTGCCGCGCGGTCCGCCCGGCTCGCCGCGATCCGGCGCTGCAGATGGCCCTGGCGGAGGCTGGAGAACAGGCCGCCTTCGCTTTCGATCTGCCGGAATTCCTGCCAAGCGGCGGCGGCAAGGCTCGCGGTCAGTGCCTCGATGCCGCCCGAGCCGGCGGCGGGATCGCCGACATGGCCGAGCCCCGCCTCGTCCCGCAGGATCAGCTGAGTGTTGCGGGCGAGCCGGCGCGCCTTGGCCTCCGGCAGGCCGTTGGCCGCGGTGAACGGCAGCACCGAAATCCGGTCGGCGCCGCCGGTGGCCGCGGCGAAGGCGGCGATGGTCGTGCGCAGGATGTTGCCGTGCGGGTCGACGGCCGTCATCATCCGCATCGATGTTTCGACGTGCAGCCGGGCAGGGGCCGGGTCGGCAATGCCGGAGAGAAGCTGGACCCGCTGCCACAGCAAGCGCAGCGCCCGCAGCTTCGCCGTCACCAGCCACTGCTTCTGGTCCGCGGCGAGGGTGAAACCGATCCGGCGCGGCAGCTGCGAAAGGTCGACGCCGTGACCGTCGAGGCTCCGCAGGGCGTAAACCGCGCCCGCCAGCACGGCGCCGAGTTCCTGCGCCTCGGTCGCGCCGGCCTCGTGGTAAATCCGGCCGTCCGCCTCGGCAAAGCGGCCGGTAAAGCCGCGGGCGAGATACCGATCGAAGCCGGTTGCAAACGCTCGCTGGAGGTCATGGTCGTCCGGCGGAAAGCGTCCCGCAACCGCCATGGCACCGAGCGGATCCTGGCAGAGGTCGAGATCGAGCGCATCCGTTGGAACGCCTTGCGCCAAGGCGATCGCGGCAGTTCCTTCGGCGGCGGCAAGCGCATCCTCCCCACCCTCGAGCCGCAGATGGACGATGTCCAGCATCACCCCGGCGAGCGCGGTTTCCAGCGCCGCGGCGGGCAAGCCGAAGCCGTAAGCCGAGGGCGCGCCCTCCAGCACCAGCACCAGCGCATCCGCACCGCCGTCGAGGTCGGCGAGGGCCTGATGGTTGGCGCGCGCGGGATCGGGATCGTCGAGCCGCTGCGCGATCGACCAGGGCGCCAGCGTACCGCGCAGGATCGGGCGCACGGCCGATTCGGCGTAAACCGGTCCGTAGGCGATGCCGTCCTCGCTGTGCGAGACGAGAGTGGAAAACGGAGCACCGGCCAGCGCCTTCTCGGCCAGCTGCCGCCAGTCGGCCTCGCTGCAGTCGTCAGCCATCATCGCGGTTCCTCCCGGCGACATACATAGAGAGATTTTCGCTTGGCGGGGCGCGCACAGCGCGTTTTCCTGTTTTCCGGGACCAGAGCATCTTTCACAGAGATCGTGAATTCGCCAATCGCAGGGGGCGCCGCATTGGCTCCGTCCCTGCGTCAGTATGCGTCCTCTGTAATGCCCGCCAATGCCTGCAAATCGCCGCTGGCGCAGGTTTCCAGCCACGTCCGCATCCGCTAGTTTGCGCGGCAACATGAGGGGGCACAGAATGAGCATCACCAATATCTTCGGACACGTCGTCGCGCTGGTCGGCGCCGCGGCGATCCGCTTGCGCAAGTTCGAGGGAAGCGACCATGCACAGGCCATGGGAACCGCGCCGTCGATCCCGGCGGCCAAGCCCCAGGGCATTCCGACGCTGAAGATGCCGACGGCCAAGGGCTGGACCGGCAACCAGACGCCGGTCGCCGCGCCCGGCCTGAAGGTCAATGCCTTCGCCACCGGCCTGAAGCATCCGCGCTGGATCCATGTCCTGCCGACCGGCGAGGTGCTGGTGGCCGAGGCGATGGGCGACAACGGCCCGATCAAGACCGCCTTCGACTACGCGATGTATGCCACGATGAAGCGCGCGGCGGCCGTCGGCGTCAGCATGAACCGCATCCTCGCCTTTCGCGACGCCGATGGCGACGGCGTGGCGGAGAGCTCCAACGTCTTCCTCGAAAACCTGAACCGTCCCTTCGGCATGGCGCTGGCCGGCGACACCTTCTATGTCGGCAATACCGATGGCGTCATGGCGTTTCCCTACACCGCGGGCGCCAGCAAGATCACCGGGACAGGCAAGCGTCTCTCGACCTTCAAGCCGGGCGGCCACTGGACGCGCAGCCTGCTGCTGAGCCCCGACGGCCAAAAGCTCTATGCCGGCGTCGGCTCGCTCAGCAATATCGGGGACAGCGGCATGGAAGCCGAGGAGGGCCGGGCGGCGATCTACGAGCTGGATCTGGCCGCCGGCACCAACCGCATCTTCGCTGGCGGCCTGCGCAATGCCGTGGGTCTTGCCTTCGAGCCGACGACCGGGGCGCTGTGGACCGTCGTCAACGAGCGCGACGGCCTCGGCGACGAGACGCCGCCGGACTACCTGACGTCGGTGAAGGATGGCGGCTTCTACGGCTGGCCCTATTGCTACTGGGGCCAGACCGTCGACGGCCGGGTGCCGCAGGACAAGGCGAAGGTCGCGAGCGCTCTGACGCCCGACTACGCGCTCGGCGGCCATACCGCTTCGCTCGGCCTCTGCTGGATGCCGGCCGGCACGCTTCCAGGCTTTCCCGACGGCATGGTCATCGGTCAGCACGGCTCCTGGAACCGCTCGACGCTCAGCGGCTACAAGGTCATCTTCATTCCGTTCGAGAACGGCAAGCCCTCCGGCCCGCCGCGCGACATCCTCTCGGGCTTCCTCGCCCCGGACGAGAAGGCATCCTATGGCCGCCCGGTGGGCGTCGCGATCGGCCCGGACGGTTCGCTGCTGGTGGCGGACGATGTCGGCAACGTTATCTGGCGGGTAACCGGCCAGGCATGATGGGCACGGCCTGACGGGTCAGCACGATCCGTCAGGCCGTGGCTGACCGACGACGCACAAGCGCCGTCCGCGGTTCGGCGCGGAGAGATGACACGCTGGGCGGCCGGGGCCGTCGCCGCATCAGCTGGCGATGATCATCTCCGGCGGCGCGGTTAGCTTCCAGACCACCCCCGACGGCGCATAGGCCATCTCGACCTCGCCGCCGAGGGCGCGCGCCGTCATCTTCTGCGTCACCAGCGTGCCGAAACCGGAGCGTTTCGGCGGCACCACCACAGGCCCGCCGATCTCGCGCCAGGTGAGGCTGAAGACGGGGTCGAGCGTCCAGTCGATGCGCACATAGCCCTCGTTGACGGACAGCGCGCCATATTTAGCGGCATTCGTCGCGAGCTCGTGCAAGGCAAGGCCGATGGTTTGCGCGGCCGTGGGGCTAAGGCGGACGTTTGGTCCGTGCGTCTCGATCTGCCCGCCCTTGCCGGCACCGAAAGCCTTCAACTGGGTTTCCACCAAACCGTCCAGCGCAGCGCTCTCCCAGCCGCCGTCGGAGAGGAGGTCCGCCGAACGGGCGAGCGAGCTCAAGGCTTCCGACAGCGTGTCCAGGAACTCGTTGGTGCTCGCGCTTTCCTTGGCGGCCCGCCGCGCGATGGCGGCGATGAGAGCGTACTGGTTCTTGGCGCGGTGGGTCATCTCGCGCATCAGAAAGCGGTTCTGCTCTTCCGCCTCTCGCCGCTCGCGCGAAGAATGCGCCAGGATCTTCGAGACCTCGGCAATTTCCTCGATGTTGGTTTGCACCGGCAAAGCCGGCTCGCCTTTGCCGATCGCCCGTGCCTGGCTGGCGAGATGGCGGATAGGCGAGGCGACGCGGCGGCCGAAGAAGACGGCAAGGCCGACGCAGAACAGCAGCAGCACCACGCCGGTGCCGACCAGCATGAGCCAGGAGCGCATGATCGGCCGCCCGATAACCGAGTCGGGGACGGCGACGCGGGTCGTCCATCCCGTTAGGATCGAGCCGTAGGACGCCTCGATCAGGTCGGGACCGAGCGCATCGCCGAGCGACCCGACGATCGACGGATTTTCGAACGGCGTCTGGCTTTCGCGCATGCGGCCCTCGGTGGCGAGAGCCGCGATGACCCGGTTGCCCTGGCGGTCGGTGATCATCGCCGTCCATGTCTGCGGCAGGTTCCGGTCGGCGATGACGGAGCGCAGATCCTTGGCGCGCTTGGCGATCGCCAGGACGTAGATCACCCGGTCGCCGCGGATCACCGGAACCGCGATGTGGAACGCCTGCTGGTCGGCAGCTGCGCCAATGATGTCGGAGATGTAGGGGAGGCGGGTCCGGAACACCATTTCCGCGGCGCGGGCATCGGTGGTGCCGGTCAGCGGCTCGGAGAGCGGCACCCGCGTGTCGACGACGACGCGCAGTGCCGGGTCGATCAGCACTGCGTCGGTCTTGGTCGTGGCGAGGGCGGCGGCCGCGCGCCGGTGCATCTCCGTCAGGTCGTCCTCGTTGACGAAGGCCGATGCCGCCAGCACCTTGGCGGCCGTCATGAGGCCGTAGATCTCGCGGTCGACCGCGTCGGAGATAATTTCGGCGGTATCGGAGACCTGGCCGGCGGCGATCTCCTTCTGCTGCGACGAGAACTGCAGGATCAGGAAGGCGCTGAACACCAACGCGGGGATCAGCACGATCAGCGCGAAACCGGCGAGATGCACGAGCAGCGGCGGCCGGCGCAGAAGCCGGGAAAGGCGGTAGGACCAGGTCCTGGCAACCCGCGGCCGTGCCGTGTTGATCTCTATCGTCATATCCAGGTCAGCCGCCGAAACGGCTTTACCGTCCGGGCGCTCCAATTTCACGTCGTTTGTCGCGGGCATCAGGTCGTCATACCCGTTCGCCGCGTGGCTTCCAAGCTCAGCGGCCCGCCTCAGTCCCGGGGCCGGTCACGAGACGGTGTGCCTGCTGCGAGGAGGGTCGGCCAAAACCGCCCTCCTCGTGTCCCACCCCGATGGGCGGAGGCGTCAGGCGAACTGCGCGAGGCCCGGCGTGGTGGCGATGACACGGTCGACGGTTTCATCGCCGGCATTCGCCTTGGCGTAGGTGATCAGCTCGGATGCGATCATCCGGATTTGCCCCATGTCGAGGCCGAGGCCCATCAGCTTGGCGCCGAGCGCCATGATCCCGCCGCCGAACGCCCCCATCACGCTGCCGAGCATGCCGCCGCCGCCACCGCCGGCTGCAGCGATCGCCTCGTTGGCGCCGGGCGTCTCGGCGATCATCGTCTCGACCGCGGGGTCCGTGCCTTCCGCCTTCATGTAGGCGAGGATATGCCCGACGGCTTCCTTCGCCTTGTCATGTGTCAGGCCCGTTTCCGCCGCGATGCGGTTTAATACTTCTTCCATCGGTAAACCCTCCTTGGTCCCGCGCCACCGCTGATCTGCGGCCCGTTCGGCATGGGCGGACCATTGCAAAGCGCCGAGAAAGAGGCAATCGGCAAAACCGCCTTGCCTGGCACCCCGATAGGGCCTCCGCATTGTGTCCGTGCGGGCGCAGGGCATAGTAGGCGCGATGACATGGGAGGGGCGGATGCTCGAAGACGGCAAGATTTTCCTGGGATCCAGTCAAGCTCCCAATGGTGCGATCAAGCAAGGCGAATATCTCGACCTGAAGCTCGCGAACCGGCACGGCCTCGTCACCGGCGCCACCGGGACGGGGAAGACGGTCACGCTGCAGATTTTGGCCGAAGGGTTTTCCGAGGCGGGCGTGCCGGTGTTCTGCGCCGACATCAAGGGCGACCTTTCCGGCATCGCGGTGCGCGGCGAGGACAAGGACTATTTGGTCGCCCGCGCGGCGGCGATCGGGCTCGATCCCTACTACCACGACGCCTATCCCACGATGTTCTGGGACATCTTCGGCGAGAAGGGGCACCGGATCCGCGCGACCGTCGCGGAAATGGGGCCGCTTTTGCTGGCGCGGCTGATGAACCTCACCGACGCGCAGGAGGGCGTTCTCAACATCGCCTTCAAGATCGCCGACGAGGAAGGGCTGCTGCTGCTTGACCTCAAGGATCTGCAGGCCATGCTCGGCCACGTCGCGGAGAATGCCGAGGAAATCTCGCGGCTCTACGGCAATGTCGCCAAGCAGTCCGTCGGCGCCATCCAGCGTTCGCTCCTGGTACTGGAGCAGCAAGGCGCCGCTGATTTCTTCGGCGAGCCGGCGGTGAAGATTTCCGACCTCATGCGCACCGACCGCGACGGCCGCGGCTACGTCAACGTGTTGGCCGCCGACCGGCTGATGCTCAATCCTCGGCTCTACGCGACCTTCCTGCTCTGGTTGCTGTCCGAACTGTTCGAGGAGCTGCCTGAGATCGGCGATCCCGAAAAGCCGAAGCTCGTCTTCTTCTTCGACGAGGCGCATCTCCTGTTCGACGGCGCGCCGAAGATCCTGACCGACCGGATCGAGCAGGTGGTGAAGCTGATCCGCTCCAAGGGTGTCGGCGTCTACTTCGTCACGCAGAACCCGCTGGACTTACCGGAATCGGTGCTAGCACAGCTCGGCAACCGGGTGCAGCACGCGCTGCGCGCCTATACGCCGCGCGAGCAGAAGGCGGTGAAGACCGCTGCCGAAACCTTCCGCCCGAACCCGGAATTTGACTGCTTCGCCGCGATCACCCAACTCGGCGTCGGCGAGGCGCTGGTGTCTACGCTGACCAAGGGCGGCGTGCCCTCGATGGTGGAGCGGACGCTGATCCGTCCGCCGGCCGGGCGCGTCGGGCCGATCAGCGATGACGAACGGGCCGAGGTGATGCGCCAGAGCCCCGTCGCCGGGCTCTACGACGTCACCATCGACGCTGAGTCCGCCTACGAGATGCTGGTCGGCCGGGCGGCCGCTGACCTGAAGAAGGAAGAGGATCAGCGCCGGGCCGAGGCCGAGGCGAAAGCTGCCGCGAGCCGCGACGTCTCGGAGCGCCGCGCCGAAGGCGCACGGCAGCGCGCCGAAGAGGCTGAGGCGCGGGCGGCCGAGGCGCGTGACCTACCGCCGGCCCGCACGCGCACCGGTTTCCAGCTGCCGGACTTCGGCCTCGGCGGCGGCGGGCGCGACGACGCGCAGGAGGTCGAGGAAGAGCGGGACGCACCCGTCGCGCGCCGCTCGGCGCCGCGGCGGCAGTCTTCCGGCTACCAGCGCCAGACACTGACGGAGACGGTGATGAAGCAGGTCGGGCGCACGGTCGCCTCGACCGTTACCAGCGCCATCCTGCGCGGGGTGCTCGGAAGCCTGAAACGCGGAAAATAACCGGCCGTTGGCACTGACCTCTGCCGTAGCGCGTCCGCAGATCCCATATTGAGGGTCTATGGAAAGAAGGAAAACGCCTGCATGAGATCGACGCCCACCGCCTACCTCCTCTGGCTCGGCTGCCTGATCGGCTTCTGCGGGCTGCACCGCTTCTACCTCGGCCGGCCTTGGACCGGGCTTTTGTGGCTGCTGACCTTCGGTCTTCTGGGCATCGGCCAGATTGTCGATCTCTTCCTGGTCCCGGGCATGGTCCGGCAAGGCGAGGTCGAGCACCGGCTGTCGACGATCGAGCGGGAGCGGCGGGCAGGATAGGCTTGGTTCTCCCGATCTGCGGACAACAGCAGTCGAACGAAAACGGCGGGATCCGAGGATCCCGCCGTTTTTAATTCCACCACCCTTCTCGGGCGGCGCGGAACTCGTGTTTAGACCATGCCGTTCTGGACGACGACGACCGGTGCGCCGTTCGGCACACGCTCGTAGAGGTCGATGATGTCATGGTTCATGAAACGAACGCAGCCTGACGAGACAGCCGTGCCGATCGTCCAGTACTGTGGCGTCCCATGCAAGCGGTACAGCGTGTCCTTGCCGTTCTGGAAGAGGTAGAGCGCGCGCGCGCCGAGCGGGTTCATCAGGCCCGGGTCCATGCCGACATTGCGGTAGGGCTCGAGTTCCGGCTGGCGGTCGATCATCTCGTTCGGCGGGGTCCAGCGGGGCCACTTGCGCTTCCACTGCATCACGGCGCGGCCGCTCCAGGAGAAGCCATCGCGGCCGACGCCGATCCCGTAGCGCATCGCGCGGCCGCCCGGCTCGGTGAAGTAGGCGTAGAAGTTGTTGGTGTCGATGACCACCGTACCGGGGGCCTCGCCGGTTGGATCGGCAACTTCTTGGCGGAAGAACCGCGGATCGACGCGCTGCGGATTGATGCCGGGAATGAGGTAGCCGCCGTCGTCGATTGGTCCGTACATGGCAAGCGAGCCGCCGTATTCCGGCTGGACCGCGCCATCATAGCTGCCGAGGATCCGGGCGCGCGGGCCGGTGGTGCAGCCGGCCGCCAAGGCCGTCGCGCCAAGCCCGAGGCCGAGCAGGAGATGGCGGCGCGAGATGCCGCGGTCGAGGAGCTTGTCGTTCATGGCCTGCCTGTCGTGGGAAGATTGTCCTCCCGGCCGGGAGAATCACAGGCAACCGACGTCGCCCGATTTTGCAGCCTGAACAAGGCAGTGAAGCTGAAGGTTGCGCTGTCCGAACGCTTTGCCGGGATTGTGGTCGAGAGGCAACACCTCTGGGTCAGGCCCGGGAGGCAAGGCCGGCAAGATCGGGAAGGACAAGTGCCGGCGGAAGGTCCTGATACTCGTCCGGCGCCTCGTTGCGGTTGATCCAGACCGTGCGGAAGCCAAAGCTGGTGGCGCCCGCAATGTCCCAGCGATTGGAAGACTGGAACGAGACGGCATCGGGATAGACCCGGTAGGCAGTGGTCACCAGTTCGTAGACCTCGGTGGCGGTCTTGTAGCGCCGGACATCTTCGGCCGAGAAGATGTCGTCGAGGAGATGGTCGATGCGGGCCGCCCGCGCCGCCCGCACCAGCATCTCGTGCGAGCCGTTCGACAGGATGGCGAGCCGCGTCCCGCGCTCCTTCAGCTTGCGCAGCGCCTCCGGCACTTCGGCAAACGCGTCGAGGTCGCGATAGGCTTCGAGAAGCCGCGCACGCAAGGCCGGATTGGCCGCCGGCAAGGTGGCGAGGGCATGGTCGAGCGCCTCTTCGGTCAGCGTCCAGAAGTCCCGGGCGCCGTCACCCATCAGCGTGCGGACCCAGGAATATTCCAGCTGCTTGCGGCGCCAGACTTCGGCGAGCTTGTCGCTTGCCGCGCCGAGCTCGGCCGCATGGCGGGCGACGGCGGCGCCGGTGTCGAACAGTGTGCCGTAGGCGTCGAAGACGAAAATCGAATGCACAATGCTACTCCCGAACAGCATGCCCTGGCGATTGTCATAGGCCGGTGCGCGCCGAGGGGAAGGCTTTGCCTGTCCGGCACGGCGTGGCATGACGGCACGGCGCCGGGTCGGACCGGTGATTTCTGCGCGGCTTTCTGGCCGCAGCCCGAAAGGAAGACCATGGCCTCGCCCCTCAGCCGCACCTTCACCTTTCTCGACGGCGAATGGCTGGAAGGCAATCCGTCAATCATCGGCCCGCGCAGCCACGCCATGTGGCTCGGCAGCTCGGTGTTCGACGGCGGCCGCTGGTTCGACGGGCTGGCGCCCGACCTCGATCTCCATGCTGACCGCGTCAACTATTCCGCGACCGCCTTAGGGCTGCAGCCGACAATGACGGGCGCAGAGATCGTCGGCCTCGTCGCCGAGGGGCTGCAGCGTTTCGACGGCAACACCGCGGTCTACATCCGCCCGATGTACTGGGCGGAGGAGGGCGGCTACATGGGCGTTCCGGCGGCGCCGGAATCGACCCGGTTCTGCCTGTGCCTCTACGAATCACCGATGATCTCGCCTGAAGGATTCTCTCTGACGGTCTCGCCCTTCCGCCGGCCGACGCCGGAGACGATGCCGACCGCCGCGAAGTCCGGCTGCCTCTATCCCAACAATGGTCGCGCGATCATGGAGGCGCGCGGTCGGGGTTTCGACAACGCGCTGCTGCGCGACATGATCGGCAATGTCGCGGAGACCGGCACCTCGAACGTCTTCATGGCGAAGGACGGCGTGCTCTTCACGCCGATCCCGAACGGCACGTTCCTGAACGGGATCACGCGCCAGCGCATCATCAGCCTGTTCGACGCGGATGGGGTCGGGGTGGTCCAGCGCAGCCTGACGGTGGAAGATTTCCTCAGTGCCGACGAGATCTTCTCGACCGGCAATCATTCCAAGGTCGTGCCGGTGACCCGGATCGAGGGCAGGGCCTTGCAGGTCGGGCCTTTCTACGAGCGCGCCCGGGAGCTGTACTGGCAATTCGCCCGCGCGACGGCGTCGCTCGCAGCCTGATAGCGCGACCGGAACTTCGGCGCTCACGCGCGAATGCGCATGGCCTTCCGGCCGCAACACGCTAACTATGCCCACGTGATTGGCGCGGACGGTCCCTGACACGGGCCACGTCCGCCGTCTGACCCCTTAAGGAGACCATCATGGCTTTCACGCTTCCCGAGCTGCCGTACGACTACGAGGCCCTGCAGCCTTACATGTCGAAGGAGACCCTCGAGTACCATCACGACAAGCACCACAACGCCTATGTCGAAATGGGCAACAAGCTCGCCGCCGAAGCCGGCATGGCGGACGCTTCGGTCGAGGAAGTCGTGAAAGCCTCGTTCGGCAAGAACCAGCCGCTCTTCAACAATGCCGCGCAGCACTACAACCACATCCATTTCTGGAAGTGGATGAAGAAGGACGGCGGCGGCAAGAGCCTGCCGGGCAAGCTGCAGACCGCGATCGATAGCGACCTCGGCGGCTACGACAAGTTCAAGAACGATTTCATGGATGCCGGCAAGGGCCAGTTCGGCTCGGGCTGGGCCTGGCTCGCGGTCAAGGACGGCAAGCTGTCGATCATGAAGACCCCGAACGGCGAGAACCCGCTGGTGCACGGCGCCGAGCCTATCCTCGGCGTCGACGTCTGGGAGCATTCCTACTACATCGACTACCGGAACGCGCGGCCGAAGTACCTGGAAGCGTTCGTCGACAACCTCATCAACTGGGACTACGTGCTCGAGCGCTACGAGGCCACCGGCGCCTGATCACCTATTCCCTGAGCTAGTCTATGACCCCGTCGCGCATTCTTGCGCGACGGGGTTTTCGTTTTGGTGTGCGGAGAAATCGTTAGTCACGCCGAGTTGAGAAAGATTCCAGATTGCGGATGACGGCGATCTCCCGTCCAATGGCGGGAAGCGCCGCCGGTGCGCGCGTGCAATGGAGAACGACGATGAAGATGAATTCTCTCGCCTTCGCCTGCCTCGGCATGCTGGCCGTCGCGCCGCTCGTGCTTCCGGCTTCGGCCCAGAACCTCGACGTCATCAAAGAGCGCCAGACCGCCATGAAGACCATCGGCAAGGCGGCCAAGGCCAGCGGGCAGATGCTGAAAGGCGAGAAGCCCTTCGACGCGGCAACCGCTGCCGCCGTGTTCACCGACATGCAGGCCTCGGCCGAAAAATTCGGCGGCCTGTTCCCCGAGGACAGCAAGACCGGCGGCGACACCGAGGCCGCGCCGGCGATCTGGCAGAAGCCGGAAGAGTTCAAGGCCAAGCTGACGAAGTTCCAAGGTGACATCGCCGCCGCCATCGCCGCCAAGCCAGCCGACCTCGACAGCTTCGAGGCGTCGTTCCAGACGGTGTCCGCCAACTGCAAGAGCTGCCACCAGGAATTCCGCGTCGACAAGTAGGTCGGACGCCCCGCAGGAGAGAGGGCTTCGTCAGCCAAGGCCGATCGGATGGCAGAGCTGGCTTTGCCCGCGCTGGCAGGCGACGTCATTTGCTGGCGTTATGGGTCGCAGGCGGATGGCGACGGCGGGCTGAACGGGCGCTGTGCCCGGTGGCCGGGTCAGTGACGGGGCAGGCAGGGGAGCGTCGACAGGGTGAAGCGTCTTCTTCTGGTCTCGGCCGGCATCCTCCTTCTGGCCGGCGCCGGCTTCTATGCTCTCACCATGCCGCAACGGCTGGAGGCGGCATCGCTCGTCGAAGAGGCGACGGGGGACGCGGGCAGGGGACAGGCTGTCTTCTGGGCCGGGGGCTGTACGTCGTGCCATGCAGCGCCGAAGGCAGAGGGCGAGGCCAAACTGCAGCTGGGCGGCGGCGAACCGCTGGTCACGCCTTTCGGCACCTTTCACGCGCCGAACATCTCGCCCGACAAGGCCGACGGCCTCGGCGACTGGACCTATGCCGATTTCGCCAATGCCATGCAGCGCGGCATCGCCCGCGACGGCAGCGCGCTTTATCCGGCCTTTCCCTACCCGTCCTATGTCCGCATGGCACCGCAGGATGTCGCCGACCTCTGGGCGTTCCTGAAGACCGTGCCGCCGGTCTCCGGCGCTGCGCCGTCGAACGAGCTGACCTTCCCGTTCAACATCCGGCGCGGCGTTGCGCTGTGGCAGCGCGTTTTCCTCGATCCCGCACCGGTGGTGACGCTGGCCTCGGATGCCCCGGCGGCGGTGAAGCGCGGGCAGTACCTCGTCGAGGGCCCCGGCCATTGCGGCGAGTGCCACACGCCGCGGCAGTTCGGCGGCGCGGGCGGGCTCGACACGGCGAACTGGCTCGGCGGAGCACCGAACCCGGCCGGCAAGGGCCGGGTGCCGAACATCACCCCCGGCGGCAGCACCAAGGACTGGTCTGAGGAGGATCTCGTCAGCTATTTCGAGACGGGCTTCACGCCGGACTACGATTCCGTTGGCGGGGCCATGGTCGAGGTTCAGGCGAACCTTGCCAAGCTACCAGCGGCGGACCGCGAAGCGATCGCTGCTTATCTGAAGGCGGTGCCGGCGATCGGAGGGTGAGGGCTGGGAAGATGGCGGCACGTGGCACGTTCGGCGCGGACGAGCGAGCCTCCATCATCATTTGAGGTCCACAGCTTTTCCCAACATCGAGTGAAGGGCGCAGCCCTTTCCGACGTCGAAGGAAGGGCACAGCTCTTGCCGATATCGAACGAAGGGCGCAGCCCGCTCCGACGACGACTGAAGAACGCAATCCTCTCCGGTTCGTCATCCCGGCCATGAGCCGGGATCCATTCGAAATCGCCGAACAACACCACTCCGGTCGACCTTCCCTTCTGCACTGGACCGATTGACGAAGCGCAGAGGAATGGATCCCGGCTCAAGGCCGGGATGACAATCGGAGAGGTGGGCCGGCGGGCATTTGGCCAGGTAGGCGGAAAGCGGGCGACGGACCCTCAGCTCTTGCCCATCACCAGCAGCGAGAAGGCGTAGATGTAGGCGATCTCCTCCAGCCTCGCGAAGCGGCCGGAGGCGCCGCCATGGCCGGCGTCCATGTTGGTGCGCAGAAGGAGGAGGTGGTCGTCGGTCTTCAGCGCCCGCAGCTTCGCCACCCATTTCGCCGGCTCCCAATAGGTGACGCGCGGGTCGGTCAGGCCGGCCAGCACCAGCATCGGCGGATAGGCTTTCGCCGTGACATTGTCATAGGGGCTGTAGCCGGTGATGCGGTCGTAGTCGGCTTCAGAGGCCAGCGGGTTGCCCCATTCCGGCCATTCCGGCGGGGTCAGCGGCAGCGTGTCGTCGAGCATGGTCGAGAGCACGTCGACGAAGGGCACCACCGCCACCACGGCGCCGAACTTTTCCGGCGCGATGTTGGCGATCGCGCCCATCAGCATGCCGCCGGCCGAGCCGCCTTGCGCGACGATCCGGTCGTGCGACGTGAACTTCTCGGCGACCAGATGGTCGGCGACGGCGATGAAATCGGAGAAGGTGTTCTCCTTGTGCTCGCGCCGTCCGGCGGCATACCAGGCGAAACCCTTGTCCTTGCCGCCGCGTATGTGGGCGGTGGCCCAGACGAAGCCGCGGTCGACGAGGCTCAGCGCATTGGTCGAGAACGAGGCGGGGATCGAGATGCCGTAGGCGCCGTAGCCGTAGAGCATCAGCGGCGCCGTGCCGTCGAGCGCCGTGTCCTTGCGGTAGAGCAGCGAGACCGGGACGCGCTCGCCGTCGGCGGCGGTGGCGAAGATGCGGCGGGTCACGTAGTCGCCGGCATCATGGCCGGACGGCACTTCCTGCGTCTTCAGAAGCGTGCGCTCGCGCGTCGCGACGTCGTAGTCGAAGGTCTGCGACGGCGTCGTCATGGAGGAATAGGTGAAGCGGATCACCGTTGTGTCGAACTCGTAGGTGCCGGACAGGCCGAGCGAATAGGCCTCCTCGTCGAAGGCGACCGCGTGTTCCTCGCCATCCGACAGGCGCTTGACGACGATCCGCGGCAGGCCGTCGCGGCGCTCCAGCCAGATCAAGTGCTCCTTCAGCACCATGTGGCTCAGGATCAGCCGGCCATCCTCGTGCGCGACATAGTCGGTCCACTCGGCGCGGCGGGAGGCGTCGACGGGGGCGGTGACGATCTTGAAGTCGCGCGCGCCGTCGGCATTGGTGAGGATGTAGAGGGTGCCGTTGGCCTCGTCGACATCGTATTCGACGCCGGTCTCCCGCTCGGCGAGAAGCCGTGGCTCGGCCGCCGGATTAAGCGCGGGGATCAGCCAGGCCTCGGAGGTCTCGTGGTCGTGGATGTGGATGACCACGTACTCGCCCGACTGGGTCTTGCCGACGCCCATGAAGAATCCAGTATCGGTCTCTTCGTAGATCAGCGCGTCGTCAGAGGGATCGTCGCCAAGCCTGTGGTAGTGGACCCGGCTCGGGCGATGGTTGCTGTCGAGGCGGGTGTAGTAGAAGCCGCGCGACTTCGCCGACCAGACGACGCCGCCGCTGGTATCCTCGATCCGCAGCGGCTGGTCCTCGCCGGTGGCGAGATCGCGGAGCGCGATGGCGTAGAATTCGGAGCCCTTGTCGTCGGCCGACCAGGCAAGCCATTTGTGGTCGCTCGAATGATCGACGCCGCCGAGCGAGAAGTAGCTGCGCTCCGCCGCTTCCTTCTCGGCATCGAAGATCACCGTCTCGTCGCCAAGGCTGCCGCCGCGCGGACGGCGGATGTAGCGCGGATATTCGGCGCCCTCGCGGTAGGCGACGCCGTATTCGAACGCGCCGTCGGGCGCGGGGACGGAACTGTCGTCCTCCTTGATCCGCGCGCGCATCTCGGCGATCAGCGCCTCGCGCAGCGCCGCAGTCGGTGCCATCGCCGCGTCCTGATAGGCGTTCTCGGCCTCGAGATAGGCGCGGATGGACGGGTCGAGCACCGAGGTGTCCTTGAACACATCCTGCCAGTTGCCGGCCCGCAGCCAGGCATAGTCGTCCTCGCGCGTGCGGCCGTGCTGTTCGAACCGCTCAGGCCGCTTGTCGGCCTTTGGCGCGGGCATTGCCGGAGGCGATACGGCGGAAGCCGGGGTGGCGGCGGTTTCGATCTTACGGAGCAAGGCGATAATCCTGACAAGGGGCCCGTATGTCAACGAACCGGGATGAAGCTCTGAGAGAAGAGGCCGTCGGCGACGTTGCCCACAGAAAGGGCACCGGCGCCGAGTTCTGCCCGCGTAGTTAAGCGCGCCGGGCGAGCCTCGCAATGAGGTGAAGCCAACGGTCTAGGGTGTGGGCAAGCTTGTCTGACCGGTCGCGATGAAATGCGGGTTGGCAAAGTCCGCCAGATCGGGCCGGCCGCGCTGGCCGTAGCGCATCTCGCTGCCGTCGATTTGCCTGACGCTTCCTCCGGCCGCGTTCAGCAGAGCGTGGCCGGCGGCGATGTCCCATTCCATGGTGCGGCCGAAACAAGGGTATAGGTCCGCTGCTCCTTCGGCGATACGGCAGAACTTCAGCGACGAACCGACCGGGATGACCGCTTCCAGCGAGAGGCCTGCGAGGTAGCTGTTGGTCTCCTGCGTGCGGTGCGACCGGCTGGCAAGGGCCAGCAACCGGTCCGGTCCCCGCCGCGTGCCGATGATCTCGGGATCGGTCCAGTCGCCGTTGCGCAGGCGCCGCGACTTGAACGCGCCTCTGGCACTACCGACGTAGAGCTCGTCGAAGGCGGGCGCGAGAATGACACCGCAAACGGGGACCCCATCCTCCACTAGGCCAATGTTGACGGTGAAGTCGGGGAGGCCCGCTACGAATTCACGCGTGCCGTCGAGCGGATCGACTAGAAAGAAGCGGTAGCCGAGATCGGGGGGGAGATGTCCCTCCGCGATCTGTTCCTCCGCGACGATCGGGATGTCGGGAAATGCGTTGGTTAGCGCGTCGACGATCAGCCGCTCGGCCGCCCGGTCCCACTCCGTCACGGGCGAGGCATCGCGTTTCGTCTCATGATCGAGCTCCCCGCCAAATCCCGACAGGACGATTTCGGCAGCCGCCTTGGTGGCCGCCACCAGGATGGGCAGGTCGCTGTCGGGATCGAAATGACGAGGGGGCATGGAGTTCTCCGTGTCCCCGTTGGTCGCAAATCGGGCGGCAAAGGTAAAGTGACCGGCGGTCGTGCAACTTTTCCGCTGTCCTCGGGCAGTGCCGGAAAGGCTGTGCCGGCGCGCGGGCTTGCGCTAGACAGGCAGGATGCAGAAAGCCCTCCGATCCGTCCTGATCATCGCCGCCGGCCTTCTCGGCATGCTGGGCGTCGGCGGTGCCGCCGTTGCCGCGCATGGCGGCGACGATCGCTTCGTGGCCATCGCCGCCGCGATCGCCTTGGTGCACGCGCCGGTTCTCCTGGCGCTGGCGGCGCTGCCGCGCGATCTCCTCCGGTGGCGCGCGGCCTCCGGCCTCGTTCTGATCGTCGGGACACTGCTGTTCTCCGGCGACCTTGCCGCCCGTCGCTTTCTCGGCGACCGGCTGTTCGAGAATGCGGCGCCGGCGGGCGGGATGATCCTGATCGGTGGATGGCTGCTGGTGGTGATCGGCGCGGTGCTGGCAGCGGCCGGACACAAAGGGCAGAGGCAGGCGGGGGAGCGTGACGATGCAAGGATTTGACCAGAGCCTGTTCGGAGGCCAGCGGGTGGTGATCACCGGGGCGGGACGCGGCATTGGCGCGGCGGTCGCGCGGGGCTTCCTCGCCTGCGGGGCGGAGGTCGTCGCGCATGTCGGCCGTACGGAGGAATATGTTGCGCGTGACCTGACGCCAGGCCTGACGGCCGAGGCGCTCGGCCGGCTGCGCGTGCTGGCGGCGGACCTTTCCGTCCCCGGTGGCGGCGAGGGACTAGCTGCCGCGGTGCTGTCGGAAGGCGGCCCGATCCACGTCCTCGTCAACAATGCCGGGACGATGGGCGGCCGGGTGCCGGCCGAAGAAACGCCTGCGGCTTATGATGCCATTCTCGATCTCAACATCCGCGCCACGGTCGCGTTGACGGCGGCGCTCATTCCTCGCCTGCGGGATGCCGAGGCGGCATCGATCGTCAACACGGTGTCGATTTCCGCGCGCACCGGCGGCAGCGCCGGCTCCTCGCTCTATTCCGGCGCGAAAGCCTTCGTGTCGACCTGGAGCCGTGCGCTGGCGCGGGAACTTGCGCCGGACGGCATCAGGGTAAACGCCGTCTCGCCGGGCACCATCATGACCGACTTCCACCGCCGCTATTCGTCGGAGGAGAAACTGCAGGCCACGGCAAAGGCGATCCCGCTGCAGCGCCTCGGCACGGCCGAGGATTGCGCGCCGGCCTATCTCTACCTCGCCTCCAGCCTTCTGTCCGGCTACGTAACCGGGCAGGTGATCGAGGTGAATGGCGGCCAGTTCATGGGCTGAAGCCGGCGGCATCGGCCGCCGGCGCAAGGTCTTGTATCTGAGGTTAAGCGCGGCGCCGGATCAGACGGCGGCGATGACGATCACTTCGACGAGGTAGTCCGGCGTTGCCAGCTTGGACTCGCCGGTGGCGCGCGCCGGCGGGTTGGCCGGGTCCACCCAGGCATCCCAGACGGCGTTCATCTTGCCGAAATCAGCGATGTCCGCGAGCCAGATGGTGGCGTTCAGGATCTTCGACTTGTCCGTGCCAGCGGCAGCGAGCAGCCGGTCGACTTCTGCAAGCGCGGTCTTGGTCTGCGCCGTGACGTCGTCGCCGGCGTTTCCGACCTGGCCGGCGAGGTAGACGGTGTCACCGTGGACGACAGCGCCGGACATGCGCGTGCCCGGCTCGATGCGGCGAATGGTCATTCGGATAATCCTTCTGGAAGGGGGACGCGCCTCCTTAACAGGGGAGCGCGTGACGGTGAAGCCGGAATGGGGCGCACCGGCCAAGGCGGTTCGGGGCGCACACCGACCGTTGCTCCCGCTGTCGTTCTGGTTGGCGCGGCTGCCCGGCTTCAACCAAGGCGTAGCTTCGCCAATGGTGTAAGTTGCGGATGGTGAACTATTTCAGCCGTTAGGAGAGTCGTGTTCCGCCTCACCGAAAGCGTTCCATAGGTTGCTCTGCTGATTGTCAGGCTAATCGTTAATCAATCTACAAATCTTTACTCGTTTCATGCTGCTAATGTTAAAGAGAATGAATTGGTAGGTTGTTAATGAGCGATCGCTATAAGATTCCTGGTCATTTCGGGCGGTTCTGCTTTGTCCTCGAGATGAGCGCATCCGCCGTCCGCGGTTGTTAGTAACTCCGGCGGGTCGTCGGCGGACACCAACGACAACAGATCCCGGCTGATCCCGGTATCCGGGGCAGCCTTGGTCCAACAGGAAAGATCCGAGACGATGACTGTTTCTCTCACGCGCCGGCATCTCCTGGCGATGGCCACCGGCGCGGCGCTTTGCGGCCTTGGCCCTCGCGCACAGGCTGCCGAACTCGGCAAGCCGACGGGAAAGCCGGTGCTGCGCATCGGCGGAAAGATCGGCCTGCACAACGTGGATGACGAGGCCGTCTTCGACGTCGCGATGCTGGACGCTCTGGGCACCCGCAGCTTCAAGACGAAGACACCGTGGACCGATGGCGTCGTCACCTGGGAAGGCGTGCCGATGAGCGTTCTGATGAAGGCGGTCGAAGCCTCCGGCTCCACCATTCGCACGACGGCGTTGAACGACTACGTTGCGGACATGCCGATGGCCGGCCTTGCGGACGAGGGCTCGATCCTGGCCATTCGCCGCGATGGAGAATTGATGCCGGTCAGCAATAAGGGGCCGCTCTTCATCGTCTATCCTTTCGACGACGCCACCGAACTCCAGCGACAGAGCTTCTACATGCGCTGCGTTTGGCAGATCGCTCGGATGGACATTCTTTAGCCTGATCGTCCGGAACAAGGTGCGGCATGACCCGGATCGAAGACAGGTGGGAACTGCCGCTGCTGGTGGTAACGGCGGGGCTCGGTATTGTCGCTGCGGCGATGCTCCTGTCGAGCACCCGGTACATCCAGCGCATTGCCACCTCGTCCGAGAACAACGTCATCTACGAGGTCATGGCGACGTCGCCGGAACTTGCCCGTCTTCAGTCGACCGTCGCCGCCCGGTTTCTTCCGGGATCGACGATCACCGACGACGATGTCGCGCTGCGGTTCTCGATCCTCGAGAACCGCATGCTCGTGCTGGCGACCGCTGAGTCCCGTAAGGTTCGCCAGGACAGCGAGGAGGCCAGCGACCTCATCCGGCGCTTGCGGTCAGCTGTCGCGGCCGCTGCGCCGAAGGTCGCACAGCTTCGCAGCGCGGAGGACGCGGTCGATGTCTTGGCGATCTTCGAGCCCCTGAACCGGCAAGCGACACGGCTGGCGGCGCTGACGACATCGTCGGCGGCAACCCGCATCGCCGACAACGAGCACAAGCTCGCCTACATCCTCTGGCTGTTGCTGGGGAACATTCTCGGCTTGCTTGCCTGTGGCATCACCGTGATCGCGCTGCTGCGGCGGGCGCGGCGGCGGGCCCACAAGAGTGCCGGCATCGACGTGCTGACGCGGTTGCCGAACCGACTGGCGTTCAACACCGTGCTGGCCGCCGAATTCCAGGCCGCAAAGCCACGCGAGACGCTGGCCGTGCTGACGTTCGACCTCGATTTCTTCAAGGACGTGAACGACACGCAAGGCCATGCCGCCGGCGACCAGCTGCTGACGATGGTGGCCGCACGGCTGCGGCCGGTCCTGTCCGACGCCGTGCTGTTCGCGCGGCTGGGAGGAGACGAGTTCGCGGCGATTTATCGTTGCCCAGACGCGTTGGCGGCCGCGGAAGCGTCGGCACAGCGGATCGGAGAGGCCTTCGAGACCCCCTTCGCGGTGGCGCAGAAGATGCTGGTCACCGGTGGCAGCATCGGGATCGCGGTGGCCAGCCCGGACGACCGGGACCCCGACGAGTTGCTGCGGAATGCCGATCTTGCGCTTTACGCCACCAAGGGTGCACGGCGCGGGGGATACCATGTCTACGAGCCGGGGCTGAAAGCTGCCTATCTGGCGCGCCAGACGCTGATCAGCGATTTTGACGTCGCGCTGGCGGAAGGTCAGTTCGAGGTCTATTTCCAGCCGATCATCGTTCTGGACAACCGACGCACCAGCGGCTTCGAGGCTCTGCTACGCTGGAATCACCCCTCGAGAGGCTGGGTGCTGCCGGGCGAGTTCATCGAGATCGCCGAGGAGACCGGCTTCATTCTGCCGGTCGGACGGTGGATCATCGACCGGGCCTGCGCGGTGGCTTCCGGTTGGCCCGATGATGTCGGCGTCGCGGTCAATCTGTCGGCGCGGCAGTTCGTTGATCCCGATCTTCGATCCTGTGTGCTCGATGCCCTGACCCGTCATGCGCTGACGCCGAAACGGCTGACGCTGGAAATCACCGAGTCGGCGCTTTTGCAGAACGACCAGTCCGTGCTGGTCACGCTTAACGCACTGCGCGAGGTCGGCGTGCAGATCGCACTCGACGACTTTGGGACGGGCTATGCCTCGCTAAGCTATCTCACGCGCTTTCCCTTCGACGTCATCAAGATCGATCAGTCCTTCGTCCGCGGCGCCTCGCATCGATCGAACGAGGCCGTCATCATCCACGCCATCTGCGATCTCGCCAGCAAGCTCGGCATGGCGACGGTGGCGGAAGGCATCGAGACCGCCGAACAGCTCGCCATGGTTCGCGCCGCCGGGTGCAGCGAGGGGCAAGGCTACCTGTTCGACCGGCCCATGAACGCGGCCCAGGCTGCCGAACGCCTCGCGCGCGAGGCGCAGCCGTTGGCGCCGAGATTGCTGAAGTGCCTGCCTGTCTGAATAAGGCCAGTTTTTTGATAAGGTATCTGCTCCGCCATGGAGACTCGGGCGCTGGATCGGCGCTCGAAACCGCTGTAGACCGACGCGCTCTTGCATGAAGGTTCCGGATGCAGTCGTCGTCTCTTTTCCCCCTCAGGCAAACCACGCACTTGCGGTTCGTCGCCACTAGAACTTCGCGATGACGCGCGTCGTCATCGCCGGTGCCGGTCAGGCGGGATTCCAGGCGGCACATAGCCTGCGGCTGGCGGGCTTTGACGGCGAGATCATGCTTGTCGGTGACGAGGGCCGGTTGCCCTATCAACGCCCCCCGCTGTCGAAAGCCTATCTAAAAGACGACTTCGGCTTCGATCGCCTGCCCTTGCGTCCCGAAAACTTCTACGAGCAGAACCGCATTGAACTCCGCCTGTCCGATGGGCTGCGGCAGATCCACCGGGAGGCTGGCCGGGTCCAACTCGCCTCCGGCACGACCGTCGCCTTCGACCACCTCATCCTCGCTTTGGGCGCCCGTAACCGGGTGCTTGCCTTGCCGGGAGCGGGGCTTCCCGGCGTTCACCTGCTGCGCAGCGCAGCCGAGGCGGAACAACTGCGCCTCGCTCTCGGGACGGCTGAGCGTCTTGCGGTGATCGGTGGCGGATTCATCGGCCTCGAGGTCGCCGCCTCGGCGCGGTTGAAAGGCCTTGCCGTCACCGTCTACGAGGCGACGGACCGGCTGATGGGTCGCGTCGTGTCGCCGGCGATCTCCGACTTCTTTCTGGAAGCGCACCGCGCCATGGGGACGACGGTGGTGCTGGGTGCTGCGATCATCGGCATTGCCGGCGAGACGGCGGTGCGCGGGGTCGAGACGGACCGAGGGTTCGATCCGGCGGACCTGGTGCTGATGGCCGCCGGCGTCGTGCCGAATGACGAGGTCGCGGCCCATGCCGGCCTCGAGACGGCGGGCGGAATCACCGTCGACCGGTTCATGACCACCAGCGATCCGCGGATCTTCGCGATCGGGGACTGTGCGGTCTTTCACAGCCGGCATGCGGCGGGATGGGTTCGGCTGGAATCGGTCCAGAACGCGGTCGATCAGGCGAAATGCGTTGCGGCACGCATCATCGGGGGCGACACGGCCTACGACAGCGTGCCGTGGTTCTGGAGCGATCAGGGGAGCTACAAGCTACAGATCGCCGGCATTACCGCGTCAGCCGATCATGTCCATGTCGCCGGTTCATTCACCGAGGGCCGCCTCATCACCTACTGCTTCCGCGGCGACCGTCTCCTCGGGATCGAGACGGTCAATCGTCCCGGCGACCACATGGCAGGCCGCAAATTTCTGTCAGGTGATTTCGCGCTGGCAAAAGCCGAAATCGCGAGCGCTGACTTCGATCTCAAGAGCCATCTCGGAAGGCTTTCAGCTGCGATAGCCTGAAACGCGCACCAACGTTTGATACGTTAAGAACGGCATTCAATGCCTGGCAGTCAAAGTCGAATGGCTTTTGAGCTGGCTGCAGCCAGCTTGTCGAATGAGTTAAAAACCGCAGGGCGCACCTTCTCTAGACGAGAAAAGGAAGTGCGCCCTGCACGTTCAAATTGTCTTTGATCGTCCTAGACGCGGACCCAGACCTGCGTCTTGCAGAGGATTTTGAGAGCGCAGCCCGTCAGGTTTAGCTTGTCGCCCTGCACGTCGGCGCTGCCGCTATAGGTATTGTTGTCGCGCGGGTCGGTGACGATGCCCTCGTACTTCGCGCCGGAGCCGTTCATCGTCCCGGCATCCTTGCCTTTGTGCTGGCCGGAAATGACCGTCGCGCAGAAGCCGCTCGAGCAGGGGGCAATATTCACGATGCCGCCGCCGGGCGCCTTCCACTTGCCGACGATAGGCTCTGCCGCGAAGGCAGCAGTCGAGGACAGGATCAGCGTCGCGGCGATGAGGGACTTCAGCATGGATATCTCACGTCAATGTTTCGTTCCAGCAATACGCACGTGGCGCGTCTGACGTTCCGATTCCAGTCCGTGCCAATGGCGCACCCGCTCGCAAACTCAGGCTTTGCAGGGGCGCGAAATCGTCACTTCCGAGTGAGCCTGCGTAGCCGCCCCGAGGGCGCACGCTTGAGAAGACCAGTTCAGAACGCAGGCCAAACTCGGTCGGGCGCGCTCCCCATTAAAGAAGGCGACGACGCGTTCAGGGCGTAGGCGATTTTGCGGGAGCGGGGGCGACGTAGGGATCGGCGAGCGCTGCATCCGGCCGGCTGATCTGGACGGAGGTGCCCGAGGTCTGCTTGGCAAGGCCGTCGGCGCCGAGTTGCGCCAGCATGTCGCGGAACCGCGGATGCATCCCGCCATCGGCATAGGCGGAGGCGCTGCCGGCCTTTCCGGACTCCAGCAATGCCTGCAACTGTACGCTGTCGCGGGCTCTCTGGGCGGCCACACGCTGGTCGATCCGGCTCTTCATCGGCGGACAGGCGGCCGCCGGGTTGATCACCGCGCCGGGAACGGCGGGCTCGGCATCGAAAACATAGCGACCGCCACAGGCGTCGACCTTCGGCTCGCGCCGGGTCGCCTCGAAAACATCGTAGCCGAGCTTCAAATTTTTCCAGAACGCCATGTTCGGATCGAAGCGGTGCTTGGCCATTTCGGTGGGCGTCATGCGGAACGGAAAGGCCTGGACCTGGAAATCGGTCTGGCCCGAGGCGAGCGCAGCCTCGACCATGGCATAGACCTCGCCGACGCCCTCGTCGGTCATCGCAAAGCATCCGGCCGACGAGCAAGCGCCGTGCACCATCAGCGCGTCACCGGTGTAGCCGAGCGACGCCTCGAGCGGATTGGGATAGCCGAGATTGAAAGAGCGGTAGTATTTCGAGTTCGGGTTCAGATTGGCCCTGGTGACGCGGTAGAACCCTTCCGGCGCCTGCCGGTCGCCGATCTTGGTCTTCGGGCCGAGCTTGCCGGACCAGCGGCAAAGCGGAAAGCTCTTGGCCAGCGCGTAGCGCCCGTCGGCGCCGAGCTTCCAGACTTCGAGCTCGCTTTCTTCCTTGAAGATCCGCACGAGCACCGAGCCTTGCGGTCGCTGCTGCAGGGCGGCGATCTCGGCAATGCCCTTGTAGGCGTCTTCCGTCACGGAGACGCAGCCCGTCAAAGCGAGGGCCGCCGATATCGCGAGGATGCGCAAGCCAGATAGCATCGTTTCTCCAGAGCCCATGGGGCCAGCATCGGCAGGTTGCGTGCGACCACGATGCCGATCGCACGCAAAGCCGGCGATTTGACGGTCGCCGGGCAGGATAGGCCGTCATGGTAAACGGCGTCTTTACAACCGCTTCACCCCCGGCGGCGTCAGAGGGGGAGGGGATAACGGCGGTAGACGGCCGCGATCTCTTCCATCACGTCGGCGCCGAGCTCGAGATCGGCCGCGCCGATGTCGGTGGCGAGCTGCTCCATCGTCGTCGCGCCGATGATGACCGAGGCCATGAAGGGCCGTGTCAGGCAGAAGGCCAAAGCCATCTGGCTGGGGTCGAGCCCATGCCGGCGGGCGATCGCGGTGTATTCGTCGGCCACCGACAGCGCCGAGGGCGTGAACCGGCCGCCGAGATCGGTGTTGATGGTCGCGCGCGACCCCTCGGGCTTGGCGCCCTCGGCGTATTTGCCGGTGAGGAGGCCGGCGGCGAGCGGCGAATAGGCGAGCAGCCCGACATCCTCGTTCAGCGAGAGCTCCGCCAGATCGAGGTCGTAGATGCGGTGCATCAGGCTGTACTCGTTTTGCAGCGAGGCCATGCGCGGCAGGCCATGGGCCCGCGACAGCTCGAGGAACTGCGCCGTGCCCCAGGCGGTCTCGTTGGACAGTCCGACGTGGCGGATCTTGCCGGCGGCGATCAGCTCCGCGAGCGTCTCGAGGACGGCCTGCATGTTGTCGCGGATGGCGACGGGATCTTGACCCGACGGATCATAGGTCCAGGACTTGCGGAAATGGTAGGAGCCGCGGTTCGGCCAGTGCAGCTGGTAGAGGTCGATCACGTCGGTCTGCAGGCGGGCGAGGCTGCCGTCGACGGCGATCTTCAGGCTCTCCGGCGTAATCGGCCCGCCGTCGCGAACCTTGTCATTGCCGGCGCCGATGATCTTGGTCGCGACGATGATGTCCTGCCGTTTGCCGGAGGCCTTCAGCCAGCTGCCGACGATCTCCTCGGTCCGTCCGACGGTCTCTTTCGCCAGCGGCGTCGTCGGGTACATTTCGGCGGTGTCGAAGAAATTGACGCCGTGCGCCACGGCATAGTCCATCTGAGCATGGCCCTCGGCCTCGCTGTTCTGGCTACCCCAGGTCATGGTGCCGAGGCAGATCTCGCTGACGTCCAGGCCGGTACGGCCGAGCGGGCGGGTTTTCATGGGCTTTTTCCGATGATGGGAAGGGAGGATTTCGCGGCTTCGCCGCTTCATACGGAAGGATCGAACGGCGATCCAGTCTGATGTCCGGCAGCGCGCGCTTCAGTACGTCGCGTTGCCCGTAAAGCGAGGCCTTGCCGACGCCCCAGCGAAATCTTTGACCAGATGATAAAAAATTTGACCGTTCTAAAATTTCGGACCATTCTAAACTGGATCAGTCCGGCGCACTGACCGGACGGCTGCAGATGAGGCTGGTTTCGCATGAATGAAGCGCCTGCCGTTCCCGATATTGCCTGTGCCCGGCTTTCGCCGGAGCAGCTCTCCGCCAACTTCGCGGACGTGCACCCGCCGCTCGACCGGCACGAGGCACTGGTCGAGGCTGACCGCTGCTATTTCTGCTACGACGCGCCGTGCATGACGGCCTGCCCGACCTCGATCGACATCCCGCTCTTCATCCGCGAGATCCAGGCCGGCAACCCGACGGGCGCCGCAAAAACCATCCTCCAGTCCAACATCCTCGGCGGCATGTGCGCCCGCGTCTGCCCGACCGAGACGCTGTGCGAGGAGGTCTGCGTGCGCGAGGTGGCCGAGGGCAAGCCGGTGCGGATCGGCCTCCTGCAGCGCCACGCGACCGACCATCTGATGGCGCGCGAAGGGCATCCCTTCAGCCGCGCCGCGCCGACCGGCAAGCGGGTGGCGGTTGTCGGGGCGGGGCCTGCGGGCCTCTCCTGCGCCCACCGGCTGGCTCTCCTCGGGCACGACGTCACCCTCTTCGACGCCCGTCCGAAAGCTGGCGGCCTCAACGAGTTCGGCATCGCGGCCTATAAGGCCGTCGACGACTTCGCCCAGCGCGAGGTCGAGTTCATCCTCGGGATCGGCGGGATCACGGTGGAGACCGGCAAGATGCTCGGTCGCGACCTGCAGCTGGACGATCTCAACGCCACCTTCGACGCCGTCTTCCTCGGCATGGGGCTGGCCGGCGTCAACGCGCTGCAGGTCGAGGGGGAGGTCGCGGCCGGCGCGCTCGACGCGGTCGACTGGATTTCGGGGCTGCGGCAGGCCGATGACGTCGCGACGGTGCCGATCGGCCGGCGTGTCGTGGTGATCGGCGGCGGCATGACCGCCATCGATGCCGCCGTCCAGGCGAAGGCCCTCGGCGCCGAGGAAGTGACGGTCGCCTACCGCCGCGGGCAGGCGGCGATGAATGCCTCGCGTTACGAGCAGGAACTGGCGCAAACCCGCGGCGTGTCGCTGCGCCTGCACCTGCAGCCGGTGAAGATCCTGACTGAGGGCGGCGCGGTCTCCGGCGTCGTGTTTGCGCGCACACTGGTCGAGGACGGGCGCCTTATCGTGACCGACGAGCGGGTAACGATCGAGGCCGATCAGGTCTTCAAGGCAATTGGCCAGGCGTTTCTGCCGGTCGGCGTCGAGGGCCTCCTCGCGCTGGAGGCGGGCCGCATCAAGGTCGATGCCGACCGCCGCACCAGTCTTGCCGGTGTCTGGGCGGGCGGCGATTGCGCGGCCGGCGGCGAGGACCTCACCGTCGTCGCGGTCGAGGACGGCAAGGTGGCGGCGATGAGCATCCACGAGGCCTTGAGCGCCCCGGCGGGGATCGCCGCCCGGCTCGCCGGGACGCTGTCCTCCGCCTTTTCGTCTTTGACCGCCCGCTGAGGAGATCGCTATGGCCGACCTGTCGACGACCTTTCTTGGCATCTCTTCGCCGAACCCGTTCTGGCTGGCGTCGGCGCCACCGACGGACAAGGAGTACAACGTCCAGCGCGCCTTCGAGGCCGGCTGGGGCGGCGTCGTCTGGAAGACGCTCGGCGAGGGCGATCCCGTCGTCAACGTCAACGGCCCGCGCTACGGCGCGGTGTATGGGCCGGGTCGGCGGCTGCTCGGCCTCAACAACATCGAGCTGATCACCGACCGGGCGCTCGACCTCAATCTCGAGGAGATCGCGCGGGTCAAGCGGAACTGGCCGGACCGCGCGATGATCGTCTCGCTGATGGTCCCTTGCGAGGAGGAGAGCTGGCGCTCGATCGTCCAGGCCGTGGAGCAGACGGGCGCCGACGGCGTCGAGCTGAACTTCGGCTGTCCGCACGGCATGAGCGAGCGCGGCATGGGTTCGGCGGTCGGGCAGGTGCCGGAATACATCGAGATGGTCGCGCGCTGGTGCAAACAGCACTGCCGCCTCCCGGTGATCGTCAAGCTGACGCCGAACATCACCGACATCCGCTATCCCGCCCGCGCGGCGCGGGCCGGCGGCGCCGATGCGGTGTCGCTGATCAACACCATTTCCTCGATCATCTCGATCGATCTCGACAATTTCGCGCCGACCCCGACCATCGACGGCAAGGGCAGCCATGGCGGCTATTGCGGCCCGGCGGTGAAGCCGATCGCGCTGAACATGGTCGCCGAGATCGCCCGTGACGCAGCGACGCGCGGCATGCCGCTCTCCGGCATCGGCGGCATCACCACTTGGCGCGATGCGGCCGAGTTCATCGCGCTCGGCTGCGGCACCGTGCAGGTCTGCACCGCAGCCATGACCTACGGCTTCAAGATCGTGCAGGAGATGGTCTCGGGCCTCTCCGACTGGATGGACGAGAAGGGCTACCGGACGATCGAGGATTTCCGCGGCCGCGCGGTGCCGAACGTCACCGACTGGCAGTACCTTAACCTCAACTATGTCACGAAGGCGCGGATCGACCAGGATCTCTGCATCCAGTGCGGCCGCTGCCACATCGCCTGCGAGGATACCTCGCATCAGGCGATCACCCGCGAGGTCGACGGTATCCGGCACTTCGAGGTGATCGACGCGGAGTGCGTCGGCTGCAATCTCTGCGTCAATGTCTGCCCGGTCGAGGACTGCATCACCATGGAGCAGATCGGCGGTTATGATCCCCGCACCGATCGTCCGATCCCGGCGACTTACGCGAACTGGACAACGCATCCGAGCAACCCGGCGGCGAAGCTCGAGCCGGCTTGAGCCTGGTTGCTAGCGTCAAGGTCTCCGCGATCGAGGGCATGGCCGCGTACGTCTTTTCGTTTCGCCTTAACTTTCTGGAAGTTAGTAGCTACCTAAGCTATTACTCACGGGGGCGCACGGTTCGCACGATCCCCCTGACCAGGGGCCTAAGCCGTCATGTCGATCAATCTGCGGTTGATGCTGCTATGTGGGGTCTTTGGCGTTCTGACACTTTTGGTCGGGATCGTCAGCGAGCGCACGCACGACAGGATCGACGTGCGCTTCAACCAGGAATACGCGGCCGTGCTGGCCTCGGCGTCGAACCTTGAAGCCGCCCGTCACGCCGCGGCGCTGACCGAGGCGCATTTTTCCCAGTTGCAAGGCTCCGAGGTTGCCCTCGATACCGCCGACCGAGGGGTGCTTGCCGCCGCGGTCGGCCGCATGCTGGCCGAGGTTCGCGCCTCGATGCCCACGGTCCGTGCGCCCGAGGCGCAGCGTGCCACCGACGCCGTCGTCTACGACCTCGTCGGCCTGCAGGGCACCCGGGGCGATCTGACCCGCCGCTCGCTCCTCGCACAACTCGCCAAGCTGGAAATCGCCCTCGACGCGGCGATCGCCGCGTCCCGCGAGGATGCGAGCCGCCTGGCGGGTGAGGTCACCGGACTGATCGCACTCGCTGCCCGCAGCAATCTGGCGGGACTTGCCTGTTCCTTCCTCGGCTTGGCCGCGGTGGCCTTCTGGATCTCCCGCAGTCTGGTCGAGCCGGTGCGACGGGCAACGGCGGCCATCGGCGCGATGGTCACGGGCAAGCCGGCCGGCAAGGAGGCGCCGGCCGGTGCCCGGGAGTTAATGGCTCTGCAACTGGCCTTGAAGGACCTCGGGAGCTGGGTCAGCACGCAGAGCGAGCTCCGGCGGCGCTCCATCCTGATGCAAGCAACCACACTCGGCAGCGCGCTGACGGCCAAGGAAAACCAGTTCCTCGCAGCGATGAACAACATGCCGCAGGGTCTCTGCATGCTGGATCACGAGCGGAACCTCGTCGTCTTCAACGAGCCCTTCGCAAAGCTGTTCGAGCAATTCCGGCACGGCGCCTGCGCCGCGACCATCCTCGCCGACCCGACCTTTCAGCTGTTTCTGGAACCGCACCAGACCGGCGTTTTCCTGCACGAAATGGAGAACGGCGAGATCTACCAGGTGAAGCGGCGCGGTGTCGGCGGCGGCGGGCTGGTCATCACTTTCGAGAATGTTACCGTCCAGCACCATTTCGCGCAGCGGCTGGAGCATCTTGCCGGACACGACGCGCTGACCGGGCTCGCCAACCGCCGACAGTTCAGCACGGCGCTGCAGGACATTTTGACGGGAGGCTCGGGTTTTGGCGAGATCGCGGTTTTCTACATCGACCTCGGCGGCTTCAAGCTGATCAACGACAGTTATGGCCATCCGGCCGGCGATGGGTTGCTGCAGGCGGTTGCTGAACGGCTGAGATCCTGCGCCGGGCCCCGCGACGTCGTCGCGCGCCTGGGCGGCGACGAATTTGCCATTATCCAGGAAGCCGGCGCGCAGCCCGCAGCGGCGACGGCCCTGGCCGATTGTCTTCTGCGGGCTTTCCTCCAGCCTTTCCCGATCGAGGCACGCCCGGTTCAGATATCGGCCAGTATCGGTATCGTCAGCGTATCGAACAAGGATGCAGCGGCGACGCGCTTGCCCGACGCGGTCATGCAGAGCTGCAACCTTGCGCTCTACGCGGCAAAGCGACAGGCGGGCAGTGCGTATCGCTTCTACGTCCCGGAAATGCGCGAGGACCTCAAGATCCGCCATGCCTTCGAGGACGATCTCCGCTTGGCATTGGTGAACGGCGAACTCGATCTCGTCTACGAACCCTTCGTCGATGCCGGCCGCTGCCAGATTTCCGGTTTCGAAGTGCTGCTGCGCTGGAATCATCCGCTTCGGGGCTTCGTCTCCCCTTCCAAATTCATTCCCGTGGCCGAGGAACTCGGCCTGATCGATGAGTTCGGCCTCTGGGCCTTGCGGACGGCCTGCGGACAGGCCGCGGAATGGCCGGAGGAGCTGATGCTCTCGGTCAATCTTTCCGCGGCTCAGTTCCGCAGCGGGACCTTGGTGTCCGACGTTGCCGCGGCGCTTGCCTGTTCGGGACTGGCGCCCGGCCGGCTGCAGATGGAGGTCACGGAGTCGCTGTTCCTCTCGCCGGCGCCGGAAATCCTCGACATGCTGACTGCCCTTCGCAAACTCGGCGTGCGCATCGCGATGGATGATTTCGGCACCGGTTACTCGTCGCTCGGCTACCTCACGCGCTTCCCGTTCGATAAGATCAAGATCGACCAGTCCTTCGTCCGCGACATCGACAAGCCCGAGAGCCGGGCAGTTGTCAGCGCGGTCCTCGGGATCAGCCGCGCCTTGAACATCGCGGTCATCGCCGAAGGCGTCGAGACGGTCGAACAGTACCGCCTGCTGCAGGAAGAGGGCTGCAGCCATATGCAAGGGTATCTGTTCAGCCGGCCACGGCCAGCTGGCGAACTGCCCTTGCTGCTGCTGGCGGTATCGCAGCAGCTGCAGCAGCTGCAGCGGCTGGATGGCGAAGCTTTCGGTGTGCCGGCCGGGCGCAGGCTTGCCAGCGACGGTCTGCGGTAATGTGTTGTCTCAGGAAGGGAGAGTGTCCCTTGCGCATCCCGACGGAGGCACCGCGGCTTGATCCCGCGGACGGATGCCGTTGAGGACGATGCTGAGCACCGCCTGCGCGGTCTGCTCCCGGAAGCCGGGCTTGCCGACCTGCTGGCCGAGCACCGCCCGGATCTGGATGTCGAAATCGGCATAGTGCTGGGTCGTCGCCCAGATCATGAAGATCAGGTGGTGCGGATCGATCGGCGCCAGCCTGCCTTCGTCGACCCAGCGGCGGATGACGCCGGCCTTTTCTTGCACCAGTGTCTTGAGGCGGGTCGTGAGGAAGCCGCCGATCGCCGGCGCGCCGGCCAGGATTTCGTTGGCGAAGAGCCGCGAGGCTTCGGGCTTGTCGGCCGACAGTGCGAGCTTCACCGAGATGTAGCGCCGCAGTTCCTCGATGGGATCACCGCTGGGATCAAGAGCCTCGAGCGGTGCCAGCCATTCGTCCAGCGTCGATTCCAGGACCGCGGCATAGATGTCCTGCTTGCGGCGGAAATAGTAGAGAAGGTTCGGCTTCGACATGCCGGCCTTGGCGGCGATCTGGTCAACGGTCGAGCCGCGGAAGCCATGCACGGAGAAGACCTCACGCGCCGCGTCGAGAATGATGCCGCGGTTGATCTGCTGGATCCGCGTCTGCTGGCGCTCTTCCCCGCCGGCCGATCCTGCGTCCTCGCCCGCCTTCGCATCCATGTTCTGCCGATCCCCGGTATCCCCGGCCAAACAATCCACCTGCCGTCCGCAATGCCGCTTGACCGGCTCGAGCCTCACTTCTAGCCTTCCCTTTGACCATGTAGTCAAGAATTCGCGGTGTCCTGGCGGATGGACGCGGAATCGAGGGGAGCGCCCATCATGAACGACACCGCGCCGATCCGGGGAGGCGCCCCGGTCGCCCCCAACAATCTCGAAGCCTTCTGGATGCCATTCACCTCGAACCGGCAGTTCAAGGAGGCGCCGCGCATGTTCGTCGGTGCCAAGGACATGCACTACACCACGGCCGACGGCCGCCAGGTGCTGGACGGCACCGCCGGGCTCTGGTGCTGCAATGCCGGCCATTGCCGCCCGAAGATCACCGAGGCGATCCAGCGCCAGGCTGCCGAGCTCGACTACGCCCCGGCCTTCCAGATGGGGCATCCGAAGGCGTTCGAGCTGGCCTCGCGGCTGGCGGCGATCGCCCCGACCGGGCTCGACCACGTGTTCTTCACCAATTCCGGCTCGGAGTCCGTCGAGACGGCGCTGAAGATCGCGCTTGCCTACCAGCGGGTGAAGGGCGAGGGCGGGCGCTTCCGGCTGATCGGCCGCGAGCGCGGCTATCACGGCGTCAATTTCGGCGGCATCTCGGTCGGCGGCATCGTCGGCAACCGCAAGATGTTCGGCACGCTCCTCACCGGCGTCGACCACATGCGCCACACCCATGATCCCGTCCGCAATCCCTATTCCGACGGCGAGGCCGAACATGGCATGGAACTCGCCGACGACCTCCTGCGGATCGCCACGCTGCACGATCCCTCGACCATCGCCGCCGTCATCGTCGAGCCGGTGGCGGGATCGACCGGCGTCCTGCCGCCGCCGAAAGGCTACCTCAAGCGCCTGCGCGAGATTTGCGACCAGCACGGCATCCTCCTGATCTTCGACGAGGTGATCACCGGCTACGGCCGCATGGGCGCGGCCTTTGCCGCCGATCATTACGGCGTCACCCCCGACATCATGGTCACCGCCAAGGGCCTGACCAACGGCGTCATCCCGATGGGCGCGGTCTTCGTGCGCGACGAGATCTACGAGGCCTTCATGCAAGGGCCGCCGGCGATGATCGAGTTCGCCCACGGCTACACCTATTCCGGCAACCCGATCGCCTCGGCGGCGGCGCTGGCGACGCTCGACACCTACCGCGAGGAAGGCCTGTTCGAGCGGGCGAAGGAGTTGATGCCGGTCTGGTCTCAGGCGATCCAGTCGCTGAAGGGCTGCCGGCATGTCATCGACATCCGCACGGTCGGCCTGATCGGCGCGATCGAGCTGGAGCCGATCCAGGGCCAGCCGACGAAGCGCGCCTTCGCCGCTTTCCTGAAAGCCTACGAGGCGGGGCTGCTCATCCGCACCACTGGCGACATCATCGCGCTGTCGCCGCCGCTGATCGTTTCCGAAGCCCAGATCGACGAGATCGTCGAAACGCTGCGGACCATCCTCGCCAATCTCGATTGACGGCATCCGCCTTCCCGCCACCAGCAGAAGAAGACCCGTATGGACCTTGCCACCAACCTCCAGATCGACGGCGACCGGCTCTGGGACTCGCTGGAGGAGATGGCGAAGATCGGTCCGGGGATCGCCGGGGGCAGCAACCGCCAGACGCTGACCGATGCCGATGGCGAGGGCCGGGCGCTGTTCCGGTCCTGGTGCGAGGCCGCCGGCCTCTCGATGGGGCTCGACACAATGGGCACCATGTTCGCGCGGCGCGAGGGCACCGATCCCCACGCGCTGCCGGTCTATGTCGGCAGCCACCTCGACACCCAGCCGACCGGCGGCAAGTATGACGGTGTGCTCGGCGTCCTGGCGGGGCTGGAGCTTATCCGCACGCTGAACGACCTCGGCATCAAGACCAGGCATCCCATCGTCGTGGTGAACTGGACGAACGAGGAGGGTGCGCGCTTTGCCCCGGCCATGATCGCCTCCGGGGTCTTCGCCGGCGTCATGGACGAGACCTGGGCCAAGAACCGGACGGATGCCGGCGGCAAGCGCTTCGGCGACGAACTCAAGCGCATCGGCTGGGAGGGCGACGAGCCGGTCGGAGAGCGCAAGATGAAGGCCTTCTTCGAATACCACATCGAGCAAGGGCCGATTCTCGAGGACGAGGGTATCGACATCGGCGTCGTCACCCACGGGCAAGGGCTCTATTGGCTCGAGGTCACCCTGACGGGGAAGGAGAGCCACACCGGCTCCACCCCGATGGGCAAGCGCCACAATGCCGGCCTCGGCATGGCGCGGGTGCTCGAACTCGTTCACGCCGTGGCGATGGACTACCAGCCGGGTGCCGTCGGCACGGTCGGGCACATGGAGGTCTATCCGAACTCGCGCAACATCATCGCCGGCCGCACCGTCTTTACCGTCGACATCCGCTCGCCTGACAAGACGACGCTGGAGGCCATGCGTGCGGCGATCGAGGATGGGATCGACATCATTGCTGAGGGGCTCGGGCTGGAAGTGACGGTCGAAGAGGTCGGGCACTTCGACCCCGTCACCTTCGACCAGACTTGCGTCTCGGCCGTCCGCTCGGCGGCCGAACGGCTCGGCCTCAGCCACCGCGACATCGTCTCTGGCGCCGGCCACGACGCCTGCTGGATCAACCGCGTGGCGCCGACGGCGATGATCTTCTGCCCTTGCGTCGATGGCCTCAGCCACAACGAGGCGGAGGCCATCACCAAGGATTGGGCGAAGGCCGGGGCCAACGTGCTGTTCCATGCCGTGGTCGAGACGGCAGGGATCGTGGCGTAGGATCGAGTTTTCGGTGGAGGCTGGAATGGGAAGGCCGCGGGAATTGACGGAGGCGGAGCGGACGGAGCTTCTGGCCAAGGGCTACAAGCCGGTGGAGGTCTGGGTCCTGGATTGGGACAATCCGAAAATTGTTGCAGAGATCGAGGAAGAATGCCGGCAGATACGGGAATCCGACCAGCGGACTGGGATGGATAAGACTCTCGACGCGTTTGCACGTGATGTTTGGGACGACCTGAACTGATGCGGCGCGGGTCGGTCGTCATCGTCTCGGCACAAGGAGACTATGGGAAGCCGCGGCCCGCCGTCATTGTTCAGGATACGCGTTTGCTCAACCTCGTAGACAGCATCACTGTGTGTTTCATGACCAGTGACATCAATCTTGGAAAGACGCTCCGCGTCACCGTGGAGCCGACGACCGAAAATGGTCTGCAGACGGTTTCGCAAGTTCAAATCGAGAAGGTCATGACGTTTCCATCCGATAAAGTCCGTGGCCCTATCGGTAGCTTGACTGAGGCAGAGATGGTCGCGGTGGACCAGGGGCTGCTGTTCTTCCTCGCACTGGTTCAGCCCATCGTCGTCTCCGTCTCGCCCGGCCATCGATAGAGGATTTTCCATGACCATCGTCATCAAGGGCGGCACCGTCGTCACCGCCGACCTGACCCTTCGCGCCGACGTGCTGATCGACGGAGAGACCATCGCGGCAATCGGGCCGGATCTTCAGGGCGACGAGGTGATCGACGCGTCCGGCGCCTATGTCATGCCGGGCGGCATCGACCCGCACACGCATCTCGAAATGCCGTTCATGGGCACGCACGCCGCCGAGGATTTTGACACCGGCACGGCGGCCGCGCTGTCGGGTGGCACGACGATGGTCGTCGACTTCTGCCTGCCGGCGCCGAACGAGGGGTTGATCGACGCGCTGCAGGCCTGGCACCAGAAGGCCGGCAAGGCACGTACCGACTTTTCCTTCCACATGGCGATCACGTGGTGGGAGCAGCAGGTGTTCGACGAGATGCCGCTGGTAGTGAAACGCGGCATCAATTCGTTCAAGCACTTCATGGCCTACAAGGGCGCGCTGATGGTGAACGACGACGAGATGTTCGCCTCGTTCTCGCGCTGCGCCGAGATCGGCGCGCTGCCGCTGGTGCATGCAGAGAACGGCGACGTCGTCGCCTTCCTGCAAGCCAAACTGATGGCCGAGGGCAATAGCGGGCCCGAGGCGCATGCCTATTCACGCCCGCCCGAGGTCGAAGGCGAGGCGACCAACCGGGCGATCATGATCGCCGACCAGGCAGGCGTGCCGCTCTACGTCGTGCACGTTTCCTGCGAGCAGGCGCACGAGGCGATCCGCCGGGCCCGGGCCAAGGGCATGCGGGTCTTCGGCGAGCCGCTGATCCAGCACCTGACCCTCGACGAGCGGGAGTACTTCAACTCGGACTGGGATTATGCCGCGCGCCGCGTGATGAGCCCTCCCTTCCGCAACAAGCAGCACCAGGATTCGCTCTGGGCGGGCCTTGCCAGCGGCTCGCTGCAGGTGGTGGCGACCGACCATTGCGCTTTCACGACGGAGCAGAAGCGGATGGGCGTCGGCGATTTCACCAAGATCCCGAACGGCACCGGGGGGCTGGAGGACCGGATGTCGGTGCTCTGGACCAAGGGCGTGGCCACCGGGCGCCTGACGATGAACGAGTTCGTCGCAGCCACCTCGACCAACATCGCCAAGATCCTGAACATCTATCCCCGCAAGGGCGCCATCCTGCCAGGCGCCGATGCCGACCTCGTCGTCTTCGACCCCGGCGCGACCAAGACGATCCGGGCGGCGGCGCAGAAGTCGATCATCGACTACAACGTCTTCGAAGGCGTCGAGGTGAGGGGGCTTGCCGCTGTCACCCTGTCGCGCGGGCGTATCGCCTATCGCGATGGCGAGGTGCGGGCTGAGACCGGCAGCGGGCAGTTCGTGCCGCGGCCGGCGGGGGCGGCCGTCGGCAAGGCCCTGTCGACTTGGAAGGAACTGACGGCGCCACGCCGGGTCGAACGCTCCGGCATTCCGGCGGGCGTTTGAGCGGCATGGCAGTCCTGGACGGCAGATGCCGGCGCGGGACCGATAGCTCAGATCGCCACAAGGCCATCAAGATCCGGCCGAAGCACGACGCTCTCCTGCTCGTTGGGGTCGGTGCGCGCGATCACCGCGACGCAAGGTTCGGTGCCCCGGTTGTAGTGCAGATGCGGCACTCCCGCGGGAATGTAGAAGAGGTCGCCGGCGGCGGTGACGGCATGGTGTTCGAGGCTCTCGCCGTAGAACACCTCGGCGACGCCGCTGACGACGTAGATCGCCGTTTCGTGGCGCTCGTGCAGATGCGCCTTGGCGCGGCCGCCGGGCGGAATGGTCAGGAGATGCATGCAGATGCCGGTTGAACCGACGCTTTCGGCTGAGATGCCGGCGAGATACCGGAAGCCCTGCTTGCCATCATACGTTGCCTCGGGTCGGATCAAGGCGCAGTCCTGCTTGGTCATGCTCATCGATGCGGCTCCTCTCGCAACGTCGGGCGCCGGGACCGGCGGACTTTCGGAGGATATTCCGATTTCACGCCGCCGTAATGCGCTGGCGTGCCGCTTGTCGCCGCCCGGTCAAGGATCGGCATTTCGGAGCCGGCATGTCTGACGTGCGATCCGCAGCCACCGCGCCATCGAGGGCAGCGCCGGGTGCCGCGGCGGTCGTCGAGGCCCGTGGCCTCGACCTCGTCTTCTCGACCTCCGACGGGCCGGTCCAGGCGCTGAAGAACATCGATCTCAGCATCGGCCGCGGCGAATTCGTCTCGCTGATCGGCCCGTCCGGTTGTGGCAAGACCACGCTTTTGCGGGTGATCGCCGATCTCGAGCGACCGACCGCCGGCACCATCACCGTCAACGGCCTGACGCCGGACGCGGCCCGCCGGGCGCGGGCCTATGGCTACGTGTTCCAGGCGGCGGCGCTTTACCCGTGGCGCAACATCGAGCGCAATGTCGGCCTGCCGCTGGAGATCATGGGCACCGACAAGGCGGAGCGCGCGCAACGGGTGGCCGAGGGGCTGGACCTCGTCGGCCTGACCGGGTTCGGCAAGAAATTTCCCTGGCAGCTGTCGGGCGGCATGCAGCAGCGCGCCTCGATCGCCCGCGCGCTGTCCTTCGATCCCGACCTCCTTCTAATGGACGAGCCTTTCGGGGCGCTGGACGAGATTGTCCGCGACCACCTCAATGCCGAACTGCTGAAGCTCTGGGCGAAGACGAGGAAGACCGTCGTCTTCGTCACGCACTCCATCCCGGAAGCGGTGTTCCTGTCGACGCGGATCGTGGTGATGAGCCCGCGGCCGGGGCGGATCCACGAGGTGATCGATTGCGATCTCGGCCCCGACCGACCGCTCGAAATCCGCGAGACCCCAGAATTCCTGGCGATCGCCCACCAGGTGCGCGAAGGACTGAGGGCAGGGCACAGCTATGACGGGGTTTGAGGGCGTGCCGAACGCTGGGGCGCTTGCATGAGCGGGCTAGCCTCGCTCTGGCTGCTGGCGACCATCCCGGTCTTCCTCACCGCGGCGTCGCTGTCGCGGCTCTACGTCGCCAACAATTCCTTTTGGGCGCTGGGCGGCATGCTGACGCTCTACGGCATCGGCAATCTCATGATGGTGCGGCTGATGCGCGAGAGCGGGCTCGCGGTGGCGATCTCGGTCTCCAGCATCGCGCAGCTGCTGCTGGTGAACCTCGTCGCGTTCCTCGCCTTCGGCGAACGCCTCCCGCCGCTGCAGCTCGCCGGCATGGCGCTGGGCTTGAGCGGTCTGGTGCTGATGATGTGGCCGGTGGCGCGGTGAGGGCGCCATGAGTGCCACCGCCGCCGCCCTGCGGCGCCGTCTTGCCGAGGGCAGCGCGCTGCCCATTGCCGTCGTCGTGCTGGTGATCCTTGCGGTCTGGTATGCGGCGGCAATCCCCATGAACTGGCAGACCACCGTCGACCGGCTGGCACGGGCGGGGACGCCTGCGTCCTTTACTCAGACCGTCGGCGCAACCTGGAGCGCGGAGAGGCCGCTACTGCCGGCGCCGCACCAGATCGTCGGGGACATCTGGAAGACGACGGTGATGGTCAAGCCGAGCTCGCCGCGGTCGTTGCTCTTCCATGCCGGGGTGACGCTGTCTTCGACCTTGCTGGGCTTTGCCATCGGCACCGTGCTCGGCATCCTCTTGGCTATCGGCATCATCGGCTCGCGCACGCTCGACCGCAGCCTGATGCCGTGGCTGATCACCTCGCAGACCATCCCGATCCTCGCGGTCGCGCCGATGGTGATCGTGGTGTTGAACTCGGTCGGCATCCAGGGGCTGTTTCCGAAGGCGGTGATCTCGACCTATTTGTCGTTCTTCCCGGTCGCGGTCGGCATGGTGAAGGGGCTGCGCTCGCCGGACGCTATGCACCTCGACTTGATGCGTACCTATGCGGCGAGCCCCCTGCAGGTGCTGGCGAAACTCCGTTTTCCGGCTGCGCTGCCCTTCCTGTTCGCGTCGATGAAGATCGCCGTGGCGGCGGCGCTGGTCGGGGCGATCGTCGGCGAACTGCCGACGGGAGCTGTCGCCGGGCTCGGCGCGCGGCTGCTCGCCGGCTCCTATTACGGGCAGACGATCCAGATTTGGTCGGCGCTGGTCGCCGCCGCCGCGATGGCGGGTGTCCTGGTCGCATTGGTTTCGCTGGCAGAGCGGGCCGTCCTGAAGCGAACGGGTATGCTGCGATGAGGGCTCGGTCGCAGAACCCTTATGCCGTGCTGCTTTTTCCGGCCTGCCTCGTCGCCGCCGCCGTAGTGGTGCTCGTGCCGTCGCTCAGGGAAGGACAGTTCGGTGCGAGCTTTTGGCTGCTGGTGGTGGCGTTCTGGCTCGTCGCCTGGCAGCTGACGTCGCGGCTGGCGGCGCTGGCGCCGAAGGAACCGGGTATGGCGCGGCTGGTCGACGTCGCAGTGCCCGCAGCTTTTGGCCTGACGCTGCTGTTTCTCTGGGAATGCGTGGTGCGCGGTCTCGCCGTTCCCTCGGTGCTGCTGCCGCCGCCCTCGGCGATCGGGTTGCGCATCGCCGCCTCGCTGCCGATCCTCTGGGCCGACTTCGCGCAGACGTTCCTCAAGGCGGTGATCGCCGGCTATCTCATCGGCTGCGGCACAGGTTTTCTCGCCGCGCTCGCGATCGATCGGTCGCCGTTCCTGAAGCGCGGGCTGATGCCGGTCGGCAATCTCGTCTCGGCGCTGCCGATCGTCGGCGTCGCGCCGATCATGGTGATGTGGTTCGGCTTCGACTGGCAATCGAAGGCCGCCGTCGTCGTGGTGATGACCTTCTTTCCGATGCTGGTGAACACGCTGGCGGGGCTCTCGGCGGCTGGTGCGATGGAGCGGGACCTGATGCGGACCTATGCCGCCGGTCATGCGGTCACGCTCGCAAAACTGCGGCTTCCCGCCGCCATGCCCTTCGTGTTCAATGCCCTCAAGATCAACTCGACGCTGGCGCTGATCGGGGCCATCGTCGCGGAGTTCTTCGGCACCCCCATCGTCGGCATGGGCTTTCGCATCTCGGCCGAGATGGGGCGGATGAACACCGACATGGTCTGGGCCGAGATCGCTGTCGCGGCACTCGCCGGCTCGGTCAGCTACGGCCTGATCTCGCTCGTCGAGCGGGCCGCGACGTTCTGGCATCCGTCCTATCGCGGGAGATGAGGGCGGCGGTTTTCAACCCAAGGAGTAGACGGGCATGAAGCAAGTTCTCGCCGGCATGGCATTTGCCTTCGCTGCCACCACCGCCCCGGCCTTGGCCGCCGATGCCGTCACCCTGCAGTTGAAATGGGTCACGCAGGCCCAGTTCGCTGGCTACTACGTCGCCAAGGAAAAGGGTTTTTACGACGAGGCGAACCTCGATGTGACCATCAAGCCGGGCGGCCCGGACGTCGCGCCGGCGCAGGTTCTGGCCGGTGGCGGAGCCGATGTCGTCATCGACTGGATGCCCTCGGCGCTCGCAGCGCGCGAAAAAGGCCTGCCGCTGGTCAACATCGCCCAACCCTTCGCGAAATCCGGGCTGATGCTGACCTGCCGCAAGGAGACCGGGATCACGACGCCGGCCGACTTCAAGGGCAAGACGCTCGGCGTCTGGTTCTCCGGCAACGAGTATCCGTTCCTCTCCTGGATGTCGAAGCTCGGCCTCAAGACCGATGGCGGGCCGGACGGCGTGACCGTGGTCAAGCAGGGCTTCAACGTCGACCCGCTCATCCAGAAGCAGGCCGACTGCATCTCGACCATGACCTACAACGAATACGGACAGGTGCTCGACGCCGGGCTGAAGCCGGAGGACCTCGTCGTGTTCAAGTACGAGGAGCAAGGCGTCGCGACGCTCGAGGACGGGCTTTATGCGCTGCAGTCAACGCTCGAAAAGCCTGAGAACGTCGACAAGCTCGCCCGCTTCGTCGGCGCCTCGATGAAGGGCTGGGCCTATGCCGCCGAGCATCCCGACGAGGCGGCAGGCATCGTCCTCGACAACGACACCACCGGCGCCCAGACGGAAGCGCATCAGACCTTCATGATGGGCGAGATTGCCAAGCTCTTGGCCACGACGCCGAAGCTTGATGCCGCAGCGGCTGAAACCACGGTGAAGGTGCTGATGTCAGGCGGCTCCGACCCGGTGATCACCAAGGCGCCCGAGGGCGCCTGGACGTCCGCCATAACCGACAAGGTGAAGTAGGCCGGCATCGGCCAGGCATCACGCCAACACGTTCCGGCCTGACCGCGCTGGTCAGGCCGCGCCGGTCATCCCCGCTTTAAGCTTGCGCGACAGATCGTCGAAAGGCTGGTTGCTGACCGCGTCCGTCGGGTGCTGGACGAGGCTGCCGTAGATGTGCGGCACGAGGTCGACGGCCTGGTCCAGCGTCGAATCCGTGCCGCGCTGGTAGCCGCCGAGAAGGCGCAGGTCGCGCGTGTCCTCGAAGCGCGAGATCATCGCCCGCAGGCGCAGCACGAGCTCTCGCTCCTGCGGGTTCCAGGCAAGGTCGGCCAGCCGCGAGATCGACTTCAGGACGTCGATGGCGGGGAAGCGGCCTTGTTCGGCGATCGCCCGGTCGAGCACGATGTGCCCGTCGAGCGTGCCGCGGATGGCGTCGGCGATCGGCTCGTTGTGGTCGTCGCCATCGACCAGCACGGCGAAGATGCCGGTGATCGTGCCGGTGCCCTCGGGGCCGGGGCCGGCGCGCTCGAGCAGGCGCGGCAGTTCGGAGAAGACGCTCGGCGGGTAGCCGCGGGCGACCGGCGGCTCGCCGGCGGCGAGCGCCACGTCGCGGGCGGCGTGCGCGAGGCGCGTCACCGAATCAACGATCAGCAGGACGCTCTCGCCGAGGTCGCGGAAATATTCGGCGATCGACATCGCCGTCTTCGGGGCGAGGCGGCGCATCATCGGGCTCTCGTCGCCGGTGGCGACGACGGTCACGACGCGCGACAGGTCGTTCTGCATCGTCTCTTCGAGGAACTCGCGAACCTCGCGGCCACGCTCGCCGACGAGCGCGACGACCACCGTGTCGAAACCCTTGGCGCGGGCGAGCATGCCCATCAACGTCGACTTGCCGACACCGGAGCCTGCGAAGATGCCGAGCCGCTGGCCCTTGATGATCGGGGTGAAGATGTCGATCGCCTTGACGTGCGTCTGCACCGCCTCGCGGATGCGACCGCGCTTCATCGCGGGATCGGGCAAGGTGTCGGCGATCAGCTGGCGCGGGCCCTGTTCGAGGTCGCCGAGGCCATCGCAGGGACGCGCGAAGGCGTCGAGCGTGCGGCCCTTCCAGCTGGCAGCAGGGGCGAGTGTGACGGGCCCGGTGCGCCAGGCGACGCTGCGCACGCCGCTCTTGAAGCGGACGGCGAAGGGCTTGACCGTTGCGGCATTCTCCTCGATCCGCACGACCTCGCCGAGATCGTCGCCATCGGTGACGACGCAGTCACCGAGGCGGACGAAAGAGGAAAGGCCGGCGACCCGGAAGGATTGCGGCGAGACGTCGACGATGTGGCCGGAAACGCGGATGCGGGGCTCGTTCAGCGAGGAGGAAACGGATTTCGAGCCTGGCTTCTGGATCACGACTGCGGACCGAGCATGCTGATGGCCTTGTCAAGCGACTGCTCGGATCTCTCCTGGAAGTTGGCGGCGCTCTCGAAGCTGCGCTGCACGTCGATCAGCCGGGTGATCTCGAGCACCGGATTGACGTTGGAGCCTTCCGTGAACCCCTGCATGACGCTGACGCCGGCAAAGTCGACGATCGGCTGGGCCGGCTGGTTCGGAACGACGCCCGAGGTTCCTGCACGCGCGAGATCGGCACCCTCCGGCATCTGGAACAGGCCGACGGCGCCGATCTGCAATCCCTTCTGGGTGATCATGCCGTCGCGGGCGATGGTGACCTCGCCGCCGGCCGGATCGACCTGCAGCGGCGCGCCGCCGACGTCGAGGATCGGCGCCCCGGTCATCGAGAGCAGCTCGCCCTCGGGGCTCATCGTCATGCGCCCGTCCTTGGTATAGACGGGCCCGTTCTTGCCTTGCACCGAGAAGAAGGCATTGCCGGAGACGGCCATGTCGAACGGATTGCCGGTCTGGGTCAGCTCGCCCGTGCGCGTCGAGATGAAGTTCGTGCCTTCCGACGCGAAGGCGACCGGCTGCTGGGCGGCTTGCGACAGGAAGGTCTCGAACTTCACCTCGGTCGCCCGGAACCCCGCGGTGCGACTGTTGGCGATGTTGTCGGCGATGGTGTCGAGGCGCTTTTCCATGGCGAGCTGGGCCGACAGGGCCACCGGCAATGAGGTCTGCATGGGGTCGTTTCCTTGGACCGGGTAGGCGGCGATTTGGCCAGGCGGGGTGTTTTTGACTGCAACCTTGTGTTGCCTTCAGGCCCGCGAGGGCACGCTTGCGAAGACTGATCGGAGCATCGTCCGTGACCGCCGAAACATCGACAATCTGGCTTGTGCCAGCCTGTCCGGCAGCCCGTCAGGCTCGCGCAAGTCGATTTCCTTAGTGACCAAAGGACACCAAAAAAGGGACTTCCCGATGAGCATCCTCCTAGGTCTGGTCATAACGCTCGGTTGCGTGCTTGGCGGCTACATCGCCAGCGGCGGTCATCTCGAGGTGCTGTGGCAGCCTTACGAGATCCTGATCATCGTCGGCGCATCGCTCGGCACCTTCGTGGTCGCCAATCCGATGAAGGTGGTCAAGGACACCGGCAAGGCGATCGGCGAGGCGTTCAAGGAGAAGGTCCCGAAGCAGAAGGACTACCTGAGCCTCCTCAGCCTGCTGCACTCGCTGATGCGCGAGATGCGTTCCAAGCCGCGCAGCGAGGTCGAGCAGCACGTCGACAATCCCGCCGAGTCCGCGATCTTCAACGCCTATCCGCTGATCATGAAGGATCAGGCGATCATGAACTTCATCTGCGACTATTGCCGCCTGATCATCATCGGCAATGTCCGCTCGCACGAGATCGAGGCGCTGATGGACGAGGAGATCCAGACCGTCGCCCGCGACCAGATGAAGCCGAAAGCCGCGCTCCAGGACGTCGCCGACGGCCTTCCCGCCCTCGGCATCGTCGCCGCCGTGCTCGGCATCGTGCACGCCATGGGCGCCCTCGACCAGTCGCCGGAAATCCTCGGCCACCTCATCGGCGCTGCGCTCGTCGGCACCTTCCTCGGCATCTTCCTCTCCTACGGCGTGGCCGGTCCGATCGCCGTCAAGGTCAAGGGCGTCCGCGAGAAGCAGATGCGCCGCTACATCATCGTGAAGCAGACGCTCATCGCCTACATCAACGGCGCCATGCCGCAGGTCGCCCTCGAATACGGCCGCAAGGCAATCTCGGCCTATGACCGGCCGACCATCGACCAGGTCGAGGCCGAGACGATCGGCGGCGGCTCGGCGCAAGCCGCTTAAGGAAGCCGGAGATCATGGAAATGACCGCCGAACGCAACATCGAGGCCCAGCTCCGCTCGGCCGCGAAGATCGAGCCGAACCGGCTGCCGCGGCTGAAGCTGCTGGCCACCGAATGGGCGAGCGCCACCGCCACCGCGCTGAACGAACTGTATGCGACGCCCGTCGAGATCGAGTTCCTCACCGTGTCGAGCCTTGCCTTCGACGCGGGGAACGCCAACCTTACCGCCGCTGTCTCGGCCGTCGTCATCAGCTCGCCGAAATGGCGCGAGCTCGGCTTCGTGCTGGCCGACGGACGGCTGGCCGATGCCGTCGTCGAGGCGATGTTCGGTGGCACTGGCACCGCCTCCGCCAGCCCGCCGCGGCCGATGACCAAGCTCGACCGCCGCTTCGTGGAACTGGCGCTGACGACGCTGATCGAGGCCGGCAATCCGGTGTTCGAGAAGGTCGCGCCGCTCGGCATCACCAGCGGGCAGACGCTGCGGGACGCCATCCCGCTGCAGATCGAGGACATGCTGGGGGCCGACAACCGCGCCTTCGTCGAAATGGTTTTTCGCCTGCGCGTTGGCCAGCGCGAGAGCGACATCCGGATCGCCTTGCCGGAACGCGCCATTGCGCTGCACCGCCGGCCGCTCAGCGTCGTGCCGGAGACGGCGCCGCTGCTGGCCGACGAGAGCTGGGCGCGCGACATCACCGAGGGGCTGCAGCTTGCCGACCTCCAGGTCCGGGCACTGCTCGACGAAAAGCAGATCACGCTGGGCGACGTCGCCCGCTTCACCCTCGGGCAGACCATCATGCTCGACGCCACCACCGACAGCCTGATCATCATCGAATGCGAGGAACAGCGCCTGTTCCGCGGCCGGATGGGACGTTCGCGCGATTCCTATGTCGTGCGCATCGAAGAGAAGATCGATCCGACCGAGGAGTTCATCGATGATATCCTATCTGATTGACGGCGTTCTCATCGCCGCGCTGGGTTTCACCAGCTGGCGGACCGGCGGCATGTACCGGGAACTGCGGCGCCTGCGCAGCGAGGGGGCGAATTTCGCCACCAGCCTCGAACAGTCCGACGCCGCCATCAATCGAGCAGCGCATGCCGTGGTGATGCTGCGCGGCGAGGGTGTCGACACCTTGCGCGCGCTGGAAGAGGCCTCGCGCGAAGCGCGCGCGCTGGCCGACCGGCTGGAGGACGCGGTGCATCTTGCCGAGATGCGGCTCTCGGTCGCCAATGACGGCTCGGCCCGTCCTGACCTCGGCTCGCCGACGCAGGATACCTGGCTGACCCTCATCGAGTCCCGCCTCGCATCAGCCACGGTCGCTACTCGTTAACCATTGGGGCGCTCCGCCGGCGAATCGCCGGGTGCCCACCCCCTCGACAAGCCTTTCCGCCAGAGCCCGCCATCCACGGCCGGCAGCCGGCGCAACCCTGGAGATCGCCATGATCGACGAAGACGAAATGGACGTGATGGAGCAGCACTCGGTGGAGACCGCCGAGGATGGCATGGAAGAGTATGCCGAGGTCGCCGAGACCGAGGCGTCCGGCAAGCCGGACCTCAACCTCATCATGGACATTCCGGTGACGATGCAGGTCGTTCTCGGCACGGCCGTCATGCCGGTCTCGACTCTCGTCAAGCTCGGCCGCGGCGCGGTCGTCAAGCTCGACACCAATATCGGCGACCCCGTCGATCTCATCGTCAACGGCCGCATCGTCGCCCGCGGCGAGGTGGTGGTGCTCGAGAACGAGGAATCGCGTTTCGGCATTACCCTGACCGAGATCGTCTCGCCCGGCGCCAAGCCGCAGCGGGCCAAAGCGTCGAACAGCTGATAGGTCATGAGCGTGGTGGGCTACTCCGAACTGGAACTCGACACCGGCACGATTGCAGGGCCGGCGCGCGCTGCGATCCTGCTCCTGGCCATGGGGTCGGACGGTGCTTCGCGGCTGCTGAAGCATCTCAGCCCGGATGAAATCCGCGCCCTCAAGGACAGCGTTGCCGGCCAGCAGCCTGTCTCCGCCCACCAGCTCGACGCGCTGGTCTCCGATTTCCAGGAAGAGTTCAAGACCGGCGCCGGCCTATCCGAACTCGACTCAGAAATGGAAAAGCTGCTGCGCACGGCGCTGTCGGCCGAAGACATGACCAAGGTTTTCGGCGAAGACGATTTCGTCGACCCGTCGATGTTCCTCGCGCCGCCTTTGTCGGTCTGGGACGAGTTCGAGAACTTTGGCGTCGAGGCCTTGCAGGTCCTGATGCTGGTCGAGCACCCGCAGGTCGTCGCCGTCATCCTGTCGCGGCTCCCGGCGGAAACCTCGGCCCTTATCGTCGCTGGCTTCGAGGCCGACCGGCGCAACGACGTTATGCGCCGGATGCTGGCGGCCAAGCCGATCGCCTATTCCGCCGAGATGATGATCGAGGAGAGCCTCCGCGAAGTCTTCATTGCCGGTGACGAGGGCGGCGAGAAGCAGGCGCGGCGCGTGGCGCTGGCCGAGATCGCCAACCAGATGGACAAGGCGCAGACGGACGACTTCCTGGCCTCGATCGCCGAGTGGCAGCCGGAAGAAGCGACCGCCATCCGCAATCTCCTCTTCTCTTTCGAAGATATCGCCATCCTCGGCAAGAAGGCGCGGCTTGTGCTGTTCGACGAGGTGCCGACCGAGCAGGTGACGTTGGCGCTGCGCAATGCGTCGCCCGAACTCGTCGAAGTGGTTCTTTCCTCGCTCGCTGCCCGCGCCCGCCGCATGGTGGAGGCGGAACTGCAGCAGACGATCGACGTCGACGCGAAGGAAATCACCGTCGCGCGCCGCGGCATCGCCGCGCTGGCGCTGCGCCTGTCGAACGAGGGCCGCATCGTCCTCACGGCCGTTCCGAGCGGCGAATAGGCGCCGGCCCTTCCGGGAAAGCGGACCTGGCATTCCTCGCGAAGCCACGCGCCGTGAAAGGTTTCGTTCACCTTGCCGGCAGGTGCCGGCACGCGGCGGCTTTCCAAGGGGAAGCTGTTAATAAGGGATAGGCAGGTTCAGCGTGGCAGAAGCTGCCGAAAAAGACTCCAGAACAGAGGCACCGACCGACAAGAAGATTCGCGATACCGTCGAGAAGGGCAATCTGCCGGTTTCGCGCGAAGCACCGATCCTCGCCTCTCTTCTGGCGGCCATGGCGTTCATCGTCTTCGCCGGAAAAGATCTGGCCTCGGCATTGGTGACGAGCCTTCAGGGCATCTTCGAGAACCCCGGCCAGTGGGACATAGACAATGGTGCCGATGCCCTGCAGTTTCTCCACATCGTCGGGCTCGAAACGGCCAAGTTCGTGCTGCCCGCCGCCGGCTTCTTCATGGTGGCCGGCATCCTCGCCTCGGCGCTGCAGAACGCTCCGCAGATCAATGCCGAGCGCATCCGCCCGAAAATGCAGAACATTTCGATCGTCGCCGGCTGGAGCCGGCTTTTTGGCGCGCGCGGCTGGACCGAGTTCGGCAAGGCGATCTTCAAGTTCGGCGCGGTCTCGCTGATCGTGGGGTCCATGCTCGCCAGTGATCTCGAGACGACGCTGAAGACGATGTTCTCAGACCCCGCTCTGCTGCCCGAGACCTTGCTGACGCTGGCCATGCAATTGCTGTCGGCCGTGTCGATCGCGACCATCGTGCTCGTCGCCGCCGACCTCGTCTTCTCCCGTGTCTTCTGGCGCCGTGACCTGAAGATGTCGAAGCAGGAGGTCAAGGACGAGATGAAGCAGGCGGAGGGCGATCCGATGATCAAGCAGCGCCAGCGCCAGATCGCCCGCGAGCGCAACCGCAAGCGGATGATGGCCTCCGTCCCGAAGGCGACGCTCGTCATCGCCAACCCCACCCATTACGCCATCGCGCTGCGCTACAGCCGTGAAGAGGGCGGCGCGCCGGTGATCGTCGCCAAGGGCGTCGACCTGATCGCGCTGAAAATCCGCGAGATTGCCGAGGCCAACGACATTCCGGTGATCGAGGACAAGCTGCTGGCGCGCTCGATGTACGATCATGTCGAAATCGATCAGATGATTCCGCCGCAATTCTTCAAGGCCGTGGCCGAATTGATTTACTTCCTGCAAGCTCGTTCGCCGGCAAAGGTCAGTTCCGGTCGAGCCTGAGCGCTTAGTCTCCTAAAAGACGTAAGGCAGTCGATGCATTTGGGAGAGTTCGGAACTGTCGCTTTTTCTGGAATAGACGTGACGACAGTTGTTTGACTGCCGCGCGTGCCGCAGCTCGGAGGAGGGGCGGGAGGGACGACAGATTTCGATCAGGACCTGATGATGCGTTGGCTGATTGTAAGCCATACCAGATTTAGATGGACGGTGTTTTATGGGTTCTCACTTCATGCTGAATCTTCGCAACAAGCATACCGCGGAACGTGAAGAGATCCTGGCGGAAGGTATCCAGAAGGTCGTGGCAGAACTCCGGCTGGTGGAGGTGGTCGATTACATCGCCTTCTTCCGGATGGACCAGCTCGGCAATGTCGCCGACATCGTCAATTCTTCAAGCCAGCTCTATCTCAAGGCGGGCACACTGCGCTTCGGCAATGACGGCGACGTGCATCTTGCCTGGGGCGGCGTTCCCTCGATCGATCTGGCGATGGAGTTTCACCACCGGGACGTTACCGTCCATTTCCGTCTCGGCCTCGCGGCGACGACAGCCTCGGTGACGATCACCTTCGTGGTCTTTGCCGAGACGGAGGCCGATCCCGAGATCAACACGGCGAGGCTGCAGGCTGCCATCGACGACGCCCGCATCGACTGAGCTAACTTTTTCGCCGCCCGGCTCTGCATTGGTGGCGCCGTCATACGAAGGCCCGACGATCGTCTCGGATCGCCGGGCCTTTTGCGTTCTACAGCATTCGTCATGCAGCCAACTTCGATCGACGGAATGGTTGCTGTCGGGATCCCAATGGCGGTGGAGTCATGAGGGCCTGAACTTGGCCCTTGGACAAAATTCCTCTCCGCATGCCTGTCGCACCGAACGACAGTTGCCGCTGAGGCGGTGGTGAGGCTGAGCCTTGCTCGAAGCCGATGCCACGGCCGTCGTCGCCGGGAATGTTGCAGTGCATGACGCTCTGTTGAGATGCGTGTCGGCTGCAAGTTTCGGACAAGTGCTTAGCCGTACAGATGGTTCCGTCATCAGTATGGCGATTGGGAACTTTCCGTGGATCAGATCTATCTCTTTGGTCTTTCGTCGCGTCGCGCCGAATGGCTGGCCAGCCGCCAGGCGGTCGTTGCCGAGAACATCGCCAATGTGAATACCCCTGGCTACAAGGCCAAGGACATCAAGGGTTTCTCCGATGTGATGGAATCCACCCAGCTGGCCATGGCGAGCACCGACAGCGTCCACATGACCGGCGGCGCCGGCCGCGCGGTGGCGGTCGACGAGGAGTCCGAGAAGAGCTGGGACATCGTCCACTCCGGCAACTCCGTCACCATCGAGCAGGAAATGCTGAAATCGGGCGAAGTATCGGGGCAGTACACGCTGAATGCCTCGATCGCCAAAGCTTTCCACCGCTTCTTTCTGACCAGCGTCAAGGGCTGATAGACATGGCAGATGCTATTCTCTCCAGTATGAAGATCGCCGCCAGCGGGCTCGAGGCGCAGTCGAACCGGCTGCGCATCGTGTCCGAGAACGTGGCCAATGCCCGTTCCACCGGCAAGACCGCGGGCAGCGATCCCTACCAGCGCAAGACCGTGACCTTCGAGGCCGAGATCGACCGTCTGACCGGCGCCTCGCTGGTCAAGGTCGCCGACTACGGTCGGGACAAAACCGCCTTCACCATGGAAAGCGACCCCGGCAATCCGGCCGCGGATGCCAACGGTTACGTCAAGATGCCGAACGTCAACATGCTGGTCGAGATGGCCGACATGCGCGAGGCCAACCGCTCGTACGAAGCCAATCTCCAGGTGATCAAGCAGTCCCGCGAGCTGATCAACCTGACCATCGATCTCCTGAGGAGCTGAGCATGATCCCCGCCATTGGTTCCGCGCTGCCGCGCCTTGATACCGCCCGCATCGACAGCGGCATGTCCACCGGTTTTGCCGGGGGCAGTGCCAAGCCCGGCCAGGCCGATTTCGCCTCCGTCATGGCGCAGGTCACCAGCGACGCTGTCGGCACCATCAAGAACGCCGAGGCCGTCTCGGTCCAGGGCATCAACGGCAATGCCTCCACCCAGGCGGTGGTCGATGCGGTGATGAACGCCGAGCGCACGCTCAACACGGCCGTTGCGATCCGCGACAAGGTCGTCGCCGCCTATCAAGAACTTTCCCGCATGGCCATCTGACGCCACAGTCAGACAAGGACCTGATTCATGAGAGCTTTGGCCATTGCCGCGACCGGCATGAACGCCCAGCAGACCAATGTTGAAGTGATCGCGAACAACATCGCGAACATCAACACCACCGGCTTCAAGCGCGCCCGCGCCGAGTTCACCGACCTTCTCTACCAGGTCGAGCGCCAGCAAGGCGTTCCGGCCCGGGGCGGCGAGGGCGTGGTACCGGAAGGCTCGCAGATCGGCCTCGGCGTGCGCACTGCGGCGATCCGCACCACCCATATCCAGGGCACGCTCGAGCAGACCGGCAACACGCTCGACATCGCCATCAACGGCACCGGCTACTTGCAGATCCAGGGTCCGGGCGGCGAGACGCTCTATACCCGCGACGGCGCGCTGAACACCAATGGCGATGGCCAGCTGGTGACGCTCGACGGTTTCGTGGTCGACCCGCAGATCACCATTCCGCAGAACACGGTGAAGACCACGATCAGCAGCACCGGCGAGGTCTACGCGACGCTCGACGGTCAGGATCCGCAGCTGCTCGGCCAGCTGTCGCTCGTCAACTTCGTCAACGAGCCCGGCCTCGATGCGCAGGGCGGCAACCTGTTCAAGGAAACGCTGGCCTCCGGTGCCCCGACCGCGGGCGTGCCGGGTGACCCCGGTTTCGGCGTCATCCACCAGGGCTATCTCGAAGGCTCGAACGTCGATCCGGTCAAGGAGATCTCCGAGCTGATCTCGGCGCAGCGCGCCTACGAGATGAACTCGAAGGTCATCCAGGCGGCCGACGACATGTCCAAGGTCATCTCGACCGGCCTGCGCTAGTCCCCTCCATGCCGCGCGCTGCATCGGCGCCGCGCGGTTCCCGGCCCGATCGCCGCGCGGCGACGTCCCTCGGTGCAGCAGAAAAGGCTTCAGGTCATGGAATGGGCTTCCAAGCGCGAACGTCTCATCGTCTGCCTCTACGGGGCCGGACTTTTCATTCTCTCGGTGCTGCTGCTGTCGATCCCGGTGCGCGCGTTCGCCGCCGAGATCGAGCTGCCGGTACCGTCTGCCGTGATCTATCCCGGCCAGAACATCCTCGATCGCGGCGTCGCGCCGGCGAAATTCACGATCCCCGGGGCCAAGCTCGCCGCCTACGTCGTGGAGGAGGACATGCTGACCGACAAGATCGCCAAGCGCACGCTGCTGCCGAACCAGCCGATCCTCCTTTCCGACCTCAAGTCGCCGGACCTGGTGCGGGCAGGGGTGCCGACCCCGATCATCTACCATGAGCCCGGGGTCACCATTTCCAGCCTCGGCCTGCCGCTCGCCTCTGCCGCCGAAGGCGACAAAATCCGTGTCCGCAATATCGACAGCGGCATCACCATCAGCGGCACCGTCGCCGCGGATGGCTCGATCGAGGTGCTGACCCAGTGAAAACCCTTATCATCGCCCTTTTGGCGACCACGCTGGCTTTCGGCCATGTCGCCGGGGCTGCCGACTATGCCGGCTACGGCCAAGGCGCATCCGACGGCTACGGCGAGGCCGGCATCGGCGCCCGCGAGAGCTTCGTCACCGTCAAGCCCGGCCGCAACGCGCTGCGCGACAACGGCGTCCGCATCAAGGACATCACCACCATCAAGGGCGTGCGCGAGAACCAGCTGGTCGGCTACGGTCTCGTCATCGGCCTGCAGGGCACTGGCGACAGCTTGCGCAACTCGCCCTTCACCGAGCAGTCGCTGCAGTCGATGCTCGACCGCATGGGCGTCAACGTGCGCACCGGCAACCCGCGCACCAAGAATGTCGCGGCTGTCGTCGTCACCGCCGACCTGCCGCCGTTCATCGGCACCGGCTCGCGAATCGACGTGTCGGTGTCCTCGCTCGGCGACGCCGCCTCGCTGATGGGCGGTACGCTGGTGATGACGCCGATGTACGGCGCCGACGGCGAGATCTACGCGGTGTCGCAGGGCTCGCTTGCCGTGACCGGCTTCACCAGCCAGGGCGAGAGCGAGAAGCTGACGCAGGGCGTTCCGACCACCGGTCGCATCGCCGGCGGCGCGATCATCGAGCGCGAGGTGCCGCGGGCGACGGTCGAGACCGACCAGATCACCATGGAACTGCGCAACCCCGACTACCGCACTGCGATCCGCGTCGTCGACGCGATCAACGCCTTCTCGATGACCCGCTACGGCCGCCCGGTGGCGCGCGAGAACGACCTGCGCACGATCAACCTGACGCGGCCCGCCAAGATTTCCTCGACCCGCTTCATCGCCGACCTCGGCGATCTGCCGGTCCAGCCCGACATGGCCGCCAAGGTGGTCATCGACGAGCGCACCGGCACTGTGGTGATCGGCCACGACGTTCAGATCTCGACGGTCGCCGTCACCCACGGCAACCTGACGGTGCGCATCACGGAGACCCCGAACGTCTCGCAGCCGGAGGGCTTCTCCGACGGCCAGACGGTGGTGACCTCCGATACCAGCGTCAACGCCCAGCAGGACGGCGGTAACTTCGCCATCGTCGGCGGCACCAATCTCGACACCGTGGTCCGCGGCCTCAACCGCCTCGGCCTGAAGCCGACCGGGATCATCGCGATCCTCCAAGCAATCAAAACGGCAGGCGCCCTGCAGGCCGACCTGGTGGTGCAGTGACATGAAGAGACAGCTTTCCGTCCTGCTTCGCTCCGGCATCGTCGCCTCCCTGGCGCTGACGGCGGCCGGCACCCTCCTCGTCCCGCACGCCGCACTGGCGGAGACGGCGGCTCCCCCGGCGCCCAGCGCCGATGCCGCGCCGCGCAAGGTCCGGATCGTCGGGCCGGACGGCCAGCCGGTCGTCGACGCCGCACCCGAGCTTTCGGACATCGGGCGCTACTGCACCAACATCGCCGATCCCGCCAAGGATGCGCGCGCGGCGCTGCAGACCAAGCGGCTGCAGGATCTCGAGGCCGAGGTCGGCAAGAAGGTCGACGAGCTCGAGGCCAAGCGCAAGGAATACCAGGACTGGCTGCAGCAGCGGCAAGCCTTCATCGACAGCACCTCGTCGATCATGCTCGACATCTACACCGGCATGAAGCCGGACGCGGCCGCCCAGCAGCTCGCCGGCATCGACCGGACCACGGCCGCCTCGCTGATCGCCAAGATGAAGCCGCGCACCGCCAGCGCCATCATGGCCGAGATACCGGCGGCGGTCGCCGCCGAGATCACCAAGGTGATCGTCCAGAAGACCAACAAGAGCTTGGACGTGGCCAGCGCCGCGCCCGGCCAGCAGGGATAAGCCACGTGAAGAGACTCTGCCTGCTGGCCGTCCTGCTGCTCACCGGCTGCTCGACGAATTCGAGGGATTTCCTGCGCGAGCCGGCGCTGTCGCCGCCGGGAACCGGCATCCACCAGTATCCAGCCTTCGTCGACCCCGCCCAGTTCCCGGCAGAGCGCCTGCGCGGCCAGCGGAACTCGCTCTGGGTCGACAAGAACGGCATCTTGTTCCGCGACGCGCGCGCGCTGAACAACGGCGACATCGTCACCGTCAAGATCGAGATCCAGGAGAAGGCCGAGTTCGACAACAACTCGAAGCGCTCGCGCGATTCCGGGATCAGTGCCGGCGCCGATTTCGACGGATCGCTGAACACCACCTCGCTTGGGACGCTCGGGGCAAAACTTGGCCTCAAGAACGCCACCAAGACCGACGGCAAGGCGAATGTGAAGCGGTCGGAAAAGATCGACCTGTCGGTCGCCGCCGTGGTGACGCAGGTGCTGCCGAACGGCAATCTCTACATCACCGGCCAGCAGGAGATCCGCGTCAACTTCGAGGTCCGGGTCCTCACCATCGCCGGAATCATCCGGCCGGGCGACATCCTGCCGAACAACGTCATTCCGTACGACCGGATTGCCGAGGCGCGGATTTCCTACGGCGGCCGCGGTCGCATGACCGAGGTCCAGCAGCCGGCCTGGGGACAGCAGATCCTCGACCAGGCGTTGCCCTACTGACCAGCGGACGGCAGACGTCAATGCCGAAGGCACCGGGGAGAACCCTCCGGTGCCTTCGGCATGTTCGCGTCGGCGATCAAATCCTTAATTTTAGGTGAAGGCGGGCGCCGACCCCGCAAGGCCGGGGATAGCTTAGGGGCCTATTCCATCCCGGCGGGAGACGCCGCGTCGGCGCTTGCTGGCCGCGCGACCCTTGTCGCTTCACGCTTCTTGAGGAATTCAGCATGTCCGACGTCAGCGGCACGCAACTCGCTCCCCTCTCCAATTCCGACGGTGCGGCTGCCCCCAAGTCGAAGCTGATGCCGACCATCGCCGTCGTCGGCCTGCTGACGCTGGTGGCGGTCGCGGGCGGGGCGGGTGTCGGCTATCTCATGGGCGGCTCGGCGTCGAAGCCGGCGGTTGCGGCGGATGCGACGACGAATGTCGAGCCGACCGACGACAAGAAGGAAGTTGCCGCCGCCGAGCCCGCGCCGACGGCCAAGAGCCAGGTCGTCAAGCTTGAGCCGGTGGTGACCAATGTCAGCTCGCCGGCCGACGTGCTGATCCGGGTGGAGGCCAGCATCGTCCTCGACCCGGAAAAGGCGCATGATCTTCCGGTTCTCGCGGCGCAGATCCAGAGCGACACGTTGACCTTCCTCAGAACCGTCGATCTCGCCCAGGTCGAGGGTTCCCGCGGGCTGCTGCATCTGCGCGAGGACCTGCGCGAGCGCGCCCAGCTGCGCTCGCCCGCCGTCAGCGACTACCTCATCCAGGCACTGATCGCGCAATGAAACGCGTTCTTCTCGCCCTCGCGGTTCTCCTCGTTGCCGGGCCGGCATTCGCGCAGGAGGCGCCGACCGACCTGGCAAACAGCCTGTCCGCGCTGATCCCCGCCGGCGACGCCAGCGCGTCCGGCCGGATCATCCAGCTCTTCGGCATCGTCACGGTGCTCTCGGTCGCGCCGGGCCTCCTGGTGATGGTGACGTCGTTCACGCGCATCGTCGTTGCGTTGTCGATCCTGCGCACCGGCCTCGGCCTGCAGTCTACGCCGGCCAACCTCATCATGATCTCGCTGTCGCTGTTCATGACCTTCTTCGTCATGGCCCCGACCTTCGACCAGGCCTGGCGCGAAGGCCTGAAGCCGCTGCTCGACAACCAGATCAACGAGCAGGAGGCCTTCACCCGAATCGCCGACCCGTTCCGCGACTTCATGATGAGCCAGGTGCGGCCGCAGGATCTGGCGCTGTTCAACAGCCTCGACGAGGCCGCCCAGCGCGACCGGATCCAGCCCCCCGCCGCCGGCACGCCGCCCGTCGACCCCGCCGCCCCCGCCGCCGAGGCGAACGCGGAGGTCGGCCTTCAGGTCCTGATCCCGGCCTTCATGATCTCGGAACTTCGGCGCGGCTTCGAGATCGGCTTCTTGATCGTGCTGCCCTTCCTCGTCATCGACCTCATCGTCGCGACCCTCACCATGTCGATGGGCATGATGATGCTGCCGCCGACGATCATCTCGCTGCCGTTCAAGATCCTATTCTTCGTCCTGATCGACGGCTGGAACATGCTGACGGGTTCGCTGGTGCGATCCTTCTTCTGACCGCGGCGTTCGCTCGCCTCTCACACTCGTCCTGACCATCGGCGGCGGCCCTCCCAAGCGGAGCGGCCGCCGTTTTTCCATGACCGCGAATCAGAATGTCGGCCGACGGGCGACCGGGGGTGCCGACCGGAGTGAACAGAGCGCATCTGCAATATTTAGACGCCTGTCGGAGCAACCTGAAGGCGCTGATCTTCTCCGGCGTAGTGCGAGCCTTTCCAGACGGTTAGGTGTCTAAGGGCGTCACGCAGCGACTGGAAAATAAAGCTTTCAGCGGACCGGAACCTTTTGGCGCGTCTTGCGATCACGCCCGCACAAGCTTCGCCCGTCAGATTGCCCGCAGTGCAACCACCTTGAGCAAGAGCAGGCAGATTCATGGCAATCGTCGGCGGCGTACAAGCCCAGCAGATCCTCGACAATCTGAGCGCCCTCGGCGCGCGGAAGCTTGGAATGATGGCGATGATCGGCCTTCTGGTCGTCGCCGTCGTCGGGCTTGGCGCCTATTATCTCAGCCGTCCCGACATGGAGACGCTGTATTCCAAACTCGATCGTCAGGATGTGACGCGCATCGGCTCGGCGCTGACCGAGGCTGGGATCAGCTTCGACGTCAGCTCGGCCGGCGACACGGTGATGACGCCCTTCTCGCAGACCGCCAATGCCCGCATGCTGCTGGCGGAAAAGGGCCTGCCACGGTCCGAGAACGCCGGTTACGAACTGTTCGATGCGCTGGGCTCGATGGGCCTGACGTCCTTCATGCAGGAAGTGACCAAGGTCCGCGCCCTCGAAGGCGAGCTCGCCCGCACCATCCAGACCTTGAAGGACGTGCGCGCCGCGCGGGTTCACATCGTTCTGCCCGAGCCCGGCACCTTCCGCCGCGAGACGCAGAAGCCTTCCGCCAGCGTCGTCATCCGCACCGATGACACCGAGGACTTCAAGAACGCCCAGGCGATCCGGCACCTCGTCGCCTCCGCCATTCCCGGCATGAACGTCGATGAGGTCACGGTCCTCAACACCGACGGCACGCTGCTCGCCTCCGGCGACGACACCACCTCCGCTGCGCCCTCGAAGCTCCTCGGGATCGAGGGCATCGTGTCCGGCAGCGTCGAGGAGGCGATCAGCCGCACCCTTTCGCCCTATCTCGGCATCGGCAACTTCCAGTCCAGCGTCAACGCCCGGCTGGATACCGACCGCAAGAGCACCAGCGCCCGCAAGTTCGATCCGGAAGGCCGCGTCGAGCGCTCCACCCGGACCGTTCGCGAGACCGGCCAGACCTCCGACAAGCAGGCCAATCCGGCCGCCACCGTCGAGCAGAACCTGCCGCAGCAGGCGAACGACGCCGGAACGGGCACACAGTCCTCCGAGGCGAAGGAACGCCGCGAGGAACTCACCAACTACGAGATCAACGAGACGACGACCCAGACCGTCAGCGACGGCTACGACGTCAAGCGCCTCAGCGTCGCCGTGGTCGTGAACCGCAAACGTCTGATGGAGACGCTCGGCGACAACCCCCAGCCTGCCCAGGTCGACGAGGCCCTCGCCAAGATCAAGCTCCTCGTCGCCTCCGCCTCCGGCTTCACCGAAAGCCGCGGCGACCAGCTCGAGATCTCCGCCGTCGACTTCATCGCCAACGGCCAGGACCTCGCCCCCGTCGAGCCCGTCGGTTACGGCGAGATGCTGATGCGCCAGAGCGGTACGATGATCAACGCGCTGACCGTCCTCGTCGTCGCCGTCCTGCTGATCTGGTTCGGCCTGAAGCCGGCGATCCGGGCGCTCGCCGCCCCCGCCAACACCGCCGGACAGGACGCGATCGAGCTGGAGAATGCCGGTCTTGCCGGTGCCAATGGCGGGTTCGGCGGAGGTGGCGACCATGCCGGCATGATCCGCGGCAGCGCTGCCGGCGGCATCGACTCGGCGCTGCTGGAAGACCTGACCCGCAGCCAGGCGAACTCGCCGCAGGCGCGGCTCGAGAAGCTCATCGACTTCGACGAGGCCCAGGCGGCGTCGATCCTGAAGCACTGGATCCACCAGAAAGAGGCGGCCTAAGACATGATACCTCTCGCACAGTATTTCGCCGACTCCGCGGGCGACGACTTCACCCCCTTCACGCCGGTCCGCAAGGCCACTCTCGGACGCAAGCTGGAAGCGTCGACCTCGTTCGAAGACCCGTCGATCCGCCCGTTGAAATCGGTGCCGCGGCCATCCGAACAGAAGGCCCGCACCTTCACCGAGGCCCGGGTTCCCTTGAGCGAAGTCGAAGCCGAGCGTGCCGCCTGGGCCGAGGAGCGCGCAGCGCTTCTGGAAGCCGTCGAGGCCGCCCGCGAGGAAGGCATCGAGTCCGGCAAGGCCATGGCGCGCGAGGAGCTGAGCTTCGAGACGGAAAGCCGTATCGACTCCATCCGCTCGGAGATCGCCAACGACTACACCACGACGCTGACGAAGACGCGCGGCGAGTGGACCGAAGACCAAGCCGACCGGCTGGCCGATCTCCTGATCCTGCAGATGACCATTCTGGAAGAGACGATCAAGATGAGCCTCAACAGCGTACTCCGGCCGCTGGCGCTGGACGCCCGCAGACGGCAGACGCTGGACGATCTCGTTGCCGCGGTGAAGACCATCGCGCTCGACGGCATGGCCTACAAGATCGCCGCCTCGGGGCCGACCGATCTCCTGTCGGCGTTGGAGGACAAGCTCGGCGACCACGCCCGGCTGCTGTCCTTCGCCAATGACGACACCCAGTCCGACATCCGCATCGACGCCGACAGCACGGTGATCGAGACCCGGCTCTCGTCATGGCGGCTGGCGCTGGAGGAGGCTCTTTCGTGAGCGACGCCTCTCATCCGGCCAATCAGATCATCATCGTCCGGCGCAACCCTGACGGCGAAGACGCTCATCATGGCGGCGTCTGGAAGATCGCCTTCGCCGACTTCATGACGGCGATGATGGCGTTCTTCCTGGTGATGTGGCTCACCAATGCTTCCGACGATGCCACCAAGAAGAAAATCGCCCAGTACTTCAACCCGATCAAGCTGAACAGTTCGACGCCGGTATCGCTGGGCCTCAACGATGGCGAAGCGTCGCCCTCGTCGCCGTCGTCGGGGTCGAGCGGTGCCGTCGCGGACGGCGGAGATCCGAACGACAAGCCGATGAGCGGAACGGCGAACGGCGGCGAGGAGCAGGCCCTGTTCCGCGACCCCTATGCCGTGCTTGCGGAAATCTCGGCCGAGGGCAGCGTTGGCAAGGATTCAGGGATCACTGGCGTTCCGAATGGCACTGGCCTTCCTGGCCTGAACGGCGGGGAGGCGTACCGCGATCCGTTCGACCCGACGTCCTGGCAGCTGCAACCGAACGCGAGCGAGAAGGCGGCCGAAGGTACGCCGATGACGCCAGCCGAGTTCCCGCAGCCCCCAGCGGAGCCGGCAACGCGGACCGTCGCCGAGGTCGTCACGCCGCCGGCAACTGTCGCCACACCGGCGGCCAAGCCTGCGGCCGCAGCCGCGGAGGCTGCGCCATCGTCGATGAAGGACGCCGCCGCGGCACTGAAGGCCGATATCCAGCAGAGCCTGCAAGCGGTCGCGCCGGGCGCCGCGCCTAATCTCGACGTCAGCGCCGGCAAGGACGGCATCACCATCTCGCTCGCCGACAGCGTGACTTCCGGCATGTTCCAGGTCGGATCCGCCAAGCCGACGCCCGAAGCGGTGCGGATGGTCGAGGCCATCGCCAAGCTCCTCGCTGCCCGGAAGGGCGAAGTGGTGATCCGCGGGCATACCGATTCCCGTGCCTATGCCGGGCCTGAATACGACAACTGGCGTCTGTCGGCGGCGCGCGCGCAGTTCGCCTACTATATGCTGGTGCGGGGCGGTCTCGACCAGAACCGTGTCCAGGGCATTGAAGGTGTCGCCGACCGCGATCCGAAGGATGCCGCCCATCCCGAAAGCGCCGTCAACCGGCGGATCGAGATCCTCCTCAAAGAGCCGCAAGCATGATTTGCCGCCTTCTCGTGACTGCATCGGTGCTGGCTTTGCTGCCCGCCACCGCCGGCTTCGCGGCGGAAAGGACCGGCGGCCTGCCGTTGCGCCCGGCCGCCGTCGTGCCGTCGCTGCGGATCTCTGCGCCGACGCCGCCCGCCTATGCGCTGGGCGTCGAGGGCATCATGGACCCGCAAGGGGCGGTCATCGACCCGGTGGTCACCGGGCAGATTCCCAATCCCGATGCCGAGAAGGCGGTTGAAAGCCTGACGCCGCATACGCCGGCGGCCGAGGCCGGCGCGGCTGCCGTGCCGGAAGCGGGCCACGGCGACGCTGCGGCGTCCTCAACCGAGGAGGCGAAGTCCGCGGGCTCGGAGGCCGGGGAGGGCGCCCAGCACTGGGCGACCACCCGCAGCCCCATGCCGTTCGACATCATCCGTACCATCCAGTTCCTGCAGGACCAGGTCGCGCGGGGCAATGGGCGGGCGATACAGGTCCAGTCGATGCTGCTGCGCCGTTTCGGACCGGTCTTCCTTGAGGCCGATGCCGCGGTCTGGAGCGATCCCCGCAACCGGCGGGCGGCTGTTCTTTTCGTCCTCAGCGGCGGACCGCCCGACGTGCTGCGCCGGCTTCTGGCCAGCGGCGTGCTCAGCGGCTCCCAGGAGCCGATGTTCAAGGGCGCCCTGGCCTATGTGCAGAACGATTTCGGCGAGGCGAGGAAGTTGCTGACCGGTCTCGACTATGCCGGCATGGAGCCGGGCCTCGAGGCGCATCTGAACCTCGTGATCGGTCAGATGATGCAGAAGGACGATCCAAAGGAGGCCATCCCCCATCTCGACCGAGCCCGGCTGCTGGCGCCCGGCGGCCTGATCGAGGAGGCGGCGTTGCGCATGGAAGTGCTGCTGGTCGACGGCCTCGGCGACCATCCGGCTGCCGACCGGCTGGCGCGGCAGTATTTCGACCGCTATTCCGACTCGTCCTATTCCCCGAACTTCGAAGCCCGCTTTGCCGCCGTGTATTCGAGCCGGGGCAAGGACAATCCAGAGAGCGCCGCCGCGACGATGCTCGACGTGACGCAGCGCCTTCCGGACGCCAACAAGCGCACGATCTTTCTGGCGGTCGGGCGCCGGGCCGTCGTCGAGGGCCATCTCGCCTTTGCCAAGCTCGCGGGCGAGGCTGTGCTGGCGACGTCCGGTGTCCCCGACGCAGAGGTTCAGCGGGCGCGGCTCTACATCGCCGCCTCGACGATCGGCACGGCGTCAGCCGATGCCCTGGCGGCAGATCTTGCCGCCATCGACCGCACCAAGCTCTACGCCGAGGACGCCACGCTCCTCGATGCGGCGCATTCGGTTCTCGGCGGTATCGACCGGACGCCCGAACTCGTGGCTACCGCGCAAGACCAAGCAGAGACGTCGCCGGTCATGGACCGTGCGCAGCGCCTGCTCAGCGAAGTCGAGAGCGATCTCGGAAAGGTACAGAAGTGAAGATTGCTGCCAACCCCATGCCCATTCTCGACGTGACGACCTCGGCCAGCAACAGCCGCGGCGATGCCGATTACGGCCGCGCCTTCGAAAGCACGATCCGCGACGTCGCCAAGGACAGCCCTCCCGCGGTGAAGCCGCGCAACGAAGACCGTCGCCCGAGCGATGGCAATGGCGATCGTCAGCCCTCGTCCTCCGCGCCTGCGCCCCGCGCACCAGCATCGGACCGGCACGCCGACACCAAGGCGGTGAAGGGCGGGGCCCGCGACGACCAGCAGGCTGCCAAGGACCAAGACGCTGAGAACGACGACGCCGCGAGCGATCCGCTAGCCTTCCTCGGCCGTTTGCTCGGCGGCACGACGACTTCGGTCGCGGCGGTGAAGGAGGTCGAAGCCGACGGCGAGACGAGTGGCGATGAACGCGTCATCGTCGTCTCGCTGGCACCGGGCGCTGCCGAGGAGGTCGCCGGAGAGGCGTCCGGTCCGGGCGCCCGTGGCAAGGTCAAGCTCGATGTCGTGCACATGGAGACGCATTTCGAGCCGCGCTCGGATGCCTTCGTCCTCGTCGAGGGCAATGACGCACAGGCGCTGCAGCAGGCGGCGGCGGAGGAGAGCGGCGAGAAGCTGAGCTTCGATCAGGCGCTGGCGCGGCTCAGCGAGCGCAAGGCCGGAAAGGCTTCGGCAGCCGGCGAGGACGCCAAGGCGTCTTCCACGGAGACGATGGCGGCGAAGGCCGCAGTTGTCGCCGCCGACGTCGCCCCGCAGGAACGCATCAAGGAACGCAGCCGCAGCAAGGTTGCCGCCGATGAAACCGCCCGCAAAGCCGATCTCTTGAGCGATGCGGCCGACAGCCAGGTCGCCGTCTTGGTCCGGAAGAAGGATGCGGCAGAGACCGCGGCCGACAAGATTTCCGCCCGCCTCGGCCGTGCCGCTTCCGACGCCGCCGATGCGCCGAAGTCCGGTGCGCTGGCGCAGAAGGACGGGGCCGGCGTGCTGCCCCTCGCCTCGATGACGGGCCAGGTCGCCGGCCGCGTCATCGACGCGCTCGGCGCGACGCTCGCGAGCCAGCGGCCGTCGGATCTGCCGAGCGAGGCCTATCTGCGCATGACCGCTGGGGGCGCGGCGCTGAAGACGCTCACCATCCAGCTTCAGCCCGAGACACTGGGCAAGCTCGATGTCTCAATGCGCCTCGTCGATGGCCAGCTGACGCTCGAGATCGCCGCAACCGAAGCCGAGACGGCGAAGGTGCTGGCGCAGGACCGCGAAGGCCTGCGCAAGCTTCTGCAGCACGCCGGGTTCTCGATCGACGAAGCATCGATCACCATCGTCTCCCGCGACAACAGTGCCCAGCCGCAGGTCCGGGCCGCATCTGCCGGCGAGAGCGCCGGTGCCCAGCAGGACACCGCAAACGGCGGAGGCGGCGATCCACGAAACCGCGGCGGCGAGGCCGAGCGGCAAGGCCGCAATGCCGGTCGCGACGAGCGGCAGCAGGCGAGCGACAACCGCCCGAGACGCGCTTCGGGGAACTACCTCTAGAAGCCCCGCAGCGTCCGGCCGGACGCTGCGGGGCTTCTTTGGCCTCTCGGCTGGCGAGCGTCTCTTCGCGAATGGCGGATCCCGCCCCACCGCAGACCGGTCTGGACTTCTCGACCACAGCCTCCTTCTGACAGATGCGTTTCGCCCCCGCGGAGGTTTATTCCTCCCGGGGGCGAAACTGTTTTGGCGATGGCGAAACCTTGCGGCTGGGCTTCTCCTGACTGCGTGACGGATAGCGCCGTCTTCAATCCGGAGAAACCAGCGCCTGGCGCTACGGCTAGCTACGGCTGTGCTCCTTCGCGGACGGTCCGAGGCGTTGGCTGATGCGAGCAGTGCAACCTGCCGGACGCATGGCGCTACCGGAGACCGGCAAGGCGGCCAACGAACGAGCCGATGAGATCGGCGCCTCGGTCAAAACGTTCCGGAGGAGGGTGCACTGCAACAGGCTGACGACCTCAGGCGAATGGTTAACAAACCGTTGACAAACCGCGCAGGCACCCTGTCATCCCCGCGAATCCGGCATTTTTGTTTTTTCTGAAGCTTTCGCAAAGCTGCCTAACCCGTTGCATCGCCTGTCTCTTTGCCAGCTACCTGAAAGGTCCCATTAACCTTATAGTGAGTTTTAGGGATAGCTCGCCTGGGCCTTAACGCCGTATCAATATCTCCAGAGAAACCCGACGGCAGGTGGATGTGATGATCGTAGTTGTGGACAACCGTGAACTGGTCACGAACGGATATCAGTCGCTTTTCGGCATGGAAGGCGTGTCCGCCGCGGGCTTTCAGGTCGAGGAATTTCGCGAGTGGGTCGAGACCGCTCCCGAGACCGACATCTCCGCCGTCGAGGCGTTTCTTCTGGGTGACTTCCCCGAGCGTGGCGCCTTCACCCGCTTGGTGCGCGGCCGGTCCAACGCCCCGCTGATCGCGCTGGCCGAGACCAAGGCGCTCAACTCGACCCTGGATCTCTTTGCTGCGGGCATCGACGACGTCGTCTCCAAGCCGGTCCACGTCAAGGAAATCCTTGCCCGGGTCGGCGCCATCCGCCGCCGCGATGCCGGTGCCGGCAAGGGCCGCACGGTGGTCGAGGAGATCTGCGTCTTCTCCGACGGCCGCGATCCGGAAGTCGCCGGTGCGTCGATGATCCTGCCGCGGCGCGAGCGCCGGATCCTCGAATACCTGGTGCAGAACCGCGGTCGCCGCGTTTCCAAGCAGCAGCTGTTCTCGGCGATCTACGGCATCTTCGACGAGAACGTCGAGGAGAACGTCATCGAAAGCCACATTTCCAAGCTGCGCAAGAAGCTCAAGATGCGCCTTGGCTACGACCCGGTGTCGTCGATGCGCTACCTCGGATACGGCATCGGCGTCTAACGCCTACATTTCTTAAATAAGTATAAAAATCCCGCTTTGCTTCTGCAAAAGCGGGATTTTTCTTTATCTAAGCCAGATTTGCTGCGTTGCAAGGGTTCTGGTGCCTGCCTGGCAGTTTCGCGCAAGCTCTCGCAGCTAAATATCGAGCAGCAAAACTGCCATTGGAAGGGCACCGGATGAGCATCGGCGGAATTATGCGCACAAGCGTCTCAGGCATGACGGCGCAAGCCAGCAAGCTCGGGGTCGTCGCGGAAAACATCGCGAATTCCGATACCACCGGCTACAAGCAGTCGCAGACCGAGTTCTCTTCGCTGATCCTTCCCGGCAATGCTGCTGGCTACAATTCCGGCGCCGTCGAGGTGCAGACGCGCACGTTCATCAGCGAGCAGGGCGGCCTCAGCTACACCGGCAACGACAACAGTCCGAAGAAGCTCGACCTTGCCGTCAACGGCAACGGCTTCATGGCCGTCAGCGACGGCAATGGCGGGAATTTCCTAACGCGCGCCGGCTCGTTTACCCAGCAGGCCGACGGCGCGCTGGTCAATGCCGCGGGCTACACGCTGATGGGCTATCCGGTCGGCACGACCGGCACCGACGCTGTGCTCAACGGTTTTTCCGGCCTCCAAGAGGTCAACCTCAAGACCTCGCTGCTCAGCGCCAACCCGACCACCAAGGGCATCCTGACGGTCCCGCTGAACAAGGCTTTCGTAGCGGCCGTAACGCCCAATCTCCCGTCGCAGAACCTGGCGACGACAGTCCCGTTGTCGAACTCGACCACCAGTACGTCAATCACCGTCTACAACAACTCCGGCGAGGCCGTAAAGCTCGACGTCTACTATACTAAGACGGCGGATGAGACATGGGAGGTTGCTGTCTACGACAGTCGCACGGCCGAAAAGACTCTCGCCACGAAGCCTTTCCCCTACGGAGCCGCCGCTTCTGCTCCCTTGGCCAAAGCTGTCCTGAACTTCAATCCCACAAACTATACGCTGGACAGCATCAATGGTTTTGGGGCTAACACCTCGTCTTCCGGTCCAGGCATGCTGACGATCGACCTCGCCGGTATCGGCGGTGGTCCCTTCAATCTCAACATCGGCGACACTACGCAGTTCACCGGCAACACCCAGCCACTGGCGGCATCCGTCGACGGCAATCCGGCTGAAGTCATCAAGGACATCTCTGTCGGCGAGGACGGCACCGTCACCGCGGCCTTCGCCTCCGGCACGACCCGGGAACTCTTCCGGATCCCGCTGGCCTCGGTCAACAGCCCGGACAGCATGATCGCCAAGGCCGGCAACGTCTACAGCGCCGGCGTCGAGTCCGGGACCGTCCTGATGGGCTTCGGTGGCTCCGGCGGCTTCGGCAAGCTGACCGCCGGCGCGCTCGAGGACTCCACGGTCGATCTGGCGGGCGAGCTGACCAACATGATCGAGTCGCAGCGCAATTACACCGCGAACTCGAAGGTTTTCCAGACCGGCTCGGAAATCCTCGACGTTCTCGTCAACCTGAAGCGCTGATGCTGCCGCGGTAGGCGCCGTCACCCGGCGCCGCCTACCGCACTGCCGTCCAGTCCGCCTTTTGCCGACCCCAGCGCTGCCGCCAACCTCCGACTGCGAGAAACCCCGCCATGTCGCTTTCCACCGCCCTCGATACGGCAAAGTCGTCGCTCGCGGCGTCCCAGGCACAGACGGCGCTCGTTGCGCGCAACATCGCCAACGTCAACACCGTCGGGGCGACGAAGAAATACGCCAACGTCATCACCGGCCTGAACGGCCAGGTCCAGATCAAGTCGGTCTCGCAGTCGTCGAACTACGCGCTGTTCCGCAATATGCTGGATGCCAGCGCCGCGGTCGGCAAGGGCAACGTCATCAGCAACGGCCTCGACCGCCTGAGCGAGACGCTCGGCGACACCGAGCTCAGCCGCTCGCCGGCCGCCATGGTCAGCAAGCTGTCCGACGCGCTGACGACGCTGTCCGCCTCGCCGAACAATTACGAACTCGCCCGCAACGCCGTGACCGCGGCTTCCGACCTCGTGAAGACGCTGAACGAGGCCTCGGCCACGACACAGACGATCCGCAAGGATGCGGACACCGAGCTGGTCAACGCGGCGGCGGAGATGAACAAGCTGCTCGCCAAGATCGAGCTTCTTAACAAGGAAGTGGTCGGTGGCACCCGCAGCGGTGCCGATGTGACCGATGCCAGCGACCAGCGCGACCAGGCGGTCGCCGCCCTGTCGCAGTATGTCGGCGTCAACATCGTCACGCGCGGCGAGAACGACATGGTGCTCTACACCGATTCCGGTGTGACGCTGTTCGAGACGACGGCCCGCGCGATCGGCTTCACCCCGACCCCCGGCCTCAACGAGACCGTGACCGAAGGCAATGCGCTGACGATCGACGGCACCGCGGTCACCGGTAGCACCGCCTATATGCCGCTGAAAAACGGCTCGGTCGCCGGTCTCGTCGCGCTGCGCGACGACATCATGGTCACTTACCAGACGCAGCTCGACGAGACGGCGCGTGGTTTGATCGACGCCTTCAAGGAGAGCGCCGCCGGCATGCCGGACGTGCCGGGCCTGTTCACCGCGGTCGATCCCAGCACGCTGGCGACGGTATCGCGGCTCGATGTCGGCACGTTCGACGCGACCGGGACCACCGCTGGCGATACGCTGTCATTTAATTTTAAATACGGCGATACGACGTATGTCGCGACCGGCACTTTGGCAGCCGGTGACCTGACGAGTGCAGCCAATTTCGCTACCAAGCTGCAGTCGATGGTCGCGGGTGCGATTCCCGCAGGCGGCTCGACGGCACTGGGCGCGGGTAAGGTCAGTTTTACGGCTGACGGTACCGGCAAGATCACTGCGTCCGCTGCCAGCGTCGGCGGTGCAGTGCCCATGACACTGTCGTCCATCGTCGGCTCAGGCGGCGGTGATGGCGGCCTCGTCGCTGGCACAGCGCCGGCGACGACCCCTGCGGTCATCGGCCTCGCCGGCTCGCTGCGTCTGGCGAGCGGGGTGACGGCGACGCCGACGCTGCTGAGAGACGGCATCCAGTACGACTACAACACCGCAGACCTCGGCGGCTTCACGGCGCGGCTCAATCAGTTGAGCACGGCGATGGCGACGACCCGCAATTTCGCGGACGACAGCAGTGCCGACTCCAAGGGAAGCGTCGCCGATTACGCCGCCTCCTCGGTCAGCTGGCTGCAGGCAACCCGTCAGAACTCGCTGAACGAGACGGAATACAAGACTACCGTGCTCGAGCGGACGCAGGACACGCTGTCCAACAAGACCGGCATCAACATGGACGAGCAGCTGACGCAGATGATGCAGCTGGAGCGCTCCTTCCAGGCCTCTTCCAAACTGCTCTCCACCATCGACGAGATGCTGAAGACGCTTCTCAACAGCATCTGACGGAGCTTGAAACCATGAGCATTTCGACGCTTTCCTTCAACAGCGCCACCCGAACCTCGCTGGTCAAGCTTCAGAGCTCGCTCAACGATGCCTCGCAGGAGGTCAATTCGGGCCGGCACGTTGATGTCGGCCGCACGCTCGGCCGGCTGACCGGCAGCGCCATCAGCGCCCGTGCGCAGGAATCGACGTTCAAGGAGCAGCGGATCTCCAATGGCCTCGTCACCACGCGGCTCGAGAACATCGACGCGTCGCTCGCGACCATCAGCGAAGGTGGTGAGGCGCTGTCCAACAACCTCGTCGGCATCAGCGTCGCCACCGATTTCACGGTCTTCGTCAGCGACGCCAAGTCCGGCCTGCAGCAGATGACCTCGGCGCTGAACGCGTCGAGCGGGCAGTTCCTGTTTGCCGGCGACAACAGTAACGTGTCGCCGATCAAGACGGACATGACGCTCGCCGATGCGGCGACACAGCTGAACTTCAGCAACTTCGTACGGGCCGCGACGGGCACCGACGATGCCAGCCTGGTCACCGCCGACCAGATGAAGGACTATCTGACCAATCCCGCCGGCTTTACGCCCACGGCGACCTTCGCATTGCCGGCGCCGCAGCCGACGGTGGCCGCACCTTACAAGTTCTCCGCCCTGTTCACCGATGCGGCATGGTCCGCGAACTGGTCGAACGCCACGAACGGCACGATCGACTCGCCGGTCAGCAAGAGCGAGACCATCACGTCCTCGGCCTCCGCCAACGACGCCTCCTTCCGCAACATGGCCTCGGCCTACACGATGATCACCAGCCTCGACATCGGCGTACTGGGCGAGTCCACGCGCAAGGTCGTCACCGACGCTGCCGCTGTCCAGCTGAAGAAGGGCACCACCGCGATCACCTCGATGCGTGCCGATGTGGGCACCAAGCTGAAGCGGGTCGAGTCCGCCAATACCGAGCTTCTTCGCCAGCAGGACATCATGGAGAAGACAGTCTCGGCGCTTGAGGACGTCGACATCGCGGAAGCAAGCCTGCGCGTCAACGCGCTGAAAACGCAGCTGGAAGCCGCCTATACAGTGACAGGCAAGATTCAGTCGCTAAGCCTTCTAAACTACATCTGATCGAGCGGCAGCTTTCGATCTGATCGACAGCGGACAGCATTTCGGACGGGCCTTTGCCCCGTCCAGATCGAGGAACGGCGCATGTATCAATTCTCCTACGCAGAGATCAGGCAGGAAAGCGGCTCCTCTGCGCGCGAGCGAGAGCGCCAGGCGCTCGAGCATACGCTCGACGTGCTGACGCGCGCGGAGCTCGCGGGTCCTCGGTCGTCGGCGGCGATCGAAGCGATCTACGTCACGCGGACGCTCTGGTCCGTGCTGATCGAGGATCTCGCCAACCCCGAAAACGCGCTGCCGGAAGAACTGCGCGCCGGCCTCATCTCCATCGGTCTTTGGGTGATGCGCGAGACCGACGCCCTGCGCAACGGCAAGGTGAACAGCTTCAAGGGCATCATCGACGTCACCGCGATGATCCGCGACGGTCTGGAGTAAAGTCGATGGCGACGCTGAAAGTCTCCCTTCGGGCCGGCGAGCGGATCTTCATCAACGGTGCCGTGATGCGGGTCGATCGCAAGACCTCGATCGAGCTCCTGAACGACGTGACCTTCCTCCTGGAGAGCCACGTCATGCAGGCGGAGGCCGCGACGACGCCGCTGCGCCAGCTCTACTTCATCGTCCAGATGATGCTGATCGATCCGGCCAACACCGTCGCCGCCCGCGAAGCCTTCACCCGGACCTATGCGCTGCTGCTGGCGACCTCGTCGAACGCCGCGATGCGCGATGGCCTGATGGACGTCGCCGATCTCGTCGGCCGTGACCGTCCCTATGACGGCCTGAAGTGCCTGCGGGCGCTCATGCCGATGGAAGAGGCCATTCTCGCCGACGCAGAGCCGCCGGCGAACCAGTCCACCTTTCACGAGGCCCGGGTTCCCGTGGCCATGGGAGCACGGTCATGACCACGGTCAACAGCACCTCGGCGAGCACGGCAACGACGTCCACGACCTCGTCCACCAAGTCAGATGCTGATCAAGCCAGCCTCGACTATGACGCGTTCCTGCAACTGCTCGTCGCGCAGATGCAGAACCAGGATCCGCTGAACCCGACGGACGCCACCGAGCAGCTCAGCCAGCTTGCCTCCTTCTCGAACGTCGAGCAGGGCATCAAGATGAACCAGAAGCTGGAGTCGATGCTGACGGTCTCCTCGCTGACCCAGGCCGACTCCGTTCTCGGCCGCACGCTGACCTCGTCGGACGGCACCGTCAGCGGTGTTGTGAAGTCGGTCAAGGTGACCGATGCCGGGGCCGTCGCAACGCTGACCAGTGGCGCGACCGTCGACCTCGGCGCCGGCATCAAGATCGAGTAGCCGAGATGAACCAGGCCGACGCCATCGACATCATCCAGTCCGCGATCTGGACCGTGGTCATCGCTTCGGGACCCGCGGTCGGCGGCGCCATGCTGGTCGGCATCCTGATCGCGCTGTTCCAGGCCCTGACGCAGATCCAGGAAGTGACCTTGACCTTCGTGCCGAAGATCATTGCGATCTTCATCATCGTCGCCTTCACGGCCTCCTTCACCGGTGCGCAGGTCTATTCCTTCACCCAGGAAAGCTACGCCCGCATCGAACACGGCTACTGATCAGGACACCGTCCAGCGAACTTTTGTCCTCGAGGCCCCGGGCCGGCAAACGCCGCCCGGGGCCTCTTTGCGTTCAGGCCGGGGAGCGGCTGCAGCCTCGTCGTGCGAGGGGTTGCCGATGCGGACCGGCACCACCGTCTGGGGTGGATGCAGTCGTTGCTAATGTTTTGGAAACCTTTCCAGCCCGGCTCAAGCTCGAACCGTCAGGAAGATCGGGAGAAATGGCGTGCCGTCGGCCCGCTTCTTTCCGGCCTTGCCGCGTAGCTTTCCCGCTGCCGCGCCGGCCTTCCATGCCACGGCGTCAAGCCGGGGGTCACGCACGGGGCGCAATGCCCGAGGGAACGCCGGATGTCGCTCGTCGCACCGCTGAGACTTAGCCCCCCGATCAAGGCCAAGAGCCGCCGTGATATCGGCTTCGCGCTCGGCATCGTCTTCATCATGGCGGTGCTGTTCGTTCCAATTCCCGCCTTCCTCATCGATTTCGGCCTGGTCATCTCGATCTCGCTATCGGTGCTGATCCTGATGGTCTCGCTGTGGATCGAGAAGCCGCTCGACTTCTCGTCTTTCCCGACCATCCTGCTGCTCGCCACCATGCTGCGCCTGTCGCTAAACATCGCCACGACGCGCGTGATCCTCAGCCATGGCGACGAGGGACACAACGCGGCCGGCTACGTCATCGGCGGCTTCTCCGAATTCGTCATGGGCGGCGATTTCGTCATCGGCCTCGTCGTCTTCATCATCCTGATCACCGTCAACTTCCTCGTCATCACCAAGGGCGCGACGCGTATCGCCGAAGTCGGCGCGCGCTTCACCCTCGACGCCATTCCCGGCAAGCAGATGGCGATCGACGCCGACCTCTCCGCCGGCCTCATCGACGAGCGCCAGGCGCAGCAGCGTCGCCGCGAGCTGGAAGAAGAAAGCTCTTTCTTCGGCTCCATGGACGGTGCTTCGAAGTTCGTGCGTGGCGATGCGATCGCCGGCCTCATCATCACCGCCGTCAACATCTTCGGCGGCATCATCATCGGCGTCACCCGCCATGGCATGGATGCGGGGCATGCTGCCGACGTCTTCGTCAAGCTGTCGGTTGGCGACGGTCTGGTGACCCAGATCCCGGCGCTGATCGTTTCGCTCGCCGCCGGCCTTCTCGTCTCCAAGGGCGGCACACGCGGTGCCGCCGAGAAGGCGATCATGACGCAGCTCGGCTACTACCCGCGTGCCATGATGATCTCCTCGCTCCTGATGGGCATTCTGGCGCTGCTGCCGGGCCTGCCGTTCGTGCCGTTCTTCGTGGTCTCCTGCGTCCTCGGCCTTATCGCCTACACCGTGCCGCGCCGGCGGGCCGAAGCGGAGAGGGTGGTCGAGGCTGAAAAGCAGCAGGCCGAGAGCCAGGCGATCGAGAGCGAGCGCCAGTCGGTCAAGGAGTCGCTGCGCATCGTCGAGGTCGAACTCGTGCTTGGCAAGCAGATGGCGGCGCATCTCGCCTTCTCGCGCGACGAGCTTGGCAACCGCGTGCAGAAGATGCGCCGGCGCTTCGCCTCCCGCTTCGGCTTCGTCGTGCCCGAGATCAAGCTCAGCGACGACCTGTCGGTCGATCCGAAGTCCTACGAGATCAAGGTGCACGGCACGGTGGTCGCCACCCAGGCGCTACGGCTCGGCGACCTCCTGATCGTCCTCGGCGACTCGCCGGTGCCCGACATTCCGCATGACCTCACCCGCGAGCCGGCTTTCGGCCTGAAGGCGGCGTGGATTTCGGAAACCTTCGGAGCGGCCGCCCGCCGCGCCGGCTTCGAGCCTGTCGACACGCTGTCGATCATCCTGACGCATCTGTCCGAGGTTATCCGCAACAACCTCGCGCACCTTCTGTCCTACAAGGACACCCGCACGCTACTCGACCGGCTGGAGCCGGAGTACAAGCGGCTGATCGACGAGATCGTCCCGGCGCACATGTCGTTCAGCGGCCTGCAAGCGGTGCTGAAGCTGCTCCTCGCCGAGCGTGTCTCGATCCGCAACCTGACGCTGATCCTCGAGGCCATCGCCGAGATCGCGCCGCATGTCCGGCGCTCGGAAAAGATCGTCGAGCATGTCCGCACCCGCATGGCGCAGCAGATCTGCGGCGATCTCCTGCACAAGGGCCAGCTCGGCGTGCTGCGCCTCGGCAACCGCTGGGACCTCGCCTTCCACCAGGCCCTGAAGCGGGACGCCAAGGGCGACGTGATCGAGTTCGACATCGACCCGCGCCTCGTCGAGCAGTTCGCGACGGAAGCGACCAAGGTGATCCGCGAGAAGACCGATCAGGGCGAGAACTTCGTGCTCGTCGCCTCGCCGGATGCGCGGCCTTACGTGCGGATGATGATCGAGCGGATCTTCGTGAACCTGCCGGTGCTGTCGCACCTCGAGATCGCCCGCGGCGTGGACATCAAGGCGCTGGGCTCGATCTCGTGAACGCGGACGCCACGGTCGTCATCATCGGCATCTTCATGATCTTCTGTCGGATCGGAAGCTGTCTGATGGTGCTGCCGGGCTATTCCAACTCCAGCATTCCGGCACAGATCCGCTTGTTCATCGCCTTCGGCGTCTCTTTGGCCGTCGCGCCGGGGCTCTTGCCGACCCTGACCCCCTTGCTGCAGGGCGCCAATGACGACGCGCGGCTGCTGATGCTGCTGACCGAGGTGCTGAACGGCCTTCTGATCGGGCTCCTCGGCCGCATCTTCCTGATCGCCGTCCAGTTCGGCGGGTCGTTCGTCGCCAATGCGATCGGCATGGGCCAGGCGATGGGCGTGGCGCTGGACGAGAACGGGCCGGAGCCGGCGGTCGTCTCGCTCATCACCCTCACGGCGACGGTGCTGATCTTCTCGCTCAACCTGCATGCCGAGATCCTGCGCGCGCTGGTCGCCTCCTATACCGCCATGCCGGTAATGCTGGGCTTTGCGCCGCGCATGGCGCTGGCCTCGATGGTCGACAACCTCGACATGACCTTCAAGCTCTGCCTGCGCATCGCCAGCCCCTTCGTCGTCTACGCCGTCATCGTCAACTTCGCGATCGGCCTCGCCAACAAGATGACGCCGCAGATCCCGATCTACTTCATCTCGCTGCCCTTCGTGATCGCCGGGGGCCTGATCCTCCTCGGCTATTCCATCGGCGATTTCCTGACGATCTTCGTCGAGAGCTACCAACGCTGGGTGCTGCAGGGATGAGCGGCGAGCAGGCGAGGGCGGACCGTCTACAGCGTCTCCTGTCGGTTCAGGCGCGCAAACGCGAGATGGAGGAGTGGCGCCTTGCCGACCTCAAGCGCGAGGGCATCGCGCTCGCCGCCACCAGTGTGGAGATCCTGCAGAGCCTCGGCGATCAATCGCTGCTGCAGGGACTGTTCCTGGAAGCCAAGGCGACGACGCTGCGGCGCAACGAGGTCCACATCTCCGGCAACCTCGTGCTGCAAGGTGCCTCGGCCAGCCGGCTGCGGGAGGCGCAAGGCATCGAGAAGCGCCTGGAGCATGCCTGCGATGAGGCGACCGGCGAGGCGTCGCGCGCGGCAGAGCGATCGGCGCTCGAACTGGCCCTCGACGACTACCTGACCGCCGCGCGCGCAAGCTTCGAATAAGTTGCACGGCGTAGAACCATCGCAAGAAATGCGCCGCCCCGCATGGTCCAGATTCCGGCGGCGAAGGATTCCCTCATGACGATCCTGTCGGCCACCACCCCGATCGCTGCCGCCGCGCAGAAAACGCCGGCCGCCTCCCCGACGGCGACGGCTGACCCGGCCATCGGCAAGCGCTTCGAGACGGACCTTGCCAAGGCCTCGCAGGAGGCAGGCGCAACACCTGAGACCACCGTCGCCAAAAGCAATGTGCCGGAGAAGTCGATCTCCTTCGTCTCGCGCGGTTCGCGCAGCGGCGTGATGTCGCCGACGCAGCAGTTCGAGAGCTTCGTGCTGCGGACCTTCATCGACGGCATGCTGCCAGAGGACAATTCCACCTATTTCGGCACCGGCACGGCCGGCAAGATCTGGAAATCGATGCTGGCCGAGCGGATCGGCGACGAGATGGCCAAGGATGGCGGGATCGGCATCGCGGAGATGCTGGAGAAGCGCGGCTCCAAGGCTGAAGCCGTCAATGGCGCCCAGGACAAGCTGAAGGCCAGCGACAGCATGACGACCGGTGCCCAGGCCTTCAAGGGCCTCGGCTAGGTCCATCGCATAACGTGCATATCGTCCCGCCCGGACAGAACAGGAAGATGATTTTGGAAACCGTTCTCACACAGTCCATCAACCGGCTCGAGGCACTGCTCGCGGGTGAAACCATGGCGCTGCGCGAGGGCCGCTCGATCAATCTGACCGAGCTCAGCCACCGCAAGAACCAAAGCCTGCTCGAGCTGTCGCGAATCTCCCGTGGCCTGGATCCAGCGAACGTCACCCCCAACCTCAAGGTCAAGCTGAACACGCTGCGCGAACGTCTCGACGACAACCGCCGCGTCCTCCAGCTGCACATGGAGGCCGCCGGCGAGATCACCGGCCTGATCGCGCAGGCGATCGCGGACGCGGAGTCGGATGGCACCTACGGCTCGGCGATCAGTGGGGTGAAGCGGGTCAAATGATCAAGATCATCGCCATCGGGATCTGGGTCTGCATTGCCTCGCTCGGCACGAGCTACGCCGTGGCGTCCTATGTCTCGAAAGACGCGGGCGCAGAAACGGTGGAGCCCACCTATTTCGTCGGGCTCGACTACCGCAAGACCGAGGGTATCACGGTCCCGATCATCGCCAAGAACGCCATCCAGGGCTACGTCATCGCGAGCTTCGTCTATACCGTCGATGGCGAAATCGCCAACAAGCTCGCGGTGCCGCCGGATCCGTTCATCCTCGACGAGGCGTTTCGCGCTGTCTACACGGCCTCGACCTTCGATTTCGAGAAGCCCGAGCAGTACGACCTCGCGGCCCTCACCAACGCGATCCGCGATTCCGTCAACGGCCGCTACAAGCAGGAAATCGTGCACGAGATCCTGATCGAGCAGTTCGATTTCCTGCCAAAGGGTCAGATCGGCGGCGAGGGCCTGAAGCGCGCGCCCGTGGAGCCCGCGGCGCCCGCGACCTCGGGATGACCGGGCGAATGTCGGACGGCGAACATAGTTAGCTTTGCGTCAATATCGCGGTGCTAGCCTCAGGGCGCGACGACAATGACGGGCCATCGGCATGGCTCGATCCATTCCCTCGACCACAGGCCAGTACGATGCTCTCGACCTTGCTCAACTATCGCTATTACGCCGGCAACCTGACGAAGTCGCTCGATCGGATCGAGAAGACGGGGACTGTCGCCAGCGATACCGCCTATTACGACAAGAACATCGGCAAGGTGAAGGACGTCGACGACTTCCTCGGCGACAGCCGCCTCTACACCTACGCGCTGAAGGCTTACGGGCTCGAGGATCAGGCCTCGTCGAAAGGTTTCATCCGCAAGGTCATCGAGAGCGATCTCACCGACAAGTCGTCGTTCGCCAATGCGCTGGCCGACGACCGCTATCGCAAGTTTGCCGAGGCGTTCAGCTTCAAGACCGCCGATGCGGTGAAGACGGCGCAGAGCACCGGTCAGAACGAGTCGCTGATCGAGGCCTATTCGGAGTACCGGGTGCGCCAGGCGGTGAGCCTGGCGTCGAAGACGACCCACTTCGAAACCAAGATGCAGACCATCACGTCGGTGGATCAGTTCATCAACGATCCGCAACTGTTCGACGTCGCGATGCGCTCGATCGGGCGGGACCCGGCGCTGACCTCGAAGACCTACGTGCGGGATGTGCTGACCGGCGCCATCGCCGACGACAAGGCGTCCAGCAGCGATGACATCTTCTTCCAGCTGGCCGAAAAGTTCAATTTTGCCGCGGACGGCAGTCTCGCCACGGGCAAGACGACGGCGATGGATGCAGCCGATACCAGCCAGCTGATCTACGACTTCAACGTCAAGTCGGACAACATGGCGAGCTCTAAGACCACCGCCTACGAGACGTCCTACTTCACCGACAAGATCACGCAGATTACCAATGTCGACGCGCTGCTGTCGGACGATCGGCTGTTCGCTTATGTCAGGACCGCCTTCGGCGTCACGTCGGCGACCGACACCGCTTTCGTGCGCAGCATCCTGACTAGCGACGTCAACGATACCACCAGCGCGCTGAACCAGATGTCGACGGCGACCTCCGCGGACGTCGCCTACAAGCAGAAGATGACGGCGATGCGCGAGGCTTTCAGCTTCGGCACCACCGGCAGTGTCGCCGTCGGCGGCTCGGCGCAGTCCGACGCGATGACCGAGACGACCACCGCGGGCTACTACAAGAACTACCAGACCGATGCGGCCGCCAAGGACGCCTCGCGCACCAGCACCTACAAGCTGCAGCTGTCGAAGATGAAGTCGCTGAGCGACCTCCTCCTCCGGGATCCGGTGTTCGGCCGCGATGCCCTGGACTACGTCTTGCGCGCATTCGATCTCGACCCTGCCACCGAGAGCCTGACGCGCATCCGCCGCGTGCTGCAGAGCGACGTCTCCGATCCCAACAGCTACGTCAACAAGCTCGGCGACGAGCGCTACGAGAAGCTTGCCGCTGCCTTCAACTTCGATGCGACGGGCAAGGTCCGGGAGCAGCAGCAGGTGGTCTCGACGGCCGCGATGACGACGGTCGGCACCAAGTATACCGCAAGTTTCGGAAGCGACCTCAGCGCGGCGAAGAAGGAAGTTCTGAAGTCGGAAACCGCGAAATATGTCGATGCGGCGGGCGGCCTGCGCTCGCTCGACGACCTTCTCGCCAACAAGACGGTGCTTGACTACACGCTGAAGGCCTATGGCCTGGAGGACGAGAAGCTGACGACCACGCAGCTGAAGAAGATCCTGACCAGCGACCTCGGCGACCGGTCGAGCTATGCCAATTCCTTCGGCGACAGCCGCTATTCCGACTTCGCAGCCTCGTTCAACTTCGACACGAGCGGCAAGGTGAAGATCAGCGAGGGCAGCGTGCAGGAGCCGGGGCAGCGGCTATCGACCGAGAACCTCTACCTCCTCACCACGATGGAGGCCGAGGCCGGCGATACCAACGAGGGCACGCGGCTGGCGCTCTATTTTCTGCGGCATGCTCCAGAACTGACGTCGCCGTTGAAGATGCTGGCGGACAAGGCCATCGTCGAGGTGGTGAAGACCTCGCTCGGCCTGCCGGATTCGTTCTCCTCGCTCGACATCGACAAGCAGGCGGCAATCATCGCCAAGCGCATCGACGTCAAGGATTTCCAGGATCCGAAGAAGCTCGACGCCTTCCTGTCGCGCTTTGCCGGGCTCTACGACGTGAAGAATGCGGACTCGTCGGCCTCGCCGGTGCTCGGCCTCTTCGGCAATGTCGGCGGGCTGCTGTCGGTCCTCTAGGCCGGAAGCTTCCCCCGGTCCCGACAGCCTTCGTTCGCCCGGTGCGTTTCGCCGCTATGGTCGAACGGCGTAATAGCGACCGGCGATTTTTTCGGCATCGCCCTCTTCGACGGGGGTTGCGGGCGTCAGGAAACGCAGGCCGGCCTCGGCGCCGGCGGCCCAGACCAGTTCGACCTGCCACTGCTCGGTGTCGCGCTCGTCGAACAGCGCCATTTCCGCCGGCAGCGCCGCTGCGTCGAAGATCCGCACCCGTGCGCCCGAAGGCGTCCTGTCGGTGATCGCACAGTCGCCGATGAAGGCGCCTTCCTCGCTCAGGAGCTTGCCCGGCCGCAGGCGGGAGCGAATGCGCGAGGCGCTGCGTTTTTCGCGTTCCGACATGGGTCTTCCAGCCTCCGATGGCAGCTGACGGGGTATCGCCGTCTCTCCCGCAGCAAAGCCCATCATGCGGCTTTTGGTTGCCGAAGGGCAGGGCCGCCCGGCATATCTTCTAACGGATCGTTAATCACAAATGTCAGCCGCGCGGTCGGCTTTTACGCTTGGTAAACCCTAACGGCACATTCCCCCGCGATCGATCATCAGGAAGAAGGAACCCTTAAGCGGCCAATGGAAGGATGGGGGCCTCTCTACCGCTCGGGGTCGACCATGTTCGCCGTCATTTCCGCCCGCCTGTCCCGGCCCGAATGGCCAAAAACCGCTGGCCGCGCGCCGCGCCGGCTCTCGGGCCTCAGCAGCCTGTTCACCCTCGACCAGATGCTGGCGACCGGCCTCTGCGTGGCCTCGATCGGCTTCTTCCTCGTCGCCTATACCATCTCGGTCAACGACCCCGATTACTTCAACCGGCAACTCCTCGCCTCGATGCGGCCGAGCGACGTCGACCCGATCATCACCGGCGCGGTGGCGGCGGGGGACGGCGCGGCGATGCCGGCGCCGGCGATCGTGCGGGCGGCGCCGCTGGTGCCGGCGGACTTCCAGATCGTCATGGTGTTCCAGGACGAGGCGATCCTGGCGACCGACAAGGAGCTCTGGCGCGTCAAGGTGGGGTCGGAGGTGCCGGGCCTCGGCACGGTGCTGGCGATCGACGCCACCGACACGGGCGGCACCGTCAAGGCAACCGAGGCAACGCTGCGGAGCGTTGCCGAATAAGGCTGAGGGATGCAGCTCCCGGCGCGCCGCTACTTCTTCTCGAGGAGGATCTGGCCGCCCTGGGCGATCTTGCCCTTGATCTTGCTGGCGATGGCCGCGAGGAAGCCCGGCAGGTCGATCTCGACATGGACATTGCTGTCCTCGACGTCGACGCGCCCGACCACCGTCTGCCCGAGCATCTTGGCCTGGAAGGTCAGCCGGTCGCCGGTCCAGACGTCCTCGAACGTTACCATGCCGCCGATCGCCTGATCGCGCATCTTGCCGAAACCTTCCGCGATCCGCACGCGGGCGGTCTCGCGCGTCAGCTTGTGCGGAATGTCGATCTTGATCGTCTCGGCCATGCGGCTCTCCCTGTCTCCTCGATTGCATATGGAGAGGGGAGGGAAGGGCTGCAACATCCGCGCGTTACGCGCCTCAAACGAAAACGGCCGGGATCTCTCCCGGCCGCTCTCAACTCAATAGTATGACGCGATCAGGCGACGGCGCGCGGGCCCGACGGACGGGCGCGCTGGCCGCGATGGCCCTCGGTCTTCGCACGGCCGGCACCGGCGCCGTTGCCGCTCGGACGACCGCCCGAACGGTTCTGGCCGCCCGGCTTGCCGTGGCCGCCGGGACGACCCTGCTGCGGACGCGGCGGACGCGCCTTCTCCTCTTCCATCGCAGCCAACTCGGCGCCGGCGAACTCCGACTCCTTCAGCTCGAAGCGCTGGCCGGTGAGCTTCTCGATCGAACGCAGCTTCGCCCGCTCCGACGGATCGACCAAAGCGATCGCGAAGCCCGACTTGCCGGCGCGCGCGGTCCGGCCGATGCGGTGGACGTAGCTCTCCGGCTCTTCTGGCAGGTCGAAGTTCACGACATGACTGATGTCGTTGACGTGGATGCCGCGCGCCACGATGTCGGTGGCGACGAGAACGCGGGTCTCGCCGGCGTGGAAGGCGGAGAGCGCCTTCTGGCGGGCGGCCTGGCTCTTGTTGCCGTGGATCGCGGCCGAATCGATGCCGGCCTTGATCAGGTCTTCCGACAGGCGGTTGGCGCCGTGCTTGGTGCGGGTGAAGACGACGACCTTATCGAGCGCGGGATCGGCGAGGTGCTTCACCAGCCAATGCTTCTTGGCCTTCTGCGGCACGAGATAGGCGCTCTGCGAGATCTTCTCGACCGTCACCACTTCGGGCGTCACTTCGACGCGCACCGGGTTCTTCAGGATCTTGGCCGCGAGCGCCTCGACGTTCTGCGGCATGGTCGCCGAGAACAGCAGCGACTGGCGCTTGGTCGGCAGCGACTTCACAATGCGCATGACGTCGCGGACAAAACCCATGTCGAGCATGCGGTCGGCCTCGTCGAGGACGATGTGCTCGACCGAGCCCAGCGACAGCGCGTTCTGGTCGACGAGGTCGAGCAGGCGGCCGGGCGTCGCGATGACGATGTCGACGCCGCGGCACATGGCCTCGATCTGCGGACGCGCCGAGACGCCGCCGAAGATCACGTGCTGGCGCAACTGGGTGCCGGCGAGGAGGTTCTTGACGCTGTCGGCGATCTGCGAGGCGAGCTCGCGGGTCGGCGCGAGGAAAACGGCGACCGGCGTCTTCGGCTGGGCATGACGGCCGCTCTTGATCAGCGCGTCGATGACGGGGAGGGCGAAGGCAGCGGTCTTGCCGGTGCCGGTCTGGGCGATGGCGAGCACATCCTTGCCCGACAGGACGACGGGAATCGCCTGGGCCTGGATCGGGGTCGGGGTGGTGATTTCGGCGCGGGCAAGCGCGGTGAGAAGGACGTCGGACAGGCCGAGCGTCGAGAAGCTGGTATGGGTCAAGAAATGCCTTTGACATAATGCGGGGCTGAAGCCCGCGAAACGGCCGACGGTCTTCGCGCTTGCGGACCCAGTCGGCACGGGCCGTGATCGGATCGAAGTCCGAAGGCGCTCGTCTTGCATTCCTGCAGCACTGCGAGAGACAGCGATTGGGAGGAAGGGAGCGCAGCGCGTCACGGCGTTTGCAGGGCGGATATGAGCGTTTTTGTGCGGTGCGTCAAGGCCGGGGGAGCGGGGATGGAAATCTGGCCGATGACAGTCCGCGCAGTTGTTTCGCGTTGGGCCGAAAGTGGACCGTCCGCTCAGGATCAGAAAAAAGGCTGATAGCTGCCGTCGTTGACTCAAAGATCGAACCACAGCGGTCCGCTTGGTGAGATGATCGCTAGTCCTTGAAAAGCATACCGTTATCGTTACTGCTCAGCGAAAGCCTTGTGGCGCTCGTACCGTTCGATCGGCGCATCTGTGACGGGGAAGATCGACTGGAAGCCGTTCTGGAATGCTTGTCCAACGCGCGTCAGTTGCCCTAGCAGCCTGTGCACGTTTCCGGGGGTCTCTCTGATCAGCTGACCAAGTCGCACGCCTTGATCCCCGCTTTTCTCCAGGTAGTTCTGATCCGCCACACCTCCGAAGTGCTCGTAGATGTGCCGCCGCTCCGACATCATCTTGATAAAGGTCTTCTCGCGCCCCGGGATGCCGCCAAGGGGATCGATGTCAAAAACTCTGCCGATGTCTGTCCACGTCGAGTGGTCAGGATCAACGAAGGTTGGACGGCCAAGTCGGTTCCGA
>NZ_JBUZWE020000015.1:0-157378 GCF_055730135.2 Mesocryomonas lacus | reverse complement strand
CTGACACCATCAATCGGTTGGGCCTGTCCGAACTATGCATCCGACGTAGGCCGCCCTCAGGCAGCGACGGCTTCATCCTTATGGGGCCGCCGCGGCCCAGTTCCATGGCAGAATGAGGCATGTTGGCGATGCGAGAGAGGTCAGAGGCAGGCTAGGCCTGCGGATCGATGTCGTTGAGCGTGGCGGTTGCAATCATCGTCAGCATGAAGGCGCAACGATCGGCGAAGCGGTGCGAGAGCCAGCGGATGTCCAGGATCGTCTGCCGAGGACGACACCAAGTGGCAAGCACACCCCCACGTCAGACGGCCGCGAGGCTTCGTCGCGCGTCCCCCTCGACGCGGACTGCGAATTGAGGGTTCCCCACGTCGACTCAGCATCCCGGACACGGCGGACATGAGGTGCCGGCTGGCGCGCCACTCGGCCAGGCAGTGGGCAGATGCGCGCTAGGACGCGATAATCCGGCATCTCCACGCAGAGACATCGTCGGACTCGATCGTCGCGAACTTCGCCTGGAGTCCTTCGTCATTGGCAACCAAGAGCTCGCGGTTTGTATAACCATCATCCTGAGTGAACGATCGCCGACGGTACCTGAAAACGTCATCGACTTATCCATTCATTCAGATTCATCTTGGAGGGTATGCCTTCAGGACGGTATGCTCCATTAAATGCGTATTTACCTAGCGGCCAGTACATGGGAGAGCCAAATAGAACGACTGAAATAAAAGGGCGAAAATTTTACAGCCATCTGGCATTATAATTCTCGAATACGAGGACCGACATGCCCAGCGCTTTAAGATTATACCTCTGGTTGACCTTACGAGATACTCAGCCAAACTTAGCTATCGCTCAATGCCGTGAACTCCAGAGTCAAATTCCACTGCTCTACGCGCTGCTGAGCGTAAATGCGGTCGCGGTCGCGTATACCCATTTGGACTTCGCTCCTGCCTGGATGAGTGTTTGGGTGCCACTGGTACTAGTGGTCGTCAGCTTAATACGCCTCGTCGTCTGGATAAAAATGCCGGTGCGGGCGGTGAGTGGCCCAGAAGCCATCCTAACGCTCCGGAGAACTACGATCCTCGGCTGCTTGATTGCCGCTGCTTACATTTCTTGGTCGCTAAGGTTGGCCAGTTACGGTAGCTACCAACAGCATGCTCACGTAGCGATTTTTATTGCCGTTACCGTCATCGGCTGCATTTTTTGTCTGATGAACCTCCCTCAGGCTGCCCTTGCCGTCACTGCCATCGTGACCGTGCCCTACCTTGCCTACTACGTCTCCCTAGGAGACGATGTCTACATTGCAATTGCCCTCAACATACTTCTCGTGACCATCGTGATGATCCGAGTTCTGCTGAACAGCCATCACGGGTTCGTTCTTTTGGTCCGATCTGAAGCCGAGACCCAACGCCTGAATCACGAGGTTAATATTCTAGCCAACACAGACCCGCTAACGCGACTACCAAACCGTCGTCTATTTTTCTCGCATTTGTCCGAGCACATCAGCATGCAGGCTAAGGACGGCGGAAAAATTACCGTTGGAATTATCGATCTGGATCGCTTTAAGGCGGTCAATGATACCTATGGGCACATCGTCGGCGACCAATTGCTGGAAGTAGTCGGCGATCGCCTCCGTGCCGTATTTGGCTCCGACAGGCTGATCGCGCGACTTGGTGGAGATGAGTTCGCCTTCTGTGTCGAGATGGACGGAGAAGCCGCGACCGCAGTTGCTAACGATGCCTGCGAGGCACTGTCGGAGCCTTTCAGGCTTGGCGAAATTTCCGTCTCGATCGGAGCGTCCTGCGGGCTGTCGACCTCAACGCCCTTCGTTGACGGAGCCATGTCCGTTTACGATCGGGCGGACTACGCCCTGTACAGTGCCAAGAGCGAGCGGCGTGGGTTCGCGGTGCTCTATTCGGCCGAGCATGAGCGGCGTATCAGATCGGAGCGCGCTGTCGAAGCGGCTTTGCAAGCTGCCGACCTTGAGACGGAAATGGATGTCCATCTCCAACCCATCGTCACTGGCCCAACGGCAGAGACGACGGCGGTCGAGGCGCTGGCCCGGTGGACCAGCTCCTCACTTGGGCCGGTCCGCCCTGACATCTTCATCCCCATCGCGGAGCGCGCGGGGATCATACACCGTCTGACGTTAACCCTCCTCAGGAAGGCGTTAGTCCATCTCAGACGGCTTCCGTCCGAAATCAAACTATCGTTCAACCTGTCGGCGCATGATTTAACCTGCCCCGCGACGGTGCTGGGCATTGTGGCAGTCATCCGTCAGTCGTCTGTCGAACCCTCTCGCATCATCATGGAGCTGACTGAAACGGCGGTCATGCGCGACTTTGATGCCGCTGAGGCTTCGATCGTCTTGCTCCGCGGTCTTGGAGTTCAGATTGCGCTCGACGACTTCGGCACCGGCCATTCGAGCCTCAGCTATCTGCACCGCTTGCCGATCGATAAAGTAAAGATCGACAGAAGCTTCGTCGTTGGGACGGGAACCGAGTCCGGGCGCGAACTTTTGGCAGCCATCGTCGCCCTCTGCCGATCGATGAAAATGCAGTGTATCGCGGAAGGCATCGAAGAAACCTGCCAGCTAGAGATTCTGCGTGGCATCGGATGCGACACTTTCCAAGGCTTTCTGTTCGCCAAGCCCATGAGCATAGAGGATCTGATCGACTGGATGGCCGAGCGCAAGGCAGCGTAAGGTCGGGCAGCTAGTCGCGAGATCGCCCCGGGAGCGGATGGTCGGCTTTGAGCCCATCGCGGTATCGAAAATTATTTATGGCCTAGCCTGAAGCCTTGGCACCGCTTCAGCCGGCTTTTTGAAAACTGTTCGTCAACGCCATCGACGTGAAGTGAATCATGTCCGATGCGCTCCGTCGAAACTGACCTGCGCCCTGTCTCCGTGTGAGACGACCTGTCGATCCGTGGTCGATCTATTCCATATGAGGTGATCCGCGGGGATATCTGGTCCGCTATGGAAAGCCGACGATCATGACGAACGCCCAATTTCAGCGCATCGCCGCTTGGACCGCTCGGCAAGGTCTCGCCGGGGCCAGCGAGACGGAACTCCTGGACGGCTTCTGCGCCGAATGCACGGAGGCGGGTCTGCCGCTTGCACGCGCGATGCTGATCATCGACACGCTACATCCTATTTACGAAGGCAGGGTTTTCCGCTGGCGCAACGACGGTGTTCCCGAGGAGTCCATGGTCCAATACGGCCGCACCGACAGCGGCGCCGCCGCAGCGGACTGGCAATCCAGCATCTTCTACCAGATGCTGGCATCGGGCGATGAAGAACGGCGAGTCAAGATCGCCACGGACGGACCCCACCCCTGGAAGCATCTTGCCGAGCTGAAGGATACTGGCCACTCCGACTACGTTGCCTTCGTCCACCGCTTTTCCGGCGAGTCGAGCATCGGCGAGATGGACTGCCTCTATAGCTACTGGGTCACACGCGATCCCGACGGCTTCGACGAGGAGAACCTTGCCAACCTGCGCGCGCTGCTGCCTGCGCTGGCATTGGCGGTCAAATGCGCCTCGCTCGCCCGCATCGCGTCCACACTGGTCGAGGTATACCTCGGCCGCGATGCCGGACGCCTTGTCCTCAGCGGCCGCATCTCGCGCGGCGTCACCGAGACTATTCAGGCTGTGCTCTGGTTCTCGGACCTCCGAAACTTCACCACCATTGCGGACGCCGCCGAGCCCGGCGAGATCATTCCTCTCCTCAACGACTATGCCGGCGCCGCAATCTCAGCCGTACATGCTGCCGGAGGCGACGTGATGAAGCTCATCGGCGACGGGGTGCTCGCAATATTCAAGGCTGAGGACCCATCCGAGGCCTGCCGCTGCGCGTTGCGGGCCGAGGCGGACCTACGCAGGAGCGTTGCCGCCCTCAATGCGCGAAGGGTTGCAGGGCAGCTGCCGGTGACCACTGTGACACTTGGCCTGCACATAGGCCCTGTCTCCTACGGCAATATCGGCAGCGACGATCGGCTCGACTTCACCGTCGTCGGCCCTGCGGTAAACGAGGTCAGCCGCATATCCTCGATGTGCCGTTCGGTCGACCGCGGCATACTTGTTTCCGCGGACTTTCGCGCGGCGACTCCTCAAGACGAGCAGGAGAACCTCGTATCCGTCGGCCGCTATGCGCTACGCGGCGTCGGGCGGGCACAGGAACTGTTCACCATCGATCCGGCGATCCTCTGACTAAAGGCGGGGCGCAATCAGTCAGCCATAGGTGGACTGCGGTCAGGCAGCTTTTCGTCGTTTGCGGAATGGTAGCTTTTATAACGATCAACCCGAAAGCTGCCTGTCTGCTCTCGGCCCGACCTCGTCATGTAACTTGTGTCAAGCCGCGCCTGAAAGCCGTTATCATGCGATATCGGCGGCAGCGTGCGCGGCGATGTTGCTCTGCTTGCCCTATGCACTGTCCCCAAGCAGACGCTCATGCTGACTTATTGGGACATGGAACCAGGAAGTTGTCTGTCTCAAGATTTCCATCGTTTCCATAGGTCGCCTGTTGCCTTTTGCGGGGCGGCACTAAGCCGGATAGCCAGAAGCGTTACGTGATCCCTCCAGAGGGACAGAGAATGCGGCCGGGACTTTCATCAATCCGTCGCGTGGCTGTCACCCGGCGTTCGCACTGCGGCTCTAACACTCGCCACTTCCAAGACAAACGGAGTGGTTTTATGATACTGCGTGTTTTCACGACGGCATTGACCGCGGGGTTTCTTGCCCTCGGCAGCGCTGCGCCTGCCGCGACCCAAGCCGAGAGCCGGCCGAACATCGTCGTTGCCGTCGCCGACAACCCGCCAACGCTCGAGCCCGCCAAGGAACTATCCAATGTCGGCACGCGCATCACCTATTCCGTCTTCGACACGCTGATCCGCCGCGACTTCTTGTCGGCCGAAGGCGGCGGCGGCTCGACGCTCGTCCCTTCGCTTGCCACGGATTGGAAGCGGACCGACGACAAGACGCTGGAAGTGACGCTTCGTCAGGGAGTGAAATTCCACAACGGCGCGGACTTCACAGCCGAGGACGTCGTCTTCACCTTCTCGCCCGAGCGCCTGATCGGCAAGGATTCGCCGCTGCCTCAGGGCCGCGCCTATTTCGGCGTGCTCGACCGTGTGGAGAAGGTCGACGACCACACCGTGCGCTTCGTCACCAAGCAGCCCGACCCGCTGCTCGAACAGCGCCTCGCCTCCTGGGCGGCCTGGGTCGTCAACAAAGCGGACTGGCTGGAGAAGGCCAAGGGCAAGGGATTTGCCCAGTTCCCGGTCGGCACGGGTCCATTCATGCTCGACGACTACAAGGCCGACCAGCATGTACGGCTGAAGGCCTTTGACGGCTACTGGGGCGGCAAGCCTACGGCGGAGAGCGTCACCTTCCAGAAGGTGCCTGAGCCCGCCGCGCGCATCGCTGGTCTCGTCAGCGGCGAGTTCGACATCATCGCCAATGTCGCGCCCGACCAGATCGCCCAGATCGACGGCTATGACGACATCGAGACTCGCAGCGTCGTCCTCGCGAACGCCCATGTCCTCGTCTACAACACCGACAAGGGCGTGCTGGCGGACAAGCGGGTGCGCCAGGCGATGAACCTCGCCATCGACCGCAAGCTCCTGGTCGATGCCCTCTGGGCCGGCAAGGCGACCGTGCCGAACGGCCACCAGTATCCCGAATATGGCGACATGTACCAAGCCGACCGGCCGGCCCTCGAATACAATCCGGAGAAGGCGAAGAAGCTTCTCGAAGAGGCAGGCTACAAGGGCGAGCCGATCGCCTATTCGACCGAGCCGAACTACTACCTGAACGCCCTTCCGGCAGCCCAAGCGATTCTCGAAATGTGGAAGGCCGTCGGCATCAATGCCACGCTCGATGTCCGCGAAAAGCTCGACACGATGCCGAATGATGAGCTGATGGTGCGCAACTGGTCGAACTCGACCCGCTATCCCGATCCTGTTGGCGGGCTGTGGAACACCTGGGGACCCTTTGGCTCAGCCCAGAAGACTTGGGAGACCTGGGCCCCACCGGAGTTCAACACGGTCGGCCAAGCCCTCGAGACGACGCTGGACCACGCCAAGCGCTTCGCCCTCGCCGTCAAGCTGATGGACATCTTCGAGGACGACGCGCCGGGCACCATCCTCTACCAGCCGCTGGAAACCTACGGCGCGCGCAAGTCACTGAAATGGCAGCCCTATACCTTCTACTACATGGACCTCAGGCCGTATAACCTGAAGGACGAGGCGCACGGCTCGTGACGTCAGCCGTTCTTGAGCGCCACCGCGCCGGCCAAGCCGATGCGTTGGCGCGGTGGCGCGGTGCCCCTGACGCACCCGCCCCGACGCAGGTCCTCGCGATCCAGCATCTGAGCGTCGGCACCGGCGACGTTGACCTCGTCATCGACGTCTCGCTTGAGGTCGCGCCCGGCCAGACGCTCTGTCTGGTCGGCGAGAGCGGCTGCGGCAAGAGCCTCACCTGCCTTTCGGCGATGGGGCTGCTCGCCGATCCGGTCCGGCGGCAGACCGGCAGCGTGGTTCTGAGGGGCCGCGAACTGACCGGGCTCTCTGAGAAGCAGTTCCGCGAAATCCGCGGCCGCGACATGGCGATGATCTTCCAGGATCCCGTCGCCTCGCTCAACCCGGTGCAGCGCGTCGGACGGCAGGTCGCCGAGGCACTCGTCGTGCACGAAAACATCGGCCTGCGCGCGGCAATGCCGCGGGCGATCGAGCTTCTCGACCGCGTCGGTATCAAGGATCCCGCGGAAAGGGCGAGGGACTACCCGCATCAGCTCTCCGGCGGCATGTGCCAGCGCGTGATGATCGCCATGGCGCTCGCCTGCAAGCCCAGGCTGATCGTCGCCGACGAGGCGACGACGGCGCTCGACGTCACCACCCAGGCGCAGATCCTAAAGCTAATGAAGACGCTGCAGCAGGAGACGGGCACGGCGATGATCTTCGTCACCCACGATCTCAGCGTCGTCGCCGAGATCGCCGACCGCGTGGCGGTGATGTATTCGGGCCGGATCGTCGAGACGGGTCCGGTCGACGACATCTTCGAGAACCCCGCGCATCCCTATACGCGCGGGCTGATGGACTGCCGGCTGCACGCGCTGACGGCGGCGCGCGGACGCCTGGCCGCCATCGCCGGCACGGTGCCGCGGCCGACGGCACGCCCGAGCGGCTGCGCCTTCCGGACCCGCTGCCCCCGGGCGACCGATCTGTGCGAGACCTTGCCGGCGCTGCGCGGCTACGCGGCCGCACAGACAGTGGCATGCCATTATCCCGGACCAAGCCAGGGGCTGGCGCCGTGACCGGCGCGGGAACGGACGCCCCTTCTAAGGCTGTGCTGACCCTGCGCGAGGTCAGCCGTCACTATGGCGGCAAGACGTCATGGTGGCGCAGGGCGGAGCCGGTGCGCGCCGTCGACGGCATCGATATCGCGCTCGGCCCCGGCGAGACGCTCGGCATCGTCGGCGAGAGCGGCAGCGGCAAGTCGACGCTCGGGCGCATCGCCGCCGGCATCGAGGCGCCGAGCGCCGGCCGGGTGAGCTTTCGCGGCGAGCCCTATGCGGCGATCGGTTCGCCCGCATGGCGGCGCCAGCGCCGCCATGTCCAGGTCGTCTTCCAGAACCCCTCGCAGGCTCTCGATCCTCGGCTGTCGATCGCCGCACAGGTGCGCGAGCCGATGGAGGCGCACGGCATGGACGCTGGTGGCAGCACCATCGAGGCCATGCTGGCGCGCGTCGGCCTGGCCGGGCTCGGCGGCCGTTTTCCGCACCAGCTGTCGGGCGGCCAGTTGCAACGCGCGGTGATCGCCCGGGCCCTCTCGCTGTCGCCGGACGTGATCGTCTGCGACGAAGCGGTGAGCGCCCTCGACGTCTCGGTGCAGGCGCAGATCCTGAACCTCTTGCAGGACCTGCAGGCCGAGTTCGGCGTCGCCTTCCTCTTCATCTCCCACGATCTTGGCGTCGTCCGTCATGTCAGTCACCGCATCGCTGTGATGCGCCAGGGGCGGATCGTCGAGACCGGACCTGCCGCCGAGGTCTTTGCCAAGCCCGAGCATACCTACACGCGCGCGCTCATCGCTGCCCTGCCAGCCGCCTCGCCGGCCGCCCGCCGGCAGCGGGATGCCCGCGCTCTTGCCTCCCTCTTGAAAGCCTGACCATGCCCGATACAGTCCTGCCAGCGATCGTCGCCCATCGCGGCTATTCCGCCGCCCACCGCGAAAACTCCCCCGCGGCCTGGCGCGCGGCAGTCGACACCGGCGCCGACGTCGTCGAGGTCGACATCCGCATGACGCGCGACGGCGTCCTCGTCTGCTGCCACGACGCCGACCTGCGCCGCCTCGCCGGCCGCCCGGAGACGATCGCCGACACCAGCGCTACCGAACTCGCCGCGGTCACGGTGGACGGAGAGGCGGCGGCGCCAACTCTAGACGTTCTTTTCGCAACGCTGCCGGCGGACCATTCCATCCTCTTCGACGTCAAGGACGAGCGGCCCGAGGTGCTCGACCGGCTCGTCGCCGCGGCGGCGCATTCGGGGCACGACGGGCTGATCTTCGGGCTGCACACGCTGGCCACGGTTCGCCACGTCCGCGCGCTGACGGCGGCTAAAATCCTAGGTCTTCTCGCATCGCCGGCGGAGGAGGACGCGTTCTTCGCGGCCGGCGGCGACATCCTACGGCTGTGGGAGACGGATGCGGCCCACCTCGGCGGCATCATCGGCCGCGGCCGCTCTGTCTGGGTCACCACCGGTCATCACGGCACGACGCGCGACGTCGGCGAGTTCGACGCCGACGCTCTGCGCCGCATGAGGGCCGACGGCGCCAGCGGCTTTCTGGTCAACGACCCCGTCGCGGCGCGTCAGGCCCTATCCTCATCAATGCCGGAGTCCCCTGCATGACCGCCGGCTCGACGCTTCTTGTCTGCTTTGACGGCCTGCGCCGCGATCGCGCCACGGCTGAGCGCATGCCCCGCCTCGCCCGCTTCATCACCGGCGGCACCGATATGGCCAACGCCCGCAGCGTCTTTCCGAGCGAGACGCGCGTCGCCTCGACGAGCACGGTGACCGGCTGCGCGCCGGGCCTGCACGGCCTTGTCGCCAACCAGTTCATCCACCGGGCGGTGCAGCCGGACGGCCTGTTCAACACGGCCGACCACAAGTCGCTCGCCCGCGCCGATGCGCTCGGCGTCCTCATCGACCGCGAAAGCCTCGGCCAGCGCCTGGCGCGCGCCGGCAAGGAGTTTGCCGTGGTCACCACCGCGACGCCCGGCGCCACCACGATGATCAGCTACGGCGCGGCAAAACTCGGCCAACCGGTATTCTCGGTCTATCCGGGCGTCGGCACGCCGGAGCTGATGGCGACGGCCGCCGACCGTTTCGGCCCGGTGCCGGCCGCCGCGACGCCGAATACCGCCCGCGTCGACTACGCGGCGCGGGTCCTCACCGAGATCGTCCACCCCCAGCATCGGCCAGATCTCTCGATCCTCTGGATGTCCGATCCCGACATCACCTCGCACGGTTTCGGCGTCGATGCCCCGGAGACGATCGCAGCGCAGCGCGGCTGCGACGACGCCTTCGGGCGGATCCTCGACTGGTGGGAGGCGGGCGACGGTCCCGAAAACATCGTCGTCATGTCTGACCACGGCCACATCACCGGCTCGGCGAAGCTCGACCTCGCCGCCGCGCTGCCGGACTATGCCGAATGGCTTTCGCCCGGGAGATTTTCCGGCCTTTATCTGCCCGATCCCACCGCCGGCACGATCGCCGCCGCCGTCGAGCGGCTGGCGCAAGAGCCTTTCTGCGGGCTGATCCTCGTCACCCTGCCGGGCGATCGCGGGGGGACCGTTCCGGGCGCCCTGCCCGCTTCCGCTCTTGGCGGCGGTCATGCCCGCTCGGCGCCGGTCTCCTTCACCCTTCGCGCTTCGCCGGCACCGAGCTACGGCGCGCCGGAAACCTGCCTCTTTACCGGCGGCATTGAGGCCGGCGGCGGTATCCATGGCGGGCTGACGCGCGGCGAGCTCCACACGGTTCTGGCAGGCTCCGGCCCGGCGTTCCGAGCTGGCTTCGTCTCCGAGACGCCGTGCTGGCTGCCGGACATCGCGCCGACGCTGCTGACGATCCTCGGCCTTGCCACGGACGGCACCAGCGGCCGCGTCCTCGCCGAGTCCCTGGCGACGGGCGACGGCACCGCGCCGGAGGTCGACCGACGGACACTGGGCGCCAGCCTCGGCGTTTACGAGCAGGGCGTCGAGCAATGGCTCGTGGAGGGACGGCCAATCACCGATTTCGGCTGGTCGACGGGACAAAGCGGGTCGCCGGCATGACCGCACGCTTCCTTCTCACCAAGCTGTTGCGCGCTGCCCTGACCCTAGTCCTCTCGGTGACCTTCGTCTTCATTGTCCTGCGCATGTCCGGTGATCCGGTGACGCAACTCCTTCCGGACGACGCACCGGCTGCGGTGGTCGCCGCTTACCGCGAGATGCTGGGCCTCGACCGGCCCGTGCCGGAGCAATATGTGCGCTACGTCGCGGGCATCCTGCGCGGCGATTTCGGCGTCTCGTTCCGCGACGACCGGCCGGCGCTGGGCGTCGTCCTCGAACGCGTCCCGCAGACGCTTCAACTCGGTCTCGCCGCACTCGCCCTGACGCTTCTCCTCGGACTCGGCGCCGGCGTCCTCGCGGCGCTGAAGCGCGGGACAAGCACCGACCACGCGACCATGGCCTTCACCATCATCGGCCATTCCATGCCGAACTTCTTTCTCGGCATCCTCCTGATCCTCCTCTTCGCGATGACGTGGCGCGTGCTGCCGAGCTCGGGATTCGGCACGTGGAAGCACATGGTGCTGCCGGCGGTGACGCTCGGCACCAGCTATGCCGCGACGGTCGCGCGCTTCACTCGCTCCTCCCTGCTCGAAGTCCTCCATCAGCCCTACATGCGCACCGCGCGAGCGAAGGGCGTGCCCTTTGGCCGCAGCATCCTCGGCCATGCCTTGCCAAACGCCGGCATTCCCATCGTCACGGTGATTGGCCTCAGGATCGGCGCGCTGATCGGTGGCGCCGTGGTAGTCGAAACGGTGTTCGCCTGGCCCGGCATCGGTCAGCTTCTCGTCAACGCAGTCGCCGCGCGCGATCTCGCCGTGGTGCAGACGGTCGTCCTTCTCATCGCCTTCACCATGGTCGCCGTGAACTTCTTCGTCGACATCACCTATGGCTGGCTCGATCCGCGCATCGGCACCGGCCGCAGCGAGGCCCGGGCATGACTGCCACAACAGAGACCGTCGCTGGCGAGGCGGCAGCGAAGCCGCCGCGCCGGCGGCGCATGCCCCTGGTCATCCTAATCTGCTGCGCCTGGCTCATCCTGGCGCTCGTCCTCGCCGTCGGTGCCGACTGGATCGCGCCCTACGGCTATGCCGAGCAGAGCCTCCTGAAACGCCTGAAGACGCCGGCCTTTCTCGGCGGCGATCCGGCCCATTTGCTCGGGACCGACGGGCTCGGCCGCGACGTTTTCTCGCGGCTGATCTACGCCATGCGCTCCAGCCTTCTCATCGCCTTCTGTGGCACGCTGATCGGCTCCGTCGTCGGCACCTTCCTCGGCTTCCTCGCCGCTCATTTCCGCGGCTGGGTTGAGGAGGCGATCATGCTGGCCGTCGACTTCCAGGCCTCGATGCCCTTCCTCATCATCGCGCTGGCGGTCCTCGCCTTCTTCGGCAACAGCTTCGAGCTGTTTCTCTTCGTCATCGGCTTCTACGGCTGGGAGGTCTATGCGCGGCTGACGCGCGGGCTCGTCCTGCAGGCGAATGCCCAGGGCTATGCCTTTGCGATCCGCACGCTCGGCGTCCACCCATTCCGGATCTATCTCCGGCATGTCCTGCCGAACATCCTTAGCGTCCTCGTCGTGCAGGTGACGCTGAACTTTCCCGAGCTGATCCTGCTCGAAACCTCGCTCTCTTTCCTTGGCCTCGGCGTCCAGCCGCCGCAGACGAGCCTCGGCCTGATGCTCGGCGAGGGCCGAAACTACATCGCCACCGCCTGGTGGATGGCAATCCCTGCTGGAATCGCGATCTTCCTGACGACGCTCGGCGTCAGCCTTCTCGGCGACTACCTTCGTGACCGCCTTGATCCGACACTGCGTACTGCAGAGCAGTAGGGAGAGCCTGTGACTCCCTCCTTAGTAGGGATCAGCACACCGAGACAAAGAGTGAAGAGAACTTTTACATTGATTTAAGGGCTGGGAGCCGAACGGCAGCTTTCCCTTCGCCGCCCCTAGATCGATCAGGCGCTAGGATAGCTTGCGAAGTATCTTATTTCGAAAGGATGGTGTCCGATAGCTCTGAAATCCTGTCCTCGACGCGCTCGATCGCCTTGGCAATCTGCCCGGCGATGTCGGCCAGGTTGGGCGCATGAGTCGCATCGGCCGTGCGGCTCTCGTACACCCGGGCAAACTCAAAGAGCGCGGCGGCTATCAGGCATGCGCCTTGGCCGTCTGCTGCGCCTGTCGCGATGTGCTTCCTGATCGTGCTGTCCAGATCGGCCAATGTCTTGATCCCGTCGGAGAAGGGTGGCGCCTTGGCGGAGTGGGAGACTCCGGTAGGAAGCGCTGTCGCGGCCGTGAACCCCGTCAAACGTTCAGCCGATCCCACATCCCGCGCGCGGACGGACAGAACACACGCGGGAAACTGGATGATTTAAGTCCGGCCGTGAGCCCTGATCCTCGAACCGCCGACGCATGCTCTCAACGATATCGACGCGAAGCTTCTTGACGGCGACAGCAGGGGCTCGGCTCGGACTGGGCTCATCTGGAGCCATCGCCGCCTCACGGCGGCCTGCGCTTCGGCCTGTCGCTGTTTCGCGTTCTCAACGATGTCGACGCGGAGCGGAGGCTTGGCGGCCACCGCCTCACGCTGCACGACTTCCAGCCGCATCTGACCCGCTGCGGCATCGCCGCGCAGCTCATTCATCAGCTCGGTGCTGCGCAGCGATGTTTCCGCCAGGTTCTGGCTCGTGGCGATCTGCTGCTCCTCGAGACGATAGAAGCAATTTCGGGCCGCCTCGCTTAGCCGGCTCGCTGTCCGATGTGTCTTAGCTGCCATCTCGGCTGCGGCTTCAATCGCCTCAAGGCAAGGCCTACGTGCGGTTGGGGCAATAACCATCTGCCGGTCGACTCCTGCGGTGTGATGGCCTGAGGATCTGGCAAAGGCTGGGACATTCAAACCCCGTCTTGAAAGTCCTCGACTAAAATGCGGGTCAAGTGTTTCGCTTGCGGAACCGGGAGATTGCTCGACAGGATGCGCCACCAGGTTGTTGCCGGATCTGCCGACGGCGCCGAGGCGCTGTAGCGCGCGCTCGGCCAGCGGTTTTGCTCATATCGCGATGCGCTGAGCGCCATGAGCCGGGCCGCGGCCGTGGGCGAAAAGGAATTCCATTCCGGCAACAACCGCCACAGGGCGCGGAGCATATCGTCGCGCTTTGCCAGAGCTTCGCCACGTGCTGGTGAGACACCGCCACGGGTTCAGAAGCCTAGCGCTCGGTCGAGGGGAATGCTTGCACCCTCAGCGCGCCAGCGTTGAAGAGCCACACCGATCCTGCGGGCGCCCTCGGTCTCGGCTTTCTCCAGCTCTAGAATCGCCTCGTCCATATCCTCGAATAAGTTTCGCCTTGAACTCCGATCACTCATCGCTTCGAGACGGGCTTCTGGGTTGTTGTGGTCGGGGCGGCGATCGGCAGCAGTAGCAGGCAGGGAGTGCTCAGACGTTACATCGCCGGAAGGGGCAAACGCCTCAGCCATGACGCTTTCGACCAGCCAGTCCCAATGGGTCACTCTGACGGTTTCATCGGTCATTGATCGTCCTCAAAACCCGTATCGAGGACGCTATCGACCAGGCGAGGCAGCGCGTCGGCGGATGCTTGATGCTTCTCGGCGAGAACCACGCGCTGTGCTCGGAACTCGTTACGCAGCAAATGCAGCACGTCGCGCTGCGGGATACCAAATTTGCTCGCCACCGCGCTTGCCATGGCCGAGAACGACCCCTCGAAGGCCACCAAGGCGGTGGCGGCTTGCCTCATCATCTCGGCCCGAACCGCCGCGGTTTCGGTAAATCGACCGGATCGGGCTGCCTCTTCTTCGGCGGCCTTCCGGTTCGCCATCTGACTGCCCTTAAGCTTTTCCCGCTTGAACTGTTCATCGAGGCTGTCGGGCCGGGGCGCCGGCGGCGCGTTCTCAGATTCCTGCGAGGTGAACTCCAGCCTGGTGTTCATCCCGTTGCCGAGCGCCTGGCTCGGGTTTCGACGCTCGCGAATTTGCTTGATCGCTCGGGCGACCACGATGCGAGCATCTCGGCCAGATCCGAAGAGCGCATCCGGTCCGACGATGCCGGAGCGGAGGTATCGAGTGATGACGGCGGGGTCGACGCCGATGTGCCGGGCGAACTCGGACTTGCCCATGGTGCCGTCAGTCATTGTTCACAAATCCACTTCGTTGGGCTGGCGAGAAATTGCCTTTGACGGGCTTTTGACACTCCGCAAAGCGTGTCTGACTAGAGAGGTTTGGGGCGTTTCCGCCCCGCAGGGGGCAGAAGCAGGCCGATACGGTCCCTGAATGGGGGGCTGGATGGGACGCTGGAGTTCAGGCTGTCCCGGCGCGGCACTGCCGAGGCAGAAGGACATCCCCTCGCAGGCCATTGTCTTCCGCCGTGCAGGGCGCCTGACCACAAGGCTCGGAACCCGGTGCACGCCGCCATGCTTCGCTGGTTTAAGGTGGCGGGGGCCTCCAAGGCCCCGCTACCTATTACGTTAGTAATAGGGTTGGGCGCGACGCGCTGGAGGCCCCGCAAATGCTCGGTTGGTACCCGTTGGTAGGCGGTTGGTAGGCCGGTTGGTAATTCTGGTTGGTAAGTGCCGGTTGGAAGCCTGGAAATGCTTGGTTGGCACCAGTTGGAAGGCGGTTGGTAGGCGGTTAGAAGGCCGGTTGGTAATTCCGGTTGGTAGGCGGTTGGTAGGCTGGTCGAAATCACTCTTCGACCTCCTGCTTCATGACGATCTGCGACCGACGCCTAGAGATTGGACCGGTCTCGATGATCTCAATCCGGCCCTTTTCCAAGAGGCTGTTCATCGCCGCATAGAACTCCCGCGCCTTCACTCCTTCAGCCATCGGATGGTCCGCGAAGAGCGCAGGGGCATAGGCGGGGCTTTTGGCAGGAGAGATCGGCCGATTTTGCCCAGTGAACCGGATCACCATTTCCAGAAAGACACGCTCGGCCCGGCTTCTCCGTGCTCCTGCATCGAGATGCCCGAGACGACCAGCGGGACCGTCAACCGAGATGAAACGACCCTCACTCCACTCCAAGGTAATGGACCCGCCGATCGGGCCATAGTTGGCTTTCATGGTCTGCAGGATGCGGCGCTGGGGGTTCAGCTCGGTCTTGTCATCACCGATGTCACGTCGAAGGTAGAGGCGAGAACGAGCGCTGTTCGACCAGGCGGTGTTCCCGCTGGTACCGCTGCCGCTTGCCATGCCTGACAGCGATGGATGGGACAGCACCACGATTGCGCAACCGAACTCGATTGCGACGCCTCGTAGCTTTCCGATGAACTGGCGAGCCGAGGATCGGACGTTCTCGTTACCCGCGAACACGTCAGCCAGATTGTCGAGAATGACGAGGACCGGCCGCTCGGCCCGGATGACATCCTGCAGCTTTGCGAAGAGGCCAGTCCATTTGACGAGCCCAGTTTTCGGATCGTCGTTCGCCAGGACCGCATCCTCGCCCGCGAGCAAGATGATGCGCAGGGTTTCGGCCGCCGTCAGATCGATACCATCGGCCTCGGCGATCTCGCTGAGGCGTATATGGGTTTCGGCCTGATCATCCTCGGCTGAAAAATAGAGGCACGGTCCCGCCCGAACTTTGAGGTTCAGCCAGCGCGTTGAGGTCGAGACGCCCAATGCAAGCTGCATTGCCAGTAAGCTCTTTCCCGTCCCGCCATCGCCAGCGAGAAGGGTCACGTTCTGCATCGGGATCAGCCCGAGCGAGTCGATGAATTCTCGGTGTGGCTTGTCGATACCGGCGAAGCTGGAGGCTGAAACGATATTCAGCCCGACGGGCGTTGCCTCAGCTGGGGCAGCATCCCCATCCAGCGGCGCAAATGGGCGGCCCCAGACGCGGGCCATATAAGCTTCGGTAACATTGAGGCTATGATCGCCGCGCGAGGTAACGCCATCAGGAATCGATAGCACCTCGCCCTCATCAAGGAACGGCGACAGTGAGGCCTCAGGCAGGAAACGCAATAGATCACAAGCCTTCTCGATCTCAAGCATACGATCGCGTTTGGCAATCGCATCCTCTAGAGCGGCCTTTTGCTCTGCCGAAATCGGTCCAAGCTGGCTCAACCATTCTTCGGCTTCGTCGCCTGTTTCGATAAGGATCTGCACGCCCAAATCGCGCTGCCGGCTCTGCGCCTTCGCCCTGGCCAAAATAGTTTGAACCAATGCCAAGCCAGTAGGACGCGTCCTGCCAGTGCGAAGGCCATTGCCGTCATTCGGAGAAACCACGTGCGATCACCGAACCCTTGAGGTGTCTTCGAGGTCTCGCCACCGCGCAAGTCGGCTAGATGCCTTGGCTTCCTGGGCTGCAAGCTCGGCGCGATAAAGCCTCCCAGCAAGATGAGCGAGAAGCTTTGCTAGCGACATGAGCACGATCGCTGTGGAAGTCCGCAGCCATGTGAGAAGGATGCCGTAGGACATGCGGAGCATTAGCGCGCCTCCCTGTCGAAGTAAGTGAGGGCGGCTTGCACCAGCGGCTTATGAATATCGCTGTCGCCGACCTCCATATCCTCGGCACACAAGCGGACTGCCGCGACGGCGCCGTCATAGGTAGTGGCCGGGGGAATATTGTCTCGCATCTCCATCCATAGTGGCCTGACGGTAGCCGCGTACATGCGCTCCAGCTCGTCGTCGTCGTCGCCTTCGGTGGCGTTGTCGTATAGATCGCACTGGTGGCGGTAGCGGGTGATCAGGTCTAGCAGCGGGTCGCCAACGCTTTCATCGGCTCGCATTGTGAAACTCCGGATACAGAGCATCGAGCACGTCGATCGCGGTTTTGATTTCGGTCGCCATGGTCGTCATGGAATCCGCTAGCTGGTGGCGCTGCGGGTCGCCGTCTTGCCATAGCTCCGCGAGGAAGGTCTGCACTTCACAAAGTCTGCTGACCCGAACGATGGGGTTTTCGAGGAGTGCAAATGCCTGCGAGCGGGCACTTAAGCTGTCAGTCATTGCGGATGATGGAGTATCGGTGGTACGCTTACCACTGTTCATAATCGTTCCTTTTGGGGGAATTGTTGGACCATGGCTCGGGAGCGTTGGCGCGCTCGCCGAGCCTTTCGCTTTCTGGCGTAGTGTCTGCAGGAGCCTGGACGCCCAGCTGTTATTCACGCCGCCACCTCAGCGAAGAATCGCTCAAGCGCTTCCCGCCGTGCGACCCAGCGATTTCCAACCTGACGCGCCGGAAGATGGCCCGACGCACACATGTCGTAAGTCTGGCGCTCGCTGCGGCCGATGATTTTCGAAATCGCTTTGATTCCCCAGACCAAATCGAGTGGGCTCTCGGTAAATTCCGTCATTGAGTGTAATCCTTCCATAACCATACCCATTGGGTATGTGATAACCATACCCATCGGGTATGCTTGACGTCAATCAAATTTTATACCCATTGGGTATGATAGTTTGGGAGAGTGCCGAATGGCAGAGACGCGCAGCAAACCGGATCAGTATCAACTTCGATTTCCCTTGTTGATGCGAGACAAACTAAAGAAAGAAGCGGACGAAAATGGACGGTCGCTGAACGCCGAAATAATCACGCGTCTAGAATATTCATTGTCCCCAATGCCGCACTCACAAATTATCCGCGTTCTGATGGACATGAATGAGAAGCTGTTGGCAGGTCGCGCCGAGGAGCTTGTTCTTTTGCCCGGTATTCAATCGGAAATTAGACGCCTTGCAGACGAGCGAGGAGTATCTCCGCAGATGTTCACAAGTAGACTAGTTATCGAGGCGATCGAGCATTTAGATCAGAACACAGACATCGGCCAGGAGCTGGCAGCTCGGGTGCTGGATGGGATAAAAATCGATGAACAATACAAGAGAGAAGAAAAAAACTATCTAGAGGGAAGAGAATGAGTGTTCGCAAACGCTCTTGGATCACTGCCACCGGTGAGGCAAAAACCGCATGGGTGGTCGACTACGCGGACGCGGCCGGAAAACGCCGGCTCAAAACGTTCAAGCTGAAAAAAGAGGCCGACGCCTTCTCCGCGACGGCAAATGTCGAAGTGCGTCAGGGTGTGCACGTCGCCGACAGCGCGAGTGTGACTGTTGCGAAAGCCGGCGAGTTCTGGGTTGGCACCGCGGAAGCCAACCACCTCGAGCGCACGACGGTCGCGAACTACCGATCTCACCTGTCCCTGCACATCGTGCCCCTGATCGGCGGCATGAGGCTCACCGCATTGTCGGTCCCTGCCCTACGCGCATTTGAGGATCAGCTACGGAAAGGTGGCCGCTCTGCGCTGACGGTCCGCAAGGTGATGGTGAGCCTCGGCTCTCTGCTTGCAGATGCACAGGAACGTGGTCTAGTCGGACGCAACGTCGCTCGGGACATGAGCGGCAGGCGGAGGGGATCGGACCGACAGCAGGACCGTCACAAGGGCCGCCTAAAGATTGGCGTCGACATTCCCACCCGTGACGAGATCAAAGCGATTGTGGGAGCTCTGGAGGGCCGCTGGCGGCCGATGCTGCTAACGGCGATCTTTACCGGCCTACGGGCGAGCGAACTGCGCGGGCTTCGATGGAGAGATGTAGACCTCGCCAAGCGCGTTCTCCATGTCCGGCAGAGGGCCGACAGGTTCAATGAGATCGGAAGGCCGAAGTCGATCGCTGGGGAGCGCACAGTGCCGGCGTCACCGATCGTCTGCAACGCTCTTAGGGAGTGGCGCCTAGCGTGTCCGAAGGGTCAGCTCGGCCTCGTTTTCCCTAACGGATCCGGCAACGTCGAGCAGCTGAACAATATCTCTCGCCGCGGTTTGCACCCAACGATGGTCCGAGCTGGCGTGACGGTCGAGGAAAAGGGAGCTGACGGCGAGCCGGTGATCTTGCCGAAGTACAGCGGTATGCATGCTCTGCGCCACTGGTACGCGTCTTGGTGCATCAACGCGACGAAGGACGGAGGCCTCGGCTTGTCGGCAAAGGCAGTGCAGGAGCAGCTCGGCCACAGCACGATTGCTATGACGCTGGACGTCTATTCGCACCTGTTCCCGAAGGGCGATGACGGTGAGGAATTGGCTGCCGCGGAGAACGCGCTACTGTCTTGATGCGACATGACTGCGACATAGAGGCTAAAAGCACAGTCATTTCAAGGACCGGCGCCATATTCCTAATCTGAGGGTCACTGGTTCAAATCCAGTCGGGATCACCAAAAACAGCCGGATCTGAGTGTCGTAGCGGGTGCTTTAGGCCGCCCGTTCCGACGCATGCTGTCACCCACGTGAAACCGCATCCAAACTAATCCTCTGAACTCCACTTCTCCGAAGCGTGACCGGACGCGAGGCAACATGATGGGGTCGCTTCCGTTGAACGTTAGTGCCGACTTTAGAATGGCTCCAGGTTCGTGTTCCCCTCGGGGTGATTGAGCTGCGAGACGTGAGGGGCGGCAAAGCATTTGGATGATCACGGATTGGACGTATGATGCAGAAATCCTGCAGCTTTGAACTGAACCGCCGCGAAGTCATGGCGGGAACGGCGGCGACGGCGGCGGTAAGCGCTTTGCCTGCCGGCGCCCGGGCCGCCGAGACGGCACCGGCGGGCGCGCCGGTGGTGTCCAAGGTTTCCTTTACGGTCAACGGCGAGGCGCACTCGCTCGATCTCGATCTGCGGACGACGCTGCTCGACGCGCTGCGCGAGCACCTGCACCTGACGGGGACGAAGAAGGGCTGCGACCACGGCCAGTGCGGCGCCTGCACGGTGATCGTCGAGGGCCGGCGGATGAATTCCTGCCTGTCGCTGGCCGTCATGCATGAGGGCGAGACGATCACCACGATCGAGGGGCTCGGCCAGCCGGACAATCTGCACCCGATGCAAGCGGCTTTCATCAAGCATGACGGCTACCAGTGCGGCTACTGCACGCCGGGGCAGATCTGCTCGGCGGTCAGCGTCATCGAGGAGGTGAAGGCCGGCATTCCAAGCCATGTCAGCGCCGATCTCAATGCTACCCCGGAAATGACTGCTACCGAAATGCGCGAGCGCATGAGCGGCAATCTCTGCCGCTGCGGCGCCTATTCCAACATCGTCGACGCGATGACCGAGGTTGCGGGAGTGCCGGCATGAGATCCTTCACCTACGAGCGTGCCGCCTCGCCGCAAGCTGCTGCCGCCTCGGCGGCGAAGACACCCGGCGCCAAATTCATCGCCGGGGGCACCAATCTTCTCGACTTGATGAAGCTGCAGATCGAGACGCCGGCGCATCTGGTCGACGTCAACGGCCTGGGGCTGGACACGATCGAAGCGACGACCGAGGGTGGTCTTCGGGTCGGTGCACTTGTGCGCAACACAGATCTTGCCGCCGACGCCCGCGTTCGCCGCGACTATGGTGTCCTGTCTCGCGCTCTGCTGGCGGGCGCCTCCGGCCAGCTGCGCAACCGCGCGACGACGGCGGGCAACCTCCTGCAGCGCACGCGCTGCCCGTATTTCTACGACACCGCTCAGCCTTGCAACAAGCGCCAGCCCGGTTCCGGCTGCTCGGCGCTCGAAGGCTTCTCGCGCCAGCTGGGCGTCGTCGGGGTCAGCGATGCGTGCATCGCCACCAATCCGAGCGACATGAACGTCGCGCTGCGGGTGCTCGATGCCGTGGTCGAGACGGTCAGCCCCGATGGCGCCGAGCGCAAGATCGCGATGGCTGACTTCCACCGCCTGCCCGGCAACACGCCGGAGGTCGAGACCGTCCTCCAGCCTGGCGAACTCATCACGGCGGTGACGCTGCCGGCGCCGATCGGTGGCACGCAGGTCTACCGCAAGGTGCGTGACCGCGCTTCCTACGCCTTCGCCCTCATCTCGGTCGCCGCCGTCGTGCAGCCGGATGGCAGCGGACGCGTCGCCGTGGGCGGCGTCGCGCCGAAACCCTGGCGGGTCGAAGCCGCCGAGGCCGAGATGCCCCGCGGCACCAAGGCCGTCACCGAAAAGCTGCTGGCCGACGCCCGGCCGACCGAGGAGAACGCGTTCAAGCTGTCGCTGGTCGAGCGGACGCTTGGAGCCGTGCTCTCCGATGCGAGGAACTGAGCCATGAAGTTCGACACGCCTGCCACCACCAACCCGATCGACCGCATGAAAGTGGTCGGTCAGCCGATCGACCGGATCGATGGCCGTCACAAGACCACCGGCACCGCGCCCTACGCATTCGAGCGCCATGACGCGATCGACAATCCCGCCTACGGCCACATCCTCGGGGCAACGATTGCCAAGGGGCGGATCACCGCGATGGATACGGCAGCCGCCCGCCGCGCTCCCGGTGTGATCGCCATCGTGACGGCCGAAAATGCCGGCACGCTCGGCAAGGGCAAAATGAACATCGCCAAGCTGCTCGGCGGCCCGGCGGTCGACCACTACCACCAGGCGATCGCCATGGTGGTCGCCGAGACATTCGAGCAAGCGCGCGCAGCCGCGCATCTCATCGACGTCACCTATGCGGAGGAGAAGGGCAGCTTCGACCTCGCAGAGGTGCATAAGGAAGGCGTCAAGCCGGAAGGCGAGGAAAAGGACCCCGACGCCACCGTCGGCGATTTCGACGCGGCTTTCTCCGCCGCCGAGATCAAGTTGGAAGAAACCTACACCACCCCCGACCAGGCGCATGCGATGATCGAGCCGCATGCCTCGATGGCGGTCTGGGACGGCGACGACGTCACCGTCTGGACCTCCAACCAGATGATCGACTGGGCCGTCGGCGACATCGCGCTGACGCTCGGTGTCGACAAGGAAAGAGTGCGGGTGATCTCGCCCTTCATCGGCGGCGGCTTCGGCGGCAAGCTGTTCGTGCGCTCCGATGCGGTGCTCGCCGCGCTCGGCGCCAAGGCTGCCAAGCGCGCCGTCAAGGTCGCGCTGACCCGGCCGATGGTGTTCAACAATACCACGCACCGCCCGGCGACAATCCAGCGCATCCGCATCGGCGCCGGCCGCGACGGCAAGATCACGGCGATCGCGCATGAAGCCTGGTCGGGCAACCTGCCCGATGGCAAGCCGGAAATGGCGGCGGCGCAGACCCGGCTGCTCTATGCCGGCGCGCACCGTCGTATGCGCACGCGCCTGTCGCACCTGGATCTTCCCGAGGGCAATGCAATGCGGGCGCCGGGCGAGGCGCCCGGCTTGATGGCGCTGGAGATCGCGATTGATGAGATGGCCGAGAAGCTCGGCATGGACCCGATCGACTTCCGCGCCCTCAACGACACGCAGGTCGACCCGGAAAACCCGGAGCGCCGGTTCTCGCAGCGCCAGCTCGTCGAGTGCCTGAGGATGGGTGCCGAGCGTTTCGGCTGGTCGAAGCGCAACGCCTTGCCGGGAATGGTCCGCGACGGCAGGTGGCTGGTCGGGCACGGCGTTTCCGCCGGCTTCCGCGACAGCCCGGGCATGACCTCCGGCGCCCGCGTACGGCTCGGACAGGACGGCATCGTGACCGTCGAGACCGACATGACCGACATCGGCACCGGCAGCTACACCATCATCGCCCAGACCGCGGCGGAGATGATGGGCGTCCCGGTCGACCGGGTGGCGGTCAATCTCGGCGATTCGAGCTTTCCGGCGGCAGCTGGTTCCGGCGGACAGTGGGGCGCCAACTCGTCCACCGCCGGCGTCTATGCCGCTTGCGTCAAGCTGCGCGAGGCTGTGACGGCCAAGCTCGGCGTCGCGGCGGCCGATGCGGTGTTCGAAGACGGACGCGTTCGGTCGGGCGGCAAGGACATCGCCTTGACTGACGCCGCGCGCGACGGCGAGATCGTTGCCGAAGACAAGATCGAGTTCGGCGATCTCGGCGAGAAGTTCCAGCAGTCGACCTTTGCTGGCCACTTCGTCGAGCTTGGCGTCGATGTGGCGACAGCCGAGGTGCGGGTCCGCCGGATGCTCGCGGTCTGTGCCGCCGGCCGTATCCTCAACCCCAAGACTGCCCGCAGCCAGGTCATCGGCGCGATGACCATGGGCGTCGGCGGGGCGCTGATGGAGGAGCTTGCCGTCGACACGCGCCGTGGCTTCTTCGTCAACCATGATCTCGCGGGCTACGAAGTGCCGGTGCACGCCGACATCCCGCACCAGGAGGTGATCTTCCTCGACGAGACCGACCCGACGACCTCGCCGATGAAGGCGAAGGGTGTCGGCGAGCTCGGCCTCTGCGGCGTCGGCGCGGCGATCGCCAACGCGATCTACAACGCCACGCGCGTCAGGGTGCGCGACTATCCGGTCACGCTCGACAAACTGATCGACCGCTTGCCGCAGGTCGCTTAGGCCGCACGGAACGTTCGACATGAACAATCGGGCGGTGCTGGGGAAACCTGGCGCCGCCCGAACTGCATCTGGCACGACGGACGGAGCGGACCTGTCCCAGAATGACGCAGCGCACCATAGCCGGCAATCGTCCTTCCCTTGCGAAGCACCGGAGCGACTGCCATATCAAGACGGCTCGGGCATTTGCTGACCCGGAGAACTGGTGAGACGTTTAAGGCCGCGGGTCTCCCCGCGAACATGCTGCAGAATCCTTGGTCAGGCCTATGCTAGCCCTGGGCTTCCAGCGAACTTCACGACTTCGACCCTTTCGCCGACACGACGTAAACTTCCGACATCACCGGCGCCCTCCCCTCGGACGGCGTCACCTCCATCGGAAGCCGTGCGCTGACGCCCGCCTTCCGGACCGATCGGGATTTCGTCGATCGTCAGTGAAAAAGGGTACTGTCATGAGCCAGACCGGCACCGTGAAATTCTTCAACTCCTCCAAGGGCTTCGGCTTCGTCACCCCGGACGGCGGCGCGAAGGACGTGTTCCTGCACGTGACCGCGCTCGAGCGCGCTGGCATGTCCTCGATCGAGGACGGCGCGAAGATCACCTTCGACGTCGAGCCCGATAGCCGCGGCAAGGGCCCGAAGGCCGTCAACGTCCAGCGCGCCTGAAACGGGCAAGCGTATCCGCCGGACAGGTCCGACGGGCGGCAACAAATAGATCAAAGGGCTCGCTGCAAAGCGGGCCCTTCTTGCATCGTGGCGCTGCACTCTGCCGTGTTTACGAAGGATGTCATAGCATGAAAGGCATACTATTCAGGCCATTCCGATAGCCAACCCCCGAGAGCTTCCCGTGCGGCTTTATACCAGGATATTTGGCTGGCAAAACAAGTCCGCGCAATGTCAATATCGGTGACGACCCATCGCGGTGCAACTTAGTAAATTTTGCATACAAACATCTAGCTACAGTTGATAAAGGTGCAGGAAAAGACGGTGAAAAACTTTTACTTGCATTCACGCGCCGTACCTTGCAAAAAAAGGAGGTTGGGGCAACTTCGTGAACACAGTAACTGAACGAATGTCGGGTCGGGGGCTTTAACCTCCGAGTAGGTGGCCGGGACGGGCGCCTGCGATGTATCGCTTCTCTTCCTTGCCGTTCGAGACTTGCCTGCGACAGCTGACGTGGCGCAGCGAACCGCCAAGGAACAGGGATTGGCAATGGCACAGACTGGCACCGTGAAGTTCTTCAATACCGAGAAAGGCTTCGGCTTCATCAAGCCTGACAATGGCGGGGCCGACATCTTTGTCCACATTTCCGCCGTCCAGGCCTCCGGGCTCAATGGCCTTGTCGAGAACCAGAAGGTCTCCTACGAGACTGAGCCGGACAAGCGCGGCAAGGGCCCGAAAGCCGTGAACCTCGAAGCAGCCGACTGAGGCTATCTTCGGCCTGCGCCACAGCGCGCGCAGCACCCCGCCGTGCTTGTGCGTCAACGGCGGAGGGCTGTCGCGAGGCTATGGGGATAGCCCTGCAACCGCACGGGCGCCGCGGCGGTCGGACGACTTCGCTGCCTGCCGTGTCCGAAGGATACGCAGGACGTTCGGGGAAGTATGGGCCGCGCCCTCCGGCGGCCTCGGCCTCGCTGCATCCTTAAGATCGGCGTCCGGGCTGGCGAGATCGACGCCAGGCTGGACGTCTGCCGGGACATGCCGTTCCCGCAACGACGGTTTCCGGTCCCGCGTCAGGGCATTCATCTTCGAAACAGGCCGGCCGTCTGCATTTTCCTGTGTAAGAAGTGCTCTGTGAACCACTATGAAACGATTTCGTCTGGCACGCGGAATGCAGCGCGTCACACATCACCCTTTAACGGGTTTCAATGTGGGACACAGCCATGCGCACCACCTGCCTCGCCCTTGCCGCCCTGACGCTCGCCGGCAACGCCTCGGCCGCGGCCGAAAGGAGCTTTGGCTTCATCGACATCGCCAGCAATGGCAGCATTACGGAATCGCTCTCCTCCGCCCGGTCGGGCCGGGGCGTTGCCGTCTCTGGCTTTAGCCGCGACGACCGGGACAGGGGCATCGATCGGAACCGCTGGGATCGCCGCGAGAATGCCGCGCGCGCCGATCGACGCTTGGAGGCCCGCGGCTCCATCGTTTATGTCGGCCGCGCCATCGATCCGGCCGATCGCCCCTACATCCCCTCGCTCGACGACGTCGCCTATGGCGGGTCCGGCACCTATGAATACGACTACGACCGTTCGTCCGGCTATGGCGGCTATGGCTATGGAGATGGCGGGAGCATCGCTGCGACGCCGCGGTTTCCGTCCGGACCGAAGATCATCGACATCGAGACGGAGCGGCTCGACCGTCGCCCGGTCGGCGGCAAGGGGATCGAGGTGATTTCCAAGGGCGGTCCCAAGATCATCCGCATCGCGCCCGGCTACTCCCGCGCCGGCCAGCGGGAGGCAAGCGCGAATACCAAGCCCCAGACTTCTGCGACCGGCTATCTGCAGCCATGGTCGGAGGCCTGGACGCGCTACTGCATCAACGCCTTCGCCAGCTTTAACCCGGAACTTGGCACCTATCTCGACGCCGCCGGCCGGAGCCGCTTCTGCACCGCCGGCGAGTAGGCCGCGCGCCGGTCTACCGGGTCCGCTGAGGACACTTCAGACAATTTTATGGGTCGATAAAACTACCAGCCGTCAAATACGGCAGCCGTTCGTGCGGTGGCTCAGCGGCTGACTCGCAGGCTGGACAGCGAATCGCCGATCTTGGCGAAAGCGGTCTGCAGGTCGGCATTGGTCGGCGAGTCGAAGAAGAACGCCGACTGGCTCGCGCAGCCTCGCAGCAGCGTTTTAACGTTTTCGCCTGGATTGCCGAGGGCTACCGTATATAGGGTGATACTGGCATTCTTCATGTTCGTGCAGACGGCCTTGAGTTTATCGTCGAGAATGTCATTGGACTTGGCAAATAGATCCAGCTTAGCATTCTCAGTTGCTGTATAATAAACATAATTGCGCCCATCGTAGCGGTACCCGTCTCTGGCGGTTGCCGTGGTATTGATGCGGATGTCAAAGGAGCAGGTGGCTAAAGTGCGTGAGCCTGTGCAGGTGGCTTTGCCGTAAGCGGTATCATCGTTCATGCTGTTTTCGCCGTCGGTCATGATGACAGCAGCCTTACTCATGCCGCTCACCCCGTAGTTCAGCGGCAACGTTGTGCCCATCGTTCCACCCCAGACCCCTCGCCAGTTCGGCGACAAAAGGTTCCAGCCCCACTCCGCCCCGTGAACGATCTGCGTACCGCCCTGCGCTTTCAGGTCTTTGATAGCCGCCACCAGCGTGGCTTTTGTCGAAGTTAGAGGGGTGATCGGCGGGGGGCAGTAGTCCTCACTGAAGTAGGTATTGAACTTCGCAATAGGCGGATCATCCTTGATATCGCGGCCGCTGAAACGTGCTTGTACACAGCCTTCCCAGTTCGTAGTGCTCCCGGTCACCCAGCTGCTTCGGGTCCCGCCGGTGCCGATGTTCACCGCTTGAGAGAAGGGCACGATGCCGACATGGAGTTTGTCGACGGTCGCCTCGCTGCCAAACAGGATATTCAACAGGGTATTGCTCGCCGCCTTCAAGCTAGCAAGCCGGCCATTGCCATTCATATCCATCGACCCCGTGACGTCGAGGATCAGCGCCACCTCCAGCCCCCCCATCGCCCGCGTCACGGTCGTGCTGGCACTGGTGCTCATCAGCTTGATGTTGAAGAGCTGCATGAAGCTGGTGGGGGCCGAGGCGGTGGCGGTCACCGTCAGCGTCTCACGATTGCTGCTGGCGACCGAGGTGATCGATGCGATCTGCGCGCCGATATAGCCGTCGAGAAAGTTCGCCCGCGCGAACTTGCTGACCTGGCCTTGATAGTCCGTGGTGCTCAGCCGCGCGACCGCCGAGAGGCTTGCCGCATCGATCGATGCCTGCAGCTTGGCATGCATCAGCATCAGCCGTGCCCCGTCGACGGCAAAGCCGGCGCTGCCGACGAGGACGAAGAGGGAGACGGCGATCAACGGCAGGACGCTGCCGCGTCGGTCGCGGCGAAGACGGGCCAGCGCCGCTCGGTATCGGCGAAGCGAAGAGAAACGGAGTGCGGCCATGTCGACCTCTCAACAGCCTGAAACGGTGGTCAGGGCGCCGAGCCGCGGCCGGAAGACGGCGGTCTTGTAGACGATCCTGGTATCGATCGGGATCAGGGTGAACATCGGGGTGTAGGTGTAGAAGACTTCCGCCACGATGACGTTGTCGTCGGCATCCAGCACCAGGCTTCCCGGCAGCGTCGCCACGTTCTTCAGCTTGCCGATCCGGCTTGCCTGCGCCGTCGTGCCACCACCGCGGCATTGCCAGGCGACGGTCGGCGCGTCCGTTACCTTGACCTTCACCGCAGAAGTCAGGACGACGTAGCCCTTGGTCCCGAAATCGGCCTTGTCCATCACGGCCGCGGAGGCGCTGAGGATGTCGGCGATATCGGCTGAGGTCACCTTGTCGTAGCGGGCGACGGCATCGGCGACGGTCGATGCCATCTGCGCCGCCTGGTAGTGGACCTTGATGAAGCCGGCGATTTCCGTCGTCCCGAGCAAGAGGACGAGCAGCACCGGGCTGGCAAGGGCGAGTTCGATCGCAGCGACGCCCCGCCGGTCGTTTAACCCGATGGCAAGCCTGCGTACGCGCCGCAACGCGGCCGGGATGGTCGGGCCCCTCCGCATCAGTAGGGCTCGTTCTGGATCACCGCCGTCGCGGTGAGAAGGATCGTGCCGGTGCTCGAGATCATCCGGCCGACCAGCGGGGTGAAGAACGACCAGGGGTAGGTGACGGTGTAGATCACGATCTGGCTGGTGCCGCCGAGGCCATCCTTGCCGCGGTCGAGATCGTATTTCCCGTTGCCGTTGACGTCGGTATAGCTCTCGCCGTCGTCGCGCTTTCCATTGCCGTTGACGTCGGAGAAGGGCTCGGGCTTGCCGATGTCATCGAAGGCGCCATAGGCCTTGCTGGTGACCGTCAGCTTGCTGGGCGTCAGCAGTGCCCCGGCCTCCTGCGTGATCTGCGCGAGCACCATGGCGTCACGGGTGGTGCTGGCGGCGACGTAGCCCGTCCGCCCGAGTCGCGCCGCCGACGACGTGGCATTGCGCAAGAGGATGTCGGCCGTAAAGCAGAGGCCGAGTTCCACCGTCCCGAGCATCAGAATGAAGAGGACCGGCGCAATCAGCGCGAACTCGATCGCCGTCGCCGCTCGCCGATCGCCTGCAGCCCTGCAGACAAGACTGCGCAAGGCGGAACGCCGCACCCTTCCAGTATTCAGATCACTCCGTAAATAGATGGCCATGTGGTGTCCGGCATTGTCCAATAAAGGATAACCCTTGCCACCAATCTATCGAGCGCATGATTGAGACGGTCTTAAGTTTTGGACCATGCTTAGCCGGCCAAAGATTATAGAGAAGGCCGGCCGGCCGCAGGAAACGCTTTCCTATAGCGGTTCTTGCAGTGCTGCGAGCGCGCAATGACCGGAAACCGAATTATGCGGAAACCTGTGTTCCAAGGCGCCCATCCGGTTGAAAAAATGAGGCCCTAGCGCGGGAGACGAAACAAGCGGGGCGGCATGAGTCCTGCCACCCCGCGGCATCGTCAGTCCGGTGTGAAGGCGACCAGGAGATCCTTGGCGTCGACCTGGTCGCCGAGCTTGACGTGGACGGCCTCGATCCGGCCGTCGCGGTCGGCGTGCAGCGCCGTCTCCATCTTCATCGCCTCGATCGACAGCAGCACGTCGCCGGCCTTTACCTGCTGGCCGGGGGAAACGGCGAGCGTCGAAATGACGCCCGGCATCGGCGCACCGACATGGGCGGCATTGCCGGGCTCGGCCTTCGACTTCGCCGCCGCCGTGGCGCCGCGCGTGCGATCGGGCACCTTTACCCGGCGGGGCTGGCCGTTGAGCTCGAAGAAGACGGTACGCAGCCCCTTCTCGTTGGTCTCGCCGAAACCGAGGCAGCGGATCACCAGCGTCTTGCCGCGCTCGAGATCGACCAGCACCTCCTCCTCCTGCGCGATGCCGTAAAAATAGTTCGGCGTCGGAAGGCCCGAGACAGGACCGTAAAGCTCCTGCGTCGCCACGAAGTCGGTGAAGACCTTTGGGTACATGAGATAGGAAGCGAAGGCTTGGTCGCTGAGCGTCGTCTCGAGCTTTGCCTCGATCTCGCCGCGCATGGCCGCGAGGTCGGCATCGGGGATCAGCGAGCCCGGGCGCGCCGTCACCGGCGCCTCGCCCTTCAGGATCTTCTTCTGCAAGGCCTCCGGCCAGCCGCCAGCGGGCTGGCCGAGGTCGCCGCGCATCATCGAGACCACGCTCTCGGGGAAGGCAAGTTCCTTGGCGGGATCCTCGACGTCGGCGACGGTAAGATCCTGGCTCACCATCATCAGCGCCATGTCGCCCACCACCTTCGAGGACGGCGTCACCTTGATGATGTCGCCGAACATCTGGTTGACGTCGGCATAGGTCTGCGCGACCGAGTGCCAGCGCGTCTCAAGGCCGAGCGAGCGCGCTTGCTCCTTGAGGTTGGTGAACTGGCCGCCCGGCATTTCATGCAAGTACACTTCGGAGGCCGGGCCCTTCAGATTGCTCTCGAACGCCGCATACTGGTTGCGCACGGCCTCCCAGTAGAACGAGATGCGGCGGATGGCGTCGGCAGAGAGGCCGGTGTCGCGCTCGCGCCCCGCGAGCGCCTCGACGATGGAGCCGAGGCACGGCTGCGACGTCGCGCCCGACAGCGCGTCCATTGCGGCATCGATGGCGTCGACGCCGGCATCGACGGCGGCGAGCACGGTCGCTGCGGCAATGCCCGAGGTGTCGTGAGTGTGAAAGTGGATGGGGATGCCCACCTCCTCCTTCAGCGCCTTGAACAGGACGCGCGCGCCAGCGGGCTTCAACAGGCCCGCCATGTCCTTGACGCCGAGGATGTGGGCGCCGGCCGCCTCCATCTCCTTGGCGAGACCGACATAGTATTTGAGGTCGTATTTCGGCCGCGCGGAGTTGAGGAGATCGGCGGTGTAGCAGATCGCCCCCTCGCACAGCATGTCCGCCTCTCTGACAGCGTCGATCGAGACGCGCATGTTCTCGATCCAGTTCAGGCAGTCGAACACCCGGAACAGGTCGACGCCGCCCTTCGCCGCTTCCGCAACGAAGGTCTTCACGACGTTGTCGGGGTAGTTGGTGTAGCCGACGCCGTTCGAGCCGCGCAGCAACATCTGCAGAAGGATGTTGGGCGCGCGCTCGCGCACCAGGGCCAGACGTTCCCAGGGATCCTCGGTGAGGAAGCGCATGGCGACGTCGAAAGTCGCGCCACCCCAGCATTCCAGCGACAGGAGCTGCGGCAGGCCGCGGGCGTAGGATTCGGCGATCGCGGCAATGTCGTGCGTGCGCACCCGCGTCGCCAGCAGCGACTGGTGGCCGTCGCGCATGGTTGTGTCGGTGACCAGCACCTGCTTCTGGGCGAGCATCCAGTCGGCAAAGCCCTTCGGCCCGAGGGCGGTGAGCTTCTGCTTGGTGCCCTCGACCAGTTCCTCTCGGAACACCGGCACGCGCGGCAGCGCGTGGTCGGCGCTGGGCTTTGGCCGGCCGCGGGTCTCGGGATGGCCGTTGACGGTAACGTCGGCGAGATAGGTAAGGAGCTTGGTCGCGCGGTCGCGCCGCTTCACCTGGCTGAACAGCTCCGGCGTCGTGTCGATGAAGCGGGTGGTGTAGCTGTTATCGTGGAATTTCTCGTGCGTGATGATCGCCTCGAGGAAGGTGAGATTGGTCGCGACGCCGCGGATGCGGAACTCGCGCAGCGCGCGGTGCATGCGCGCGATCGCCTCTCCCGGCGAGGGCGCCCAGGCCGTCACCTTTTCCAGCAGCGGATCGTAGAAGCGGGTGATCACCGCGCCGGAATAGGCGGTGCCGCCGTCGAGCCGGATGCCGAAGCCAGTCGCGCCGCGATAGGCGGTGATGCGGCCATAGTCCGGAATGAAATTGTGCTCGGGGTCCTCGGTGGTTATGCGGCACTGCAGCGCGTGGCCGTTGAGCTTGATGTCCTCCTGCCGCGGCACGCCCGATTCCGGCGAGCCGATGGCATGGCCGTCGAGGATGTGGATCTGCGCCTTGACGATGTCGATGCCGGTGACGACCTCGGTCACCGTGTGCTCGACCTGGATGCGCGGATTGACCTCGATAAAGTAGAATTTGCCGGTATCGGCATCCATCAGGAACTCGACCGTGCCAGCGCCGACATAGGCCGTCGCCTCGGCGAGCTTGCGGGCATAGCCGGCGAGCTCCCGGCGCTGAGTGTCGTCGAGATAGGGGGCCGGCGCGCGTTCGACGACCTTCTGGTTGCGGCGCTGGATCGAGCAGTCGCGCTCGAACAGGTCGACGACGTTGCCATGGGTGTCGCCGAGGATCTGCACCTCGACATGCCGGGCGCGCTCGACCAGCTTTTCAAGATAGACCTCGTCCTTGCCGAAGGCGGCCTTCGCCTCGCGCTTGCCCTCCATCACCTCGCGCTCGAGGTCCTTCTCCTCGCGCACGGCGCGCATGCCGCGCCCGCCGCCGCCCCAGGACGCCTTCAGCATCACGGGATAGCCGATCTCGCGCGCCATGCGGCGGACCTCGTCCATGTCGTCCGGCAAGGGCTCGGTCGCCGGCACCACGGGCACGCCGACCTCGACGGCGAGGTTGCGTGCGGCCACCTTGTTGCCGAGCCGGCGCATGGTGTCGCCGGTCGGACCGATGAAGACGAGCCCTGCCGCATGGCAGGCGTCGACGAATTCCGGGCTCTCCGACAGGAGGCCGTAGCCGGGATGGATCGCATCGGCGCCGGAGAGTTTCGCGACGCGGATCACCTCCTCGATAGACAGGTAGGATTCGATCGGGCCAAGATCCTTCGCGAGATGCGAGCCGCGGCCGACCTGATAGCTCTCGTCCGCCTTGAAGCGGTGCAGCGCCAGCTTGTCCTCCTCGGCCCAGATCGCCACGGTCCGCAGACCGAGCTCGTTGGCGGCGCGAAACACGCGGATCGCGATTTCGGAGCGGTTGGCGACAAGAATCTTGGCGATGGACAAATCAGGCTCTCCCTCAGCGCGCCGCCAGGCTGATACCCATCCGGTCGCAACGCCCGAGATTGCGTCGGCGGCGGCGCTTTCGCAAGCGCGAAGACGGAACTGGGATACGAGTTTTGCGGCAGGCGCGAATGCCACGGGACGGGGCCGTCGTCGACGCTGGAAATTGGGCGCGGGCCATAGCGCGCGCCTTGCCGGAGGATGGCGAGACCAACGCGATTCGCTTAAGGTCTCACGCGCCTCGGATGAGGCCATCCTGGGGATCCACCCATGCCGAAACCGCAGCGAAAGATCGCGCCCCGCACGCTCGCCCTTTACGGCGGCGCCTTTCTGCTGGCGCTTGCCGCCGCGGCCTTCGCGGTGCGCGTGCCGCCGGGGGAGACGCCCTATCTGAAGATCGCCGGGGCGGGCTTCATCTTCAACTACCGCATCGCCGACGCCTATTACGGGTTCACGGCCTGGGTGATGAAGCCCGTCAAGAACGCCTCGGTGATCGAGGCGATTTTCGAGGACCCGGCGGGCGGCGCTCCCTTGGTGGTCAAGGCGAAGCTCTGGCCGAAGACACGGCAATACGGCATGCGCACGCCGTCCCTCCACGGCATCGAAACCGGCAAGCCGTATCATGTGACCGTCAGGCTGCTGCAGCAAGGCGATGATGCCGTGCTGTTCGAGGATGCGTTCGCCGTCGTCTCCGACGTCAGTTCGGCAGCGATGCCGACAGCACCGCTGACCATTGGGCCAGGCTATACGCGCAACCCCGCTTTGCTCGATGCCGGTGGCTAGACCGTCAGAGTCCGCCCCTCGGTATCGGAGACGAAGCAGAGGTCGAGCAGCTTCTGCACATCAGCCGCCCGGCGGAAACTCGGCTCGCCGTTCTCGCCCGAGAGCAACGCCAGCACAAAACGCTCGGCATTGGTCGGCGTTGCCGGACAGTCCACCGCCCGCCAGGTCTGCGTTTCGATGTCGGGGCCGAGGCAGGCTTCGAGGCGCGAGGCCTCGTGGTTCGCCCAGATCTTCAGGGCGCCCCTCTCGCCGTGGATGGTAAGGTCGAGATCGTTCAGCTTGCCCGTCGCGAAGCGGGTCATGTGGACGACACCGAGCGCGCCGTTCGACATCTCCACCGTCATCGCAACGCTGTCGTTGACGTCAAGCCCGTAGGCGCCGATCGCGCCGCCCTTGTCGAAGGTCTTCATGCGCGCGGAGAGGCTGGCGACGTCGAGCCCCGTGCCGAAGGTCAGAAAATCGAGGATGTGGATGCCGACATCGCCGAGCACCCCTTTCGAGCCGTGCGCGGCCGACAAACGCCAGAGCCAGCGCTCGTCGGCGCGCCAGTCGCCCCAGTGTTTGGCGGTCAGCCAGCTCTGAAGGTAGCTCGCCGAGACATGGCGGATCTCGCCGATCTTGCCGGCGTCGATCATCCGCCGCGCCTTCTGCACGGCATGGGCGTTGCGGTAGGTGAGGTTGACCATCGCGACGAGCCCCGCGGCTTCGGCCGCTTCCGTCATCGCCAGCGCGCCGGCATGGTCCAGCGCCAGCGGCTTCTCGCAGAACACCGCCTTGCCGGCAGCGAGCAGCTTTAATGTCGTCGGCTGGTGCGCGGCATCCGGCGTGACGTTGACGGCGGCGTCGAAGCCGTTCCAGTCGAGTGCGGCGTCGAGATTACCGAAGGAGGCGCCGATCCCGTGCGCCTCGGCGAAGAGCCTGGCCCGCTCGGCATCGATGTCGCAGGCGGCGATGACGCGGCAGCCTGGGATGACAGCAAAGAACTCGGCATGCCGGTGCGCCATGGCCCCGGCGCCGAGAATCAGCAGCCGCTTGTCACTCACCGGAAACCCTTTTCGCCCGGCTGGTGTAGCGAGCCGCCGCGCTGCTCGATCGGCTCGCGCGCCTGATCGACCGGCACGTTCGGTGCCGCCGAGACGTCGGCCCAGGCGGGCACCGGGTTGTGCGCCCAACGCACGGCGTTGCGCAGCACCTGCTGGATCTTCGGATCGTGGTAGATCGGGTAGGTCTCGTGGCCCGGGCCGAAATAGAAGATACGCCCGGCGCCACGCTGGTAGGTGACGCCGGATCGGAACACCTCACCGCCCTGGTACCAGGAGATGAACACCGTCTCCATCGGTTCGGGGATCAGGAAGGGCTCGCCGTACATCTCTGAATTCGGCAGTTCGATATGGTCGCCGATCCCCTGGACGATCGGGTGCGAGCGGTTGATCGCCCAAAGCCGCTCGCGCTCGCCTGCCTCGCGCCAGCGCAGCGAACACGGCGCCCCCATCACCCGCTTGAAGATCTTCGAGAAATGCCCGGAGTGCAGGACAATCAGCCCCATGCCCTCGAACACGCGCTGCGCCACGCGCTCTACCACTGTGTCATCGACCGCCGCATGCGCCTTGTGCCCCCACCAGAGCAGCACGTCGGTCGCCGCCAGCCGCTCGGCGGTCAGCCCATGCTCGGGCTCGTCGAGGGTCGCCGTCGCCGGGTTGATCTCCGCGTCGGCAGCCAGCGCGTCGGCGATGGTCCGGTGGATGCCGTCGGGGTAGATCCCCCGGACGGTCTCGTTCTCACGCTCGTGCGCGAACTCGTTCCAGACGGTGGCGCGGATCGGCATGGCAGAACTCCCATTTCGGTTGGCCGCCAGTGGGTCCGGCAAGAACGCCCCGCATGCGAAGAAATGCACGAAGGACGCTCACTAGTTTGGGTCAAAGCAACCTCCACACGGGCCAATCGACCCTCTCAAAGGTTGCTTAGACAGTTCCGCCTTATTGGGAGATCAACAAGGCGAAAGGCAGGCCATCCGGCAGGTCGGCGAGTTTCACGCGATCGGCTGGGCCGACGCGGCCGGTCCCCAGCGCATTGCGCCAGGTCATGCCGGCGAGCTCTTTCGGCAGCACCACTGCCGTATCGCCCCACTGCGCTGCCGATGGCTGCAGGCCCTCGGCGCCTTCGAGGAGACTGAGGCACAGACGCGGCGCGATGGTGATCGACGCCTTGCCGTCCTCGACCCGCGCAAAGGCGACGACATGGCGCGCGGCGCTTCCCTCGATCGCCAGCGGCATATAGGCGCCGGTGGTGTAGAGGGTCGGCGATGCCACCCGCGCGGCAACACCCGCCAGAATGACCTTCGCCTTCACCGCGCCGCTCCGCCAGTCCGCCAGCATAGCGGAGATGGCGACGTTGTCCGTCGCCGCCGCGGCTGCGCAGGCCTTGAAGTCCACCTTTCGCCGGTTGTCGGGATCGACGAGGCTGAGGTCGTAGAACTCAGTGCCCTGGTAGATGTCCGGCACGCCCGGCGCCGTCATCTTGATCAATGTCTGCGACAGCGAGGTCAAGGCACCGGCCGCCACGAAAGGCTGAACCGACGTCCAGAAGTCAGCGAGGAAATCGTCCGTCGCCTCGCTGTCGAGCGCCGCCTCGACGAAGGCCTTGAGAGCCGATTCGTACGGCTCGGCCGGCGAGGTCCAGGACGTGTAGCGCTTGGCTTCGCGCACCGCCTTTTCCATGAAGACGCACAGCCGCTCGCCGATCGCCTTGCGGGCGGCGGCGTCCGTTGGATCGAAATCCGCCGGCAGCACGCCGAGCAGCGATTGGTAGAACATCCACTCGCTGGCGGCGTCCGGCGAGTCGAGCGTCTCCTCGATCGGCTGGCGATAGGCGCCCATCGCTTCGGCAAAGCCTTCGACCAGCGACGACCAGCGCTTCGGCGCCTCGCTCAGAGTGTAGAGGCGCGCCCGGGCGTCCTCGCCGCGCTTGGTGTCGTGCGTCGACGTGGCGAGGAGGCCTTCCGGCTGGTCCTCGGTGCGGATCGCCATGGCCTCGTGGAAGGCCTCGACGCCGGCGCCGTAATGATCGGGCTCGCCGCCGACTTCGTTCAAGGCGATCAGCCGGTTGTAGCGGAAGAACACCGTGTCCTCGACGGCCTTCGCCATCACCGCACCGGTGGTCTGCTGGAAGCGGCGGGTGAAGTTCAAGGCGCCGGCGACATCGCGGCCATCGTCGAAATCGAGCTTCAAGAGGCGGCCGATGAACTCGATCGGCTCGTCGGCCTCGACCTCGCGCTGCGACGTCGCGAGCGCGACGGCATCGTCGATGATCTGGGCATCGCCCTTCGGCACGCCGTCGACGCCAACATAGGTGCGGTAGACCGGCAGCGCCGAGGCGACCTCGATGATCGAGCGCGAGATCGTGTCCGGCCCGAGATCGCGCGTGGCGAGGCCGCGGCTCGCTACCGTCAGCGCCTCGCCGGTGAGGTAGGCGAGCTCGCCCGCGAGGTTGCGCGAGAAGATCGAGCGCTTCTGGCGCAGGATCATCTGGCGAAGATCCTCCTCCTCGCCAATGAAGTGCGCGTAGCCCCGCGTCATCCCCTCTTCTTGGTCGGGGTCGACATATAGCCCCGCCAGCGCGGTGATGAACTCGTAGCCGGTGGTGCCGGCGATCTCCCAGGAAGTGCGCAGGCGCTCTTCGCCGGTGAGGATCTTCTCGACGTAGATGACGGGGTCGCGGCGCACCGACTGGAAGGCCTGCTTCAGGTCGAGAAGGTAGTTCTTTGGGTCGGCCAGGCCATCGACGTGATCGATGCGAATGCCGTCCAGCCGCCGCTCGCGGGCCAGCCGAATGACGGTGCGGTGCGAGTCGCGGAAGACGTGACGCAGTTCCTGGCGAACGCCGATGAGGTCGGCGATTTCGAAGAAGCGGCGATAGGTCAGCTTCTCCCGCGCCGTCCGCCACCAGGCCAGACGCCAGACCTGCGCCTCGTGCAGCGCGTGGAGTGCGCTCTGGTCCGCGTTGATGGCCGCGACGGCCGCATCGAGCGCCGTGGCGAAACTGGCGTCACTGAGATGCTCGCGCAAACGCTCCGTCAGTTCCTCCCCCTCGATCGGGGTCGCCACCGAGAAGCGGCGCACCAGGCGGTCGCGCTCGGCATGCTCCAGGAAGCCAAAGACATGGCCGAGCGTGCGCGGATCGAGCGGCAGTTCGTAGCCGGCCGCATCGAAGCGCAGCCGGGCACGCTCGCGGTCGAGCACCACGGAGAGATCGCCGTCCATCGACGCCTCGCCATAGGGCTTCGACAGCACGGGGATCAGCACCTTCTCGGCGTCCCAGGCGATGTCGAAGGTGTTGGCGTAGCGGCTCTCCTGGCCCCAGGCGAGCACGTCCTCCCACCAGGCGTTCTCCGGGCTGACGCCCATGTGGTTCGGCACGAAGTCGAGGATCAGGCCGATGTCCTGGCCGGACAGTGCATCGCTCATCGCCAGGAAGCCGGCATCGCCGCCGAGGTCTTCCTCGAAGCGGTTGTAGTCGACGACGTCATAGCCGTGCGTCGAGCCCGGCGAGGCCGCGAACACGGGCGAGGCGTAGAGATGGCTGACCCCGAGGGTCTTCAGGTAAGGCGCGAGGTCCCGCGCGGTGTCGAAACCGGTTCCTTCGCGGAACTGCAGGCGGTAAGTGGCGATCAGCTGGCGGCTCATACGGTCTCCGGTCGTTCGTCGCGCATGGCCCGGGCGATGGACTGGAAACCGCCATCTTCGGCGAGGTCCTCCAGTTTCACAGCGGAGCGGATGCGCCAGTTAGGGTATTCATCGGTGGTGCCGGGCAGATTCGGCTGGCGCTCGGAGCCCGTCATGTCCTCGATCTGCACGGTCACGAGAAGGCTCGGCGCCCGGGCGAGGAAGCGGTGCACGGCATCGGCGATGTCCTGCGACAGCGTCACCGGCAAGGCGTCCTCGCCGCTGGCCACGCGGTCGTATTCCTCGGGCAGGACGCCGGCTTCCTTCAGCGCGCCGATCAGCATGCGACGGTCGCGTTTGCGCTCCTCACGCTGCTCCTCGGTGCGCTTGGCATTCTGCCGCCCGGTCTCGGCCCGCAGGTCGAGGTCGGTCCCGAGCCACCAGCCCTTCAGCGTCGGTAGGTCGTGGGTGGAGACGCAAGCGAGCGAAAGTTCCGGGTAGGAAGAGGTCGGCAGGAACTCGACATCCCGGCGCTCGAAATAGAGCACGCGGTACGACAGGAGGTTCGCCTCGCTGAGCGTTGCGCGGAAGCCCGGCGGCACGGTGCCGAGATCCTCGCCGATGACAAGGCAGTCATTGCGGTTGGACGCCTCGGCAATGGTGTCGAGCATTTTGCCGAGGGGGTAGCGGACATAGCCGCCCTCGGCCGACTTGTGCCCTTCGGCAATCCACCAGAGTCGGGCAAGGCCCATGACATGGTCGATCCGAACCGCCCCGGCATGCCGCGTGAGCGCATCGAAGGATTCGCCGAGCGGGCGGTAGTCCCGTTCCGCCAGCGCCTTTGGCGAGAGCGGGGCGAGGCCCCAGTCCTGGCCGGAGGAGTTAAACATGTCGGGCGGCGAGCCGACGCGTGCGGCACCAACGGTCAATGCCGGATCGCTCCACGTCTCCGCGCCGTCCGGCGAGACACCGACGGCGAGGTCGAGGTAGAGGCCGATGCTCATGCCTGTCGCCTTGGCGCGGCGCTGAGCCTCCGCCAACTGCTCCTCGGCGGTGTATTGCAGCCAGAGATGGAACAGGATTTCATCGCCCGCTTCGGCTTCCAGCGCGTGCACCGCCGGCAGGTCGCGGCTGCGCAACGCTTCCGGCCAGGAATGCCATCCGGCATAGGCGCCGCTCGCGACCTGCCGGGCGGAAATCGCCTCGAACAGCGCGAAGTCCCGCAGCGCCTCGCCGCCGCCGGCGCAATAGGCGTTGAACGCCTCGTCGTGGCGCAAAGCCTCCAGTTGCTGCAGGAAAACCTCGCGCAGCAGGAGGTTCTTCAGGAGACCGACGGCGACATATTCGACGAGGTCGCCTCCGAGCACGGCAAACGCCGACGGCTCGCTCTCCCGTAGCCGTGCGATTGCCTCCGCCCCACCAGGAAGCTCGTCCACTGCGATGTAGAGGGGATTGATGAACCGACGGCTCGACGGCGAATAGGGGCTGAATCGTCCGGCATCGGCCATGAACAGCGCGTGCAGCGGGTTGACGCCAACGAAGCTCGCACCGACCGACCCGGCGATCTCGACGAAGTCGCCGAGGTCACGGAAATCGCCCATGCCAAGATTGCGATCCGATCGCAAGCTGTAGAGCTGGCAGGCAATGCCCCAGCTGCGTCGGGAGCTAACTTTCTCCGGCAAGGCGCAGCGCGAGGCCGGCTTGTCGCCGGCTTCGTCGAAGCTGCCTTCCTCGCCGGTCTCGGGATCAACCCCCAGCGCCTTGAGCAGCGACAGCTTGGCGCCATCCTCGATCACCTTGCGCTCACCCATCTCGGAGACGTAGCCGAGCTGAATGCCGTGGCTTTCGGCGAGCTTGTCGAGCCGATCAGTCATGCGAAGCCTCCTCGTGGGTCGTGTCGGCGATCTGCAGCATCCGGCTCAGGCGGAAGACCACGGAAGGACCCGGCAAAATCCCCGACTCCAAGTCCTCGGTGGCATGCTTGGGATAGGCAAAGACGAGTTCGCCGCTGGAGCGATCATCGGTCGACAGCACGTCGGGGATGGTCCACGGCTCATCGTCGAGATTGGCGAAAAGCTTCAGGACGTTACCGTCCTTCAGGACCCAGGACACCACGAACGCCGCACTGTCGTCGGAAATGTAGTGGCTGCCGCAGTTCGGCGGAATGTCGGTCAACAGCGGCACGATGCTTTCGTGTCGCAGCTTGAGGATCGCCGAGACCTTGAACAGGCGGCGGCGATAGGTCGGCCGTTTGGCCATCTCCCAGTCGAGCATGGAATAGCGGAACGTCGCCTCCGAATTCGGATCCGGAATCAGCTTGCGGTTGGCCTCGTCGCGGAACGCGTCGAACTTCTTGAACTCCGCCCGGCGGCCGTCGCGAACGGCATCGCCGAGTTCGCCGTCGAAATCGGTGAAGAAGCAGAACGGGTTGGTGTCGCCGAACTCCTCACCCATGAACAGCAGCGGAATTTGCGGCGACAGAAGGAGGATCGCCTGCAGGCACTCCACCACCCGGCGCGAGGCAAGATCCACCAGCCGATCGCCGAAAGCCCGGTTGCCGATCTGGTCATGGTTCTGGATGAAGTTGACGAAGGCCGTCGGCGGCAGATGAGCCGAGGGGAAACCGACATCCTCGTCGCGGTGGCGCGAGTGCTCGCCCTGGAAGACGAAACCCTCGGCCAACGACCGGGCGATCTGCTTGACGCTGTTGCGCGAATAATCGGCGTAGTAACTCTCGTTCTCGTGCGTCGCCAGAACGTGGGCGCAATGGTGGAAGTCGTCGTTCCACTCGCCGCTGATCAGAAGCGGCTCGCCCTTCGGGTCGCGCTCGATATGCCAGGTGATGTTGCGCGCGTCCTCGCTCGTGATGTGGACATGGCGGTCGGTGATCTTCTCGCGGATCCGCGCGGCGAGTTCCCGGATGATCGGAACGTCGGTCGTATCCTGGATCGAATCGATGGCGTCGAGGCGCAGGCCGTCGATGCGGTATTCGTTCAGCCAGAACAGCGCGTTCTCGATCATGAACTCGCGCACCGCCGCCTCGTCATAGGCGATCGCCGCACCCCAAGCGGTGTGAATCTCCGGGTGGAAGAACTCCGGCGCATAGGCGTTGAGGTAGTTCCCGTCCGGTCCGAAGTGGTTGTAGACGACGTCGAGAAAGACCATCAGGCCGCGCTCGTGGGCTGCGTCGACGAGCCGCTTCAGGCCCTCGGCACCGCCATAGACCTCGTGCGGCGCGTAGAGCAGTACGCCGTCATAGCCCCAGCCCCGCTGGCCGCCGAACTGCGCGACGGGCAGCAGCTCGATCGCGGTGATTCCGACACCCTTGAGATAGTCGAGCTTCTCGACGATGGCATCGAACGTGCCCTCGGGCGTGAAGGTGCCGGTGTGCAGCTCGTAGAAAACCGTCTCGTGCCAGGGGCGCCCTTTCCAGCCGGCCGACTTCCACTCGAAGGCGCGGGGATCGACAAGCCGTGACAGGGAGTGCACGTCCGACATCTGCGCCCGTGCCGCAGGGTCCGGCACCACCTGCTCGCCGTTGACCCGGAACCCGTAGCCTTCGCCGACCGCGACGGCATCGGTCTCGGTCTGCCACCAGCCGCCATCCTCTTTGTCCATCGGCAGGAAGCGGCGCTCGCCCGCCCGCTCGGCGACGAGTTCGATGGTATCGACATTCGGCGCCCAGAGGCGAAAGGCGGCACCTTTTTCGGTAATGCGGCTTCCCCACGAGGTCGCTTGTGAAAACGTCTTCTGTGTCTCGGGCATGTTCATCCTTTCCCAGCCTTCACCGCATCCGCTGGGGGCGATGAAGGACGTGGCATTGCTCGGCGTGCCCTGGAGGCGACCGATATATGTTGCGCCGCGGATGCGGCCTGAATCTGAGGAGGTCGGCGATCGCCGGAATGCTGCGGAAATCCCGTTCCGGCATCCCGTCTGCCGCATCGGTCGCTGCGTCCGGTCGGTCCGCCCTCGAACCCTACATGGGTCATGGCCGGCGCGTGTCCCGCTTTAAAGTCCCGGAAATCGGGAATCTCCTACAGCCAGCCAACCGGCTGTCCGCTGCGTGTGCTGCGCGGCCACGCCACCCCTCAGCGTAGTCTGCCGATCCCGGCGAGGTGCGAAGGGTCAGACATGACTGGGCCGGTTCACCTTCGCTGAAAACTCGCATGACCGCACCCTCGAGGCCGACCTGACAACCCTCTCCGGCCGCTCTCCTGGAACACAGGAAGCGGCAGGCAGGCGGAGGATCGGCGACCTTCTTCTCGCCTCAATGTGAGGCGTCCGCGGTAGTTCCCCGATCTAGCCAAGGGGAAAGCTGTTATTTTCGCATCTGCGAACACAGTGCGCCTTACCTGCTTGCGGCGGGGACGTGAACGGCTATGGTCTTGGCGAACAATCCGATGAAGAAGGTAAGACTTCGCCCGATGTCGATCCTCGCCGCACTCCACCACGTCACGCACTACCAGTACGACAGGCCGGTCCGGCTGGGTCCGCAGGTCATCCGCCTGCGCCCTGCCCCGCATTCGCGCACCAAGGTGCCGTCCTACTCGCTAAAGGTGACGCCGGAGAACCACTTCATCAACTGGCAGCAGGATCCGTTCGGCAACTACCTCGCCCGCTTCGTCTTTCCGGACAAGGCGACCGAGTTCAAGATCGAGGTCGATCTCGTCGCCGACATGACGGTCTACAATCCCTTCGACTTCTTCGTCGAGGATGCCGCCCAGGCCTGGCCCTTCGCCTATGAGGAGCCGCTGCGCACCGACCTCTCCGCCTATCTCGGCGCCGAGTCCGCCGGGCCGCTGCTGAGAACCTTCCTCGCCGAGCTCGACCGCAGCGAGACTCATACGGTCGATTTCCTCGTCGGCCTCAACCGGCTGCTGTCGCAGAAGATCACCTACCTCATCCGCATGGAGCCGGGCGTCCAGACGCCGGAGGAGACGCTCGCCAACGCCTCGGGCTCCTGCCGCGACACCTCCTGGCTCCTGGTGCAGATTCTGCGCCAGCTGGGCTTTGCCGCGCGCTTCGTCTCCGGCTACCTCATCCAGCTGAAGCCCGACCTCGTCTCGCTCGATGGGCCTGCCGGCACCGACCACGACTTCACCGACCTGCACGCTTGGGCCGAGGTCTACCTGCCGGGCGCCGGCTGGATCGGCTTCGACCCGACCTCCGGCCTGATGACCGGCGAGAGCCACGTGCCGCTTGCAGCCACCCCGCACTACGGCTCGGCCGCGCCCATCTCCGGCGGCGTTGACTATGCCGAGGTGACCTTCGGCTTTGAGATGACGGTCGAGCGCATCGCCGAGCGGCCGCGCGTCTCCGCGCCCTTCTCCGACGAGAGCTGGCAGGCGCTGGATGCGCTCGGCGAGGCGGTCGACGCCGAGCTCAAGGCCAACGACGTCCGCCTCACCATGGGCGGCGAGCCGACCTTCGTCTCGATCGACGACTTCCAGTCCGAGGAGTGGAACACCGCCGCCGTCGGGCCGCAGAAGCGGGCGCTCGCCGACGACCTGATCCGCCGCCTGCGCGACCGCTTCGCGCCCGGCGGCTTCCTGCATTACGGCCAGGGCAAGTGGTATCCCGGCGAGACGCTGCCGCGCTGGACCTTCTCGCTCTACTGGCGCAAGGACGGCCTGCCGATCTGGCGCAATTCCAACCTCATCGCCCGCGAGGTCACCGAGGCCCCAGTCTCGCTCGCCGACGCCGAGACGCTGACGCGGGAAGTTGCATTGGAGCTCGGCGTCGACCCCGCCTATGCCGCCGCCGCCTACGAAGACCCGTCCTACTGGATGTCGCGCGAGGCGAAGCTGCCGGAAAACGTCGAGCCGAGCGACCCGAAGCTCGACGATGCCGAGGAGCGCGCGCGCCTGGCCCGCGTCTTCGACCGTGGCCTGTCGAAGGCGTCCGGCTACGTGCTCCCCGTTCAGGCCTGGCAGTCGCAGGCAAGCGGCACCGGCATGACGCGGGGCGTGCGCTGGATGTCCGAGCGCTGGACGACGCGGCGCGGCCAACTCTTCCTGATGCCCGGCGACAGCCCGGTCGGCTACCGCTTGCCGCTCGGCGCCTTGCCGCACGTGCCGCCGGCGCAGTACCCCTACATCCACCCGAACGATCCGACCGCAGAACAGGGCCCGCTGGCGGCGCCGGAGGAGATCGGCCCCGGCCGCGAGCAGCCGAGCATCCTCGCCGCCAGCCCCGAGGTCTGGCAGGCGCCGGAGCAGAAGCACGAGGAAATCTTCGGCGCGGTGCGCACGGCGATCTCGATCGAGCCGCGCGACGGCAAGCTCTGCGTCTTCATGCCGCCGCTGGAGTCGCTCGAGGCCTATCTCGATCTCCTCCAGGCCGTCGAGGTGATCGCCGAGAAGCACGGCCTGCCGCTGGTGATCGAGGGCTACCAGCCGCCGCACGATTCGCGCGTCAACGTCATCCGCGTGGCGCCGGACCCCGGCGTCATCGAGGTCAACGTCCACCCCGCCGCCTCCTGGCGCGAATGCGTCGAGATCACCCGCACCGTCTACGACGAGGCGCGGCAGTCGCGGCTCGGCACCGACAAGTTCATGATCGACGGCAAGCATGCCGGCACCGGCGGCGGCAACCACGTCGTCGTCGGCGGCGCAACGCCGACCGACTCGCCCTTCCTGCGCCGGCCGGACCTCCTGAAGTCGCTGGTGCTGCACTGGCAGCGCCATCCCTCGCTCTCCTACCTCTTCTCCGGCCTCTTCGTCGGGCCGACGAGCCAGGCGCCGCGCGTCGACGAGGCGCGGCACGATGCGCTGTACGAGCTCGAGATCGCGATGGCGCAGGTGCCGCTGCCGGGCGAAGGCGCAGCGCCCTTGCCGTGGCTGACCGACCGGCTGTTCCGAAACCTCCTCGTCGACGTCACCGGCAACACCCACCGCTCCGAGATCTGCATCGACAAGCTGTACTCGCCGGACGGCCCGACCGGGCGCCTGGGCCTCGTCGAGTTCCGCGGCTTCGAGATGCCGCCAGACGCGCGCATGAGCCTTGCCCAGCAGCTGCTGGTGCGGGCGCTCGTGGCGAAATTCTGGAAGGAGCCGCAGTCCGGCCGTTTCGCCCGATGGGGCACGACGCTGCACGACCGCTTCATGCTGCCCGCCTTCCTCTGGCAGGATTTTCTTGACGTTCTCGCCGATCTCAGCCGCTCGGGATTTGCCATCCGGCCGGAATGGTTCGAGGCGCAGGCCGAGTTCCGCTTTCCGTTCTGCGGCAAGATCGAGCGCGAGGGCATTGCGCTGGAGCTCAGGCAAGCGCTCGAGCCCTGGCACGTCATGGGCGAGACCGGCGCGATCGGCGGCACGGTGCGTTTCGTCGACTCCTCGGTCGAGCGGCTGCAGGTGAAACTCACCGGCTTCGACCCGGCGCGCCACATCGTGACCTGCAATGGCCGGCAGGTGCCGCTGACGCCGGTCGGCAACGGCCGCGACGCGGTGGCCGGCGTGCGCTTCAAGGCGTGGCAGCCGGCCTCTGGCCTCCACCCGACCATTCCGGTGCACGCTCCGCTGACCTTCGACATCTACGATCGCTGGTCGCAGCGCTCGCTCGGCGGCTGCGTCTACCACGTCGCCCATCCCGGCGGTCGCAACTACGAGACCTTCCCGGTCAACGCCAACGAGGCGGAGGCGCGCCGGCTGGCGCGGTTCGAGGACATCGGCCACACGCCGGGGCATTACGCGCCGGTGCTCGAGATCCCCGACCCGTCCTTCCCGACGACGCTGGATCTGCGCCGTCCGGCGAGCCTGGCGGTCTGACCGGGATGACGGGCAAGCCATGAGTGCCGCCGCTTCCCGAGAGGGCCTGGCGCTCGACGCGCTGCTGGCGGGCTACCACCCGCCGGCGGGGGTCTATGACGAGATGCTGGCGGCCGATGGCAGCATCCGGCCGCACTATCGCCCGCTCGCCGAGGCGCTGGCGGCGATGACCGCGTCCGATCGCGCCGGCCGGGTGCGCAGCGCCCGCCAGTACCTGCGCGAGGCCGGCGTCTTCTACCGCGTCTATGGCGGCACTGGCGAGGCAGAACGCGACGAGCGCAGCTGGCCGCTGACCTTCCCGCCGCTGATCCTCGGCGCGGCGGAATGGGCGACGCTCGAACGCGGCCTCGTCCAGCGCGCCGGCTTCCTCGAAGCGCTGGTCGGCGATCTCTATGGCGCGCGGACGTTGCTCGCCAACGGCACGCTGCCGGCGGTGATCGTTGGCGAGAACCCCGAATTCCTGCGGCCGATCGCCAATCAAGGCCTGGCCGGCGATCCGCTGATCCGCTTCATCGCCATCGACCTCGGCCGCGGCCCGGACGGGCGCTGGTGGGTGCTCGGCGACCGCACACAGGCGCCGTCGGGCGCCGGCTTCGCGCTGGAAAACCGCGTCGCCACCTCGCGCGCCTTTCCCGACCTTAACGCCGACATGCGGGTGCAGCGGCTCGCAGGCTTCTTCCAGCGTTTCCGGCAATCCTTGCTCCGGCTGAACCAGGATGGCACCGAGCGCATCGGGGTGCTCACCCCCGGTCCGATGAACGAGACCTATTTCGAGCACGCCTATCTCTCGCGCTATCTCGGTTTCCTGCTGCTCGAAGGCGGCGATCTCGTCGTCAACGACGATGCGGTGGAGGTGCGCACCGTCGACGGCTTCGAACCGCTAAAGGTGCTGTGGCGGCGCCTCGACTCGGATTTCGCCGATCCGCTGGAGCTGTTCCAGCGCTCGCGCATCGGCACGCCCGGCCTGTTGCGGGCGATCCGCGCGGGATCGCTGCAGATGGTCAATGCGCTCGGCTCCGGCATTCTCGAGACGCGCGCGCTCCTCGCCTTCCAGCCGGCGCTTGCCAAGGCGCTGATCGGCGAGACATTGGAACTGCCGACCATCGCCACCTGGTGGTGCGGCCAGGCGGAAGAGCGCGACCACGTCTCGCGCAACCGCCACCGTCTGGCGCTCGCCGACGCCTTCCCGCACGCCTCCGATCCGCCCCCGGGCAACCGGCACGACCGCCTTGCCGCCGAACTCGACGCCGGCGGCACCGGCGTCGTCGGCCAGGAACTCGTCGCGCTGTCGACCGCCCCGGTCTTCCTCGACGACACGCTGGTCGCCCGGCCGGTGACGCTGCGCGTGTTCCTCGCCCGCGACGCGACCGGCTGGCACGTCATGCCCGGCGGCTTCGCCCGGGTTTCCGACGAGACCGACGCCAAGGCGGTGTCGATGCAGGCGGGCGGGCGTTCGACTGATGTCTGGGTGACTTCCGATACCGACGAGGAGCCGCTGACGCTGCTCGGCGAAGTGCCGACCGGCAACTTCCTGCGCCGCCGCCCCGGCGCCTTGCCGGCCCGCGCCGCCGACAACCTGTTCTGGCTCGGCCGCTATACCGAGCGCACGGAAGTCGCGACGCGGCTTCTGCGGCTCTACGCCTCCCGCCAGTCGGAAGCCGCCCGGCAAGGCCTTGTCGACCGGCGCGTCGCCCAGCTGCTGCAACGCGTCGGCGTCGATGTCACCGCGGCGCATCCGGCCGCGGGTCTCCTCAAACTGTCGCGCTCGGCGCTGAACACCGCCTCGCGCATCCGCGACCGCTTCTCGCCCGACGGCTGGCGGACGCTGAGCGAGATCGTCGATCTCCTCGACGACGCGACGCAGCACGGCGGCGACGAGGACCTGATCGCGCTGACCAGCCAGGTGATGACCCGGCTCTCGGGCTTCACCGGGCTGGTGCGCGAGAACATGTACCAGTTCGCCGGCTGGCGTTTCCTCAAATGCGGGCGTCGGATCGAGCGCGGCGCGATGACCGCCGCGATCGCCGCCGCCGTCACCGCCGGCGAGGTGCCCGAGGGCGCCTTCGAGGTCCTGCTGGAGTTCACCGACAGCCGCGTCACCTACCGCCGCCGCTATACCGTGACCCTCTCGCGCGAGACGGTGCTGGACCTCACCGTCCTCGACCCCGCCAATCCGCGCTCGGTCGCCTATCAGGTGAACTCGCTGAAGCGGGCCATCGGCGAGCTGCCGGGCGTCGTCGCCGGGGAGACGCTCGACCAGCTGGCGCGGCGGATCGCGCGCTTGCAGGTGCGGCTTGCGACGGCCGGGCCGACGGAGGTCGACGAGGCCTTCCTGCAGAGGGTCGCTGGCGACTTCTCCGACCTTTCCGATCTCTTGACGCAGCGCTATTTTGCCTCTGACCCCGGCGAAACGGTCGAACGGTTCGATCACGAATGATCTACGACATCACTCTGAAGATCGCGTCCGACTACCCGTCGGCCGTCAAGGATGCGCGCCACGTCCTGCGCATCCGGCTGCGCGATGGCGCCGGACAGACCACGATTGCCCAGTCTCTGAACGTGCTGCCGCAGGCCGAGGAGCACAGCACCGAGCATGATTTCTTCGGCAACGAGATCGACCATGTCCTGCTGCGCAAGGCGCACGACCGACTGAGTGTCGAGATGCGCGCCCGGGTGCGCGTCGAGCCAAGGGCGCCCGATCTCGGCGCCACGCCGACGCTGGCGGACATCCGCGACGCCGCATTGCGCAGCCGCGACTTCGGCCCCCTCAGCCCGGTGCATTTCCTCGCCTCGAGCCGGTTGGTGCGCCAGTCGGCCGAGATCGGCACCTATCTCGGCGCCCCCCTCGCCCCGGCCAGCTCCGGCGGCGACGCGGTGCTGTTCCTGACCCGCCAGATCTACGAGGATTTCACCTACGCGCCCGGCTCCACCCGCATCGACACGCCGGTCGAGACCGTGTTCCGCACCCGCCGCGGGGTCTGTCAGGATTTCGCCCATCTCGGTATTGCCGGGCTTCGGGCGCTCGGCATTCCCACCGCCTATGTCAGCGGATTCCTGCGCACCTTGCCGCCGCCGGGGCGGCCGCGGCTCGAGGGTGCCGACGCGATGCACGCCTGGATCAAGGTCTGGCTCGGCGCGGAGACGGGCTGGGTCGGCTTCGATCCGACCAATGGTGTCGTCACCGGCGCCGACCATATCGAAGTCGCGATTGGCCGCGACTATGCCGACGTCGCCCCGATCGGCGGCTTCTTCGTCACCTCCGGCTCGCAAAAGAGCCGGCACAGCGTGGACGTCGTGCCCGTCGAGTTGGAGACGGCTGCCGGGACGCAGGACGACGGACCCGCATCTTAAAGGAAGTTTTGCGCATCTGGCGCTAGAACAAGGCTGCGATGGGATGAGTTACCCATCTGGGATTTTCCGGGTAGGGCCGGCCGACCCGGTCGTGCGATGTTCCAGCCGGATAAAAGTGACAACGCCTGGCGAACCCGATGCAGATACACGTTCCGACGCTGTTCTACCTGATGTGCGGGATCAGCCTCTTGGCCGCCGGAAGGATGGCCTTGGAGTGGCAGCGCCAGCGATCCCCGTCACTCCTGTGGTGGAGCTTTAGCTATCTCACGATCGCGGTAGCCGGCCTCCTCAGCAGTCTGCGCGCGCTTGGTTTTGTCACGATCGGGATCGGGCTGTCGAATGCCCTCCTGGTCGCTGGCTATGGGATGATCTGGCATGCCGCAGCGCAGTTCACCGGCCAGCGCGGCCCTGTCCCTTTGCTGCTAGGAGGCGTCCTGGTATGGCTGGTGGCCTGGACCTTCCCCGGCTTTGCCGCCAATGTCGATCTTCGCATTCTCTTAAGTTCGGCGCTCATCGCGGCCTACAGCTTCGGCGTCGCCAGTTGTTTCCTCAGGTCGCGCGAAGGCCTTGCCGCGACGCGCCAGGCCGGATGGGCCTTTCTCCTGCACGGCACTCTCTACCTCGCCCGGATCGCAACACTGCCGATCTTCTCCAGCCCCGCCGATCCGCTGCGGTCGGGCAGCTTGCCGATGGTCATCGTGATGTTCGAGGCGGTGCTGTTCATCGTCGTCACGACCTACCTCTACCTCGCGATGACACGGGAGCGCAGCGAGAAACTGCTGATCGCCAAATACCAGGTCGACTACCTGACCGGTGTCGCCAACCGGCGCGCCTTCACCGAACAGGCCCGGCGCGAGATCGCCGAACGGGGCGCCGTGGCCGCGCTGATTTTCGATCTCGATCATTTCAAGCAGATCAACGACCGGTACGGACATGCGCTGGGCGACGAGATCCTGAAGCTGTTCTGCCGCGTGGCTCAGGCGCAACTTACCCCGGCCGACCTTTTCGGCCGTCTCGGCGGGGAGGAGTTCGCCTTGCTGCTGCCGGGCGATACCGAGAGCGGCGCCCGCCGGAAGGCGCTGTCCATCATCGAGGATTTTGCAGCCGCGGCGCGGGAAGTGGCCGGACGACCGGTCGGCGCAACGGTCAGCGCCGGCCTCGCCATCCCTCCGCAGTCGCTGGATCTCGATGAACTGCTGCGGGAAGCGGACGAGGCACTGTACCGGGCCAAGCGAGCGGGTCGAAACGGGCTTGCCGTGTCCAACGGCGATCACGGAATGGCAGGCGCTCTCTAAGTGGCAGAGCACCAGAAGTGGTCATGCAAAAGGGGCACCCGCGAGGGTGCCCCTTAGCGTCTGGATGATGTTGCGCTGTCAGACTGCCGCGGAGGCCGAGACCAGCACGATGGTCGAGAGCGGCGGCAAGGTCAGCGAGAGCGAATAGGGCCGGCCGTTGACCGACCATTCGTCCGCCGTCTTGGCGCCCATGTTGCCGACGTTCGAGCCGCCGTAGAGGTCGGCGTCGGTGTTCATCCGCTCCACCCACTCGCCGGCGATCGGCACGCCGATCCGGTAGCCGTGGCGCGGCACCGGCGTGAAGTTCGAGACGATCAGCACCGGATTGCCCAGCGCATCCTTGCGCAGGAAGGCGATAACGCTCTCCTCCGAGTTCTGGGTGTCGATCCACTCGAAGCCGGCCGCGTCGCAATCCAATTCATGCAGCGCCGGGATCTCGCGGTAGAGCGTGTTGAGGTCGCGCACGAGCCGCTGCATGCCCGCATGCGAGGGATCGTCCAGCAGGTGCCAGTCAAGCGACTGGTCGTGGTTCCATTCCTTCTGCTGCGCAAACTCGCCGCCCATGAAGATCAGCTTCTTGCCGGGATGGCTCCACATGAAGCCGAGATAGGCGCGAAGGTTGGCAAACTTCTGCCAGCGGTCGCCCGGCATCTTGTCAAGCAGCGAGCCCTTTCCGTAGACCACCTCATCATGGCTGAGCGGCAGGATGAAGTTCTCGGAGTAGGCGTAGACCATGCCGAAAGTCATGTGGTGATGGTGGTAGCGGCGGTTGACCGGGTCTTCCTGCATGTAGTGCAAGGTGTCGTGCATCCAGCCCATGTTCCACTTGAAGTGGAAGCCGAGACCGCCCGCATAGGTCGGCCGCGAGACGTCCGGGAAGGACGTCGATTCCTCGGCATGCGTCGTGGCATTCGGATAGTAGCCACCGACCTTCTCATTGGTCTCCTTGAGGAAAGCGATCGCCTCGAGGTTCTCGCGCCCGCCGTGGATGTTGGGCTCCCACTCGCCCTCCTTGCGGGAGTAGTCGAGGTAGAGCATCGACGCGACAGCATCGACGCGCAGGCCGTCAATGTGGAAGCGGTCGAGCCAGAACAGCGCGTTGGAGACGAGGAAATTCTTGATCTCGGTCCGACCGTAATCGTAGATCAGCGTGTTCCAGTCCTGGTGGAAGCCGCGCCGCGGATCCGGATGCTCATACAACGCCGTGCCGTCGAAGCGCGCGAGGCCGTGGATGTCGGTCGGGAAGTGTCCCGGCACCCAGTCGAGCAGCACGCCAATGTCCGCCTGGTGCAGCGCATCGACCAGCCGTGCGAACGCCTCGGGCGAGCCGTAGCGCGAGGTCGTGGCGTAGAGGCCGATCGGCTGGTAGCCCCACGAGCCGTAGAACGGATGCTCGGAGACCGGCATCAGCTCGACATGGGTAAAGCCCATCTCCTTGACGTAAGGCACCAGCTGCCCGGCGATCTGGTCATAGTCCAGCATGGTGTCGCCGTCGCCGCGGCGCCAGGAACCGAGATGCACCTCGTAGATCGAGATCGGCTTGCCGGCATCCTGCCAATCTCGCGGCTTCGACGTGAAGGCGTGGTCCTTCCAGTCGTGCTGAACCAGCCCGTCGACGATCGACGCGGTGGCCGGCGCTTCTTCCTGAAGGAAGCCGACCGGATCCTGCTTCAGCGGCAGGACCTCGCCGTGCGGGCCGATGATCTCGAACTTGTAAACCTCGCCCCGGCCGATGCCGGGGATGAAGATCTCGAAGCAACCGCATTCATGCCGCTTGCGCATGACGTTGCGGCGGCCGTCCCAGGAGTTGAAGTTGCCGACCACCGACACCCGGCGGGCATCGGGCGCCAGGACGACGAAGCTGGTGCCGGCAATGCCGTCCATCTCCGTCGGGTGCGCGCCGAACTTCTCATAGAGGCGCGAGTGCGAGCCTTCCGCGAGGAGATAGACGTCGAGTTCGCCGAGGATCGGGCCGAAACGATAGGCATCGTCCTCGAGCCAGTCGTCGGTGCCGTGCGTGAACTTGAAGCGATAGGTGTCGCCTTGCTTCAAACCGGCGACGTAGCCGGAGTGGAAGCCTTCGCCCAGCACCGGCTCGAGCCGGCCCAGTTCCTTGCCCGACGCGTCGACGACGGTGGCGGTTTCGGCGCCCGGCCGGAATGCCCGGATGATGGCGCCGCCCTCGGAGAATTTGGGGCCGAGAATGGCGAAGGGGTCGCCGTGCGTGCCGCGCGCGATTTCCTGCGCCTCCCACTCGTTGGGGCGATGCTCGGGGGTCTTCGGGGTCGTGGCGGTGATGTTCATCACAGAACCTGTCGTTTTTCGAGAAGGGAAATGATGCCGCGCAGCGGGATCGACAGCCAAGCCGGGCGCGACGCCGCCTCGTACTTCAGTTCGTAGAAGGCCTTTTGCAGGATGAAGAGATCGAGCAGCTGCGCCGACCCCGCATCGTCCAGCGACAGGCCGGAAGCCTCGCCCCAGGCAGACAGGAAGGCGGCGCTGACCTTGTCGCGCCAAGCTGCGGCCATCGCCCGCCGCGTATCGTAGGCGGAATCCGTCACCGGCACCGCCTGGTCAAGCGCCGCGAAGGCCGCATAGTCGAACGAGCGCAACATGCCAGCGACGTCACGCAGCGGCGAGGATTTCTCCCGGCGCTCCTCCAGCGGCGCGCCCGGCTCTCCCTCGAAGTCGAGGATCACCACGTCGTCGCCGGAGACCAACAGCTGGCCGAGATGGTAGTCGCCATGAATGCGGGTCCGGTGGCTGGCGATGGCAGTGCCGGCAAAGCCGTCGAACCACGCCATGATGCCGGGCTCGGCCGCCAGAAGGCGATCGATGTCCGGCGCCACGTCTCCGCCCGCGGAACCGCGGATCTGCCGGAGGACGCCGAGCGATTCGGCGGCTCCGGCCTTGGCGCCGCCGACGAAATGGGCCAGCGCTGCCGCATCGACCGGCTCGGGATCGAAGTCCGCGTCGCCCGTCACGGTAGCCAGCGCCGCGTGCATCTCACCAGTGCGACGGCCGACGACCGTGCCGTGGCCGTCATCGCCTGACCCGGCGGTTCCGGCGGCGAGCGACGCCGCCAGTGCCCCGGTGACCACCGTCCAGGCGTCGCCCTGGTTCTCCGCCAGCTTGAACATCGCCGCGACCGCGGCGCGCGTGCCGTCGGGCCGCACGAGTTCAATCGAGCCGAACAGCGCCGGCGTGCCGGTGAAGTCGGTGTGGTCGGTCAGGAACCGCGTCACCTCGAGTTCCGGCTGCACGCCATCGCGGAGCAGACGGTAGAACTTCAGCACGCCGACGTCGCCGATCAGAATCGAGGTGTTCGACTGCTCGCCGGAGATCACCCGGATGCGCTCCGGCGCGACGGCGCGGGCACGCTCCAGCACATCACCGGCAAGCGGCGAGGCGATGATCTCGAGCCGGCCATTGCCGAGGTCGACATCGCGGCCATCGGCGATGAGCGCGGTGACGATGGCGGCGAAGGCCGCATCGCGGGTCCCGTCGATGAGGGAGCCCGGACGCATGCCCTGGTCGATCGCCGTCAGGCGGTGCGGCAGGCTGGCCGCCCCGTCATGCCCTTCGTCGAACCGCGTGCTCAGCGGCAGCAGATAGCGCTGCTCGCCGGCGGCGGTCCGAGTCACCGTTTCCGTCAGGAGATGGCGACCATCGCCCGGCGCGGGCACACCCAGAACTTTGAGCTCCGTCTCGCCCGCACCGCGGTTGCGGCCGGAGAACCAGCGCTGCCGGCCGAGAAACTCCGGCAGCAGTCGGGCAATTTCCTGCTGCGCCTCGGGCGTCAGGACGGCATGAAGCGGCCCGTCGGAAAGGGTCAGCCGCTTTGCGGCGTTGTTGTCGGTGGCAGCGGGGGTCGATGAGGTCATGAAGGATTGCTCTCTGATCGCCGGTCCACGCTGCCGAGGGCAGCGGGAACCAGGGGACGGCGCTTAGCGCCCGGCGGGCACGGGAAGGTCGGCTCCCGACGCTCAGACGGTGATGCGCAGCGCAACGTAAGGCGTCGCCGCCGGGTCCAGCCACCAGTTCTGGATCTTGCCCTGCCAGTCGAACTGCTGGCCGTTCGCGAGGTTCTCGACATGCACAACGCCATCGTCCGGCAGCCCGAGCTCCCACAACGGGACCTCGAAATTGCCGCCCTGCGGGTTGTGCGGATCGAGGTTGACGATGAAAAGAAGGAAGCTGGAGCCGTCGGGCGTCCGCTTGCCGTAATAGAGGACGTTGTCGTTCCAGAAATTATAGAAGGCGAGATCGCGGAACGAACGCAGCGCCGGCTCGGACTGCCGGATGCGGTTGAAGAAGGCGATGTCGTCGCGAATGTTGCCCGGTGCCTTCCAGTCAAAGGAGCGGATCTCGTATTTCTCGGAGTTGAGATACTCCTCCTTGCCGAGCACCGGCAGGTACTCACAAAGCTCGTAGCCGGAGTAGACGCCGTAATTGCCGCCGAGCGTCGCCGCCAGCGCCAGCCGGATCTGGAAGCCCGGACGCCCCGAGGTCTGCAGGTAGCGCGGGTTGATGTCCGGCGTGTTGACGAAGAAGTTTGGCCGCATGTACTCGGCCGCTTCCGTCGTAGTCAGCTCGGTCAGGTACGCCTCCAGCTCCCACTTCAGATTCCGCCACGTGAAGTACGAATAGGACTGGTTGTAGCCGACCTTCGCCAGCCGCTTCATCGGCTTTGGCCGCGTGAACGCCTCGGCGAGGAAGATCGCGCCCGGCTCGACCTTGCGCACTTCCTCGATCATCCACTCCCAGAACGGGAAAGGCTTGGTGTGCGGGTTGTCGACGCGGAAGATCTTCACGCCCTTGTCGACCCAGAACAGCACGATGTCGCGCAGCTCGTACCAGAGCGAGGGAATGGCGCCGCGGTAGAAGTGGACGTTGACAATGTCCTCGTACTTCTTCGGCGGGTTCTCGGCAAACTTGATGGTGCCGTCCGGGCGCCAGTCGAACCATTCCGGATGCTGCTTGATCCAGGGATGGTCTGGCGAGCACTGGATCGCAAAGTCGATCGCAATCTCCATGCCGTGCTCAGCTGTCTTCTCGACCAGCCGGGCAAAATCCTCGAACGTACCGAGCTCGGGATGCAGCGCATCATGGCCGCCCTCCTCCGAGCCGATGGCATACGGGCTGCCCGGATCGTCTGGACCTGGCGTCAGCGTATTGTTCTTGCCCTTGCGGTTGAGCTTGCCGATCGGATGGATCGGCGGGAAATAGAGGACGTCGAAGCCCATTTCCTGGATGTCCGGCAGGCGCGCGATGACGTCATCGAACGTGCCGTGGCGGTTGACGTCGCCCGACTGCGAGCGCGGCATCAGCTCGTACCAAGCGCTGAACGCCGCCCGCTCGCGGTCGACCCAGACCGGCACGTCGATCGGATAGCGCGTCAGATTGGTGCGCATGCCGGTCTCGACGAGGATGCGGACCGTCTCGGCATCCATCATCAGCGTGTACTGTGTCTCGGCGTCGCCCTTAGCCTGCAGCTGCTCCAGCTTCTGTACCAGCGACTTCAGCGCAGCGCGGTCGGCCGCGCTGCCGCGGTCGGAGGTCGCGGCCTCGATGATCAGCTGGCGCCCTTCGGTCAGCTCCAGCGTGATGTCGAGGCCGGCGGTCTTCTTCTTCTCCGCCTCATAGCGCCAGGTGGCGTAGAGATCGCGCCAGGCGATGACGGAGTAGCGGTGCGGCCCCGGCGTCTCGAACGCGATCTCGGCCTGCCACCGGTCGTTCTCCACGAAGGTAAACTGCTTTTCGCGCAGCTCCCCGCCGGCTGCGCCGTAGACCACTGCCGCGCCCAGCTGCTCGTGGCCATCGCAGTAGATGTCGGCCTCGACGATCAGCGGCTCGTTCTCGACGCGCTTGACGGCGAAACGACCGCCGTCGATCTCCGGCGAGACGCCTTCGATGACCATGCGGCTGTCGGCCAGCACCTGCAGGCGGGCATCGACAGGCACCTTGGGGGCGACGATCTTCGAGGGCTTGCGGGGTGTTTCGGTGGCACTGGCCATGATGACCCTTCCGAGCTTGAATGCGAGGACGCTACGCGCGCCAAGATCACGCCATGCCGTCGGCATCCCGGTCTCTTCGCACTGCAGCGCTTTGGGAGAGAACAGCCGAGCTGCTTACGGGTTGCGCCCGTTCGCGCGCTTTCTTCGGCGCGAACGGGGCAAGCGCGGCGTAAGTGTCTACTCGGCGTAGGCTTTCACCGTCTGGCGCTGTTCGCCGAGATGGGACCCGCCAAGGGTCATGATGTCGCCAGCCTTTAGCCAGCGCGGCGGCTTCATGCCCATGGCGACACCGGGCGGGGTACCGGTGGTGATGACGTCGCCGGGCTGCAGGAGAATGAACTCCGAGATGTAGGAGACGATCTTCTTGATCGGAAAGATCATCGTCGCGGTCGAGCCGGTCTGCATGCGCTCGCCGTTGACGTCGAGCCAGAGGTCGACGGCCTGGACGTCCGCGATCTCGTCCTGCGTCACCAGCCAGGGGCCGAGAGGTCCGAAGGTCGGAGCGCCCTTGCCCTTCATCCACTGGCCGCCGCGCTCGGTCTGCCAGGCACGCTCGGACACGTCATTGCATAGGCAGTAACCGGCGACGTAGTCGAGCGCGTCGGCCTCGGAGACGTTGTGCGCCTCCTCGCCGATGACGATGGCGATCTCGACCTCCCAGTCGAGCTTGGTCGAGTTCTTCGGCGCGACGACGTCGTCATGTGGGCCGACGATCGAGGACGGCGCCTTGTTGAACAGGATCGGCTCGGCCGGGATCGGGGCGCCGGTCTCGGCGGCGTGGTCGGCATAGTTGAGCCCGACAGCGATGAAGTTGCCGACGCGGCCGACGCAAGGGCCGAGGCGGTGCGACGGGTCGGCCTTCGGCAGGCTCTTCGGGTCGAGCGCCCGGATGCGCTCCAGCCCGGCGCGCGACAGATGCGCCCCGGACAGGTCATCGATTTCGCCAGACAGGTCGCGCAGCACGTGTTCCGCGTCGATCAGTCCCGGCTTCTCCTCGCCAGGGGCGCCAAATCGTACCAGTCGCATCGCATTCTCCTCAGCGTTTCGCTCCCGGCAGGCGCGCGGCGCCGGCCGTCGCGGGTAGAGATAGCCCGATCAGCGCATTTGTCCCGCTTTGGCCGGGAGAAAAGCGGTGGCGGCGCCCTACTGGTCGTCGGTGGCGGCCAGTGATTCCGCCGGCAGTTCGGCTGCCCGCAACGGAAACTCCGGCCGATCCTCCATCGGCCGGTGCGTGAACGCCTGGCGGTCGTGCACCCTCTTGCCCGCGACATAGGTCGCCGCCACCACGCGGTCGTCGCCCATGGTCATCAGCACGAAGAGTTCCTCGGCCAGCGACGTCACCCGCTCCATACGCTGCTGCAGCGCCATCGTGGCATGGCCGTCGAGCACGACGACATCGGCCTCATAGCCTGGTGCCAGCCGGCCGATCCGGTCCTCCATTCCGATCGCCGCGGCATTGCCGGCGGTCAGCATGTGGAAGGCCTCGAAGGCCGGCAGCGTCTGGCGCTGGAGCGCCAGCACCTTGTAGGCCTCCATCGCCGTCGTCAGCAGGGAGTAGCTGGTCCCGCCGCCGATGTCGGTGGCGAGCCCCACCTTGATGCCCGCCGTCTTCATCGCGGCGAGATCGAAAAGGCCGGAGCCGAGAAAGAGGTTCGAGGTCGGGCAGAAGATCGCCGAGGCGCCAGCATCGGCCAGCGCGGTGCGCTCGCGCTCGGTCAGGTGGATGCAATGACCGAAGAGCGCGCGGTCGCGCACCAGGCCGTAGCGCTCGTAGACCTCGGTATAGTCCTTCGACCAAGGGAAGAGCTCGCGCACGAAGGCGATCTCGCCGTGGTTCTCGGAGAGATGCGTCTGGATGTGCATGTCGGGATATTCGACCGCCAGCGCCCCGGCTGTGCGCAGCTGCGCCTCGGTGGAGGTCGGCGCGAAGCGCGGCGTGATGGCGTAGGACAGCCGCCCTTGCCCGTGCCAGCGCGCGATCAGCGCCTTGGACTCCTCGTAGCCGCGCTCGGCCGTGTCGAGCAGCGCCTCCGGCGCATTGCGGTCCATCATCACCTTGCCGGCGATCAGCCGCATGCCGCGCCGCAAGGCCTCGCCGAACAGGGCGTCGACGCTGGCGGGATGCGAGGTGCAGTAGACCGCCGCCGTCGTCGTGCCGCAGCGCAGCAGCTCCTCGACCAGGAAAAGCGAAGCGGCCGCGCAGAGATCGGGGTCGTGGTAGCGGCTCTCCTCGGGAAACGTGTAGTTCGCCAGCCAGTCCAGGAGTTCGGTGCCGTAGGAGCCGATCACCTGGGTCTGCGGCATGTGCAGGTGCGGATCGACGAAGCCCGGCATGATGAGATACGGCCGGTGGTCGGTGACCGCGACATCGACCGGCAACCGCTTCAGGATCTCGGCGGCGTCGCCGATCTCGGTGATGATGCCGTCCTCGAAGACGAGAAGCCCGTCCTCGATGAAGCGTACGGCTTTCGAAGAGGTCGAGGGCTCTGCGTCGAACGAGACGAGACGTCCGCGCAGCGCGGTCTTGCGGATCTTCAAAGGGGGCAGGCTCATCGCGTGTAAATCCCGTCGGCCGCGTCGATCCAGGCGGAGAGCCGGCGGCGCTCCTCGGGCTCGAGGCCGGTGATGTTGCCAGGCGGCATCGCATGGCTGCGCACAGCCTGCACCTCGATCAGGCCGGCATTGTGGACGATGTCGTCGGAGGTCTCGAGGAGAACGTTTTTCGGCGGATGCACCATGCCGGGCCAGAGCGGTTCGCGGGCGTGGCACATCGTACAGCGCGCCTGGACGATCGCCTCGGCCTCGGCGAAATGCGGCGACCTGGCGAGCGCGATCTGCGGGTCCTTGGTCCACCCGCGGGCCACAGGCGCCGCGGCAGCTTCCGCCGGCACCGCCCGCCAGCCGGGAAAGCCGGACAGAGTGATCACGGCGGCAAACAGCACGGCCGCCACCGCCCAGCACCACCAGAGCTTCACATGCGTCCGGTGCAGCGTGTTGAAATAATGCCGGATCACCGCGCCGATCAGCAGCACCAGCCCCGCAATGGCCCAGTTCCACTCCGTGGCGAAGGCCAGCGGATAATGGTTCGACAGCATCAGGAAGATCACCGGCAGCGTCAGGTAGTTGTTGTGCAGCGAGCGCTGCTTGGCCTGGGCGCCGAGATAGGCCGCCGGCGTGCGCCCCGCCTTCAGGTCGGCGACGACGATGGTCTGGTTCGGGATGATCAGGCGGAAGACGTTGGCGGTCATGATCGTCGCGATCATCGCCCCGGTGTGCAGCATCGCGCCGCGCCCCGAGAACACCTGGGAGAACAGGAAGGAGGCGGTGACGACGTAGACGAAAAGCACCGCAAGCAGCGCCGTGTCGTTCTTCGCCAGTGGCGACTTGCAGAGGAGGTCGTAGAACACCCAGCCCGCGAGGATGCCAAAAATGCCGATCGCCGAGGCGCCCCAGACCGGCAGGTCGGCACGCTCGGGATCGATGAGATAGAGCTCCGCGCCGAGATAGTAGACGAGGAAGAGCAGCGCCGCGCCCGACAGCCAGGTGGCGTAGCTCTCCCATTTGAACCAGGTGAGGTCCTCCGGCATATCAGGCGGCGCCACCATGTACTTCTGCACATGATAGAACCCGCCGCCATGCACCTGCCAGGCCTCGCCGCCGACACCCGGCGGCAGCTGGCGCGACTTGCGAAGCCCGAGATCGAGCGCGATGAAGTAGAACGACGAGCCGATCCACGCCATCGCGGTCACCACGTGCAACCACCGCACCGCGAAACTCAGCCATTCGTAGAGGTAGGGGGCCATGCATTGCCTGCTTGGTTACGAACTTTGGGCCGGTGGCGGCGCACACCCCCCTCTGGGCTGCCGCCCATCTCCCCCTCAAGGGGGGAGATGGGCTAGTCGCCGCCCTTAACGCGCTCGATCTCCCCCCTTGAGGGGGAGATGCCCGGCAGGGCAGAGGGGGGTGAACCCCGCTCGGTCACGAAATCCGAAGCCTTACGACTTCACGCCTTCCACGTACCAGTCCATCTTCAACAGATCGCCGTCCGGAATGGCCGTCCCGGCCGGCACCTTCTCGGCGCCCGACTGGTCGTTGATCGGGCCGGTGAACACCTTGTACGAGCCGTCCTTGGTGCCGGCGACGATCTTCTCAGCGGCGGCCTTCACGTCCTCCGGCATCTTCGGGTTGAAGGGCGACATCTCGACGAAGTCCTCCTTCATGCCGCCCCAGACGTCGCCGGGCTTCCAGGTGCCGTCGAGCACGGCCTGCACCGAGGTCACGTAATGCGGGCCCCAATGGTCGACGATTGCGGTCATGTGGGCGTTGGGCGCGAAGCTCTGCATGTCCCAGGCCTGGCCGAAGGCGATGGCGCCGCGCTGCTCGGCGGCCTGGAGCGGGCCCGGCGAGTCCGTGTGCTGGGTGATGACGTCGGCGCCCTGGTCCATCAGCGCCTTTGCGGCATCGGCCTCCTTGGCGGGGTCATACCAGGAGTTGACCCAGACGACCTGGGTCTCGAACTTCGGGTTCACCTTGCGGGCGGCCAGCGTGAAGGCGTTGATGCCCATCACGACTTCCGGGATCGGGAAGGAGGCGACATAGCCGCCCTTGCCGCTCTTCGACATCATGCCGGCGATGGTGCCGAGCACGGCGCGACCCTCGTAGAAGCGCGAGTTGTAGATGCCCATGTTGGCGCCGGTGGTGAAGCCGGTGGCGTGCTCGAACTTCACGTTCGGGAACTGCTTGGCGACTTTCGCGGTCGGCTGCATGAAGCCGAAGGAGGTCGTGAAGATGATGTCGTTGCCGTCCTGAGCCAGCTGGCGGATGACGCGCTCGGCGTCTGGGCCTTCGGCGACGTTCTCGACAAAGCTCGTCTCGACCTTGTCGCCGAGCTTCTCGGCCAGGAACTTGCGGCCCTGGTCGTGGGCGAAGGAATAGCCGTAGTCGCCGACCGGGCCGACATAGACGAAGGCGGCCTTCACCTTGTCCTTCTTCTCCTGCGCAGCGGCAAGGCCGCTGAAGCCGGGGACGAGGTTGAGGGCGGACAGGGCCAGCAGCGAAGCGCCGCCTGCCAGAAGCCGGCGCCGGGTGATCTCGAGCATGGGACACTCCTTCTCAGTGGGATACGGGACGGTTTGCGCACACCGATTGTGTACGAAGATTGGATGCGATCGCCGGCTCACGCCGACGCCCGGAACGGCTTGCCGAGGCAAGCGGGGGCGGCCGTGCTGCCGTTGCCGCGCCCCATCGAGATCAGCGCGAGGACCACGACGGTGGCGAGATACGGCAGCGCCGACAGGAACTCCGGCGCGAAGGCCGAGAAGCCGGCAGCCTTCGCCTGCAGCTCGAGCGTGATCACCGCGCCGAAAAGGTAGGCGCCGAGCGCCAGCCGGCCGGGCCGCCACGAGGCGAAGACGACGAGGGCGATGGCGATCCAGCCGCGCCCGGCGGTCAGCCGCTCCGCCCACATCGGCGTCAGCACCAGCGAGTAGTAGCAGCCGCCGAGCCCGGCCATCGCCCCGCCGAACAGCACCGCGGCATAGCGCACCTTCAGCACGGGATAGCCGATCGAATGCGCCGCCGTGTCGGACTCGCCGACGGCCCGCAGGATCAGCCCGGCCCGGCTGTGCTTGAGGAACCACCAGACGGCGAGCGTCAGGAGAAGCGCGATATAGACCAGCGGCGAGTGGCCGAAGACGATGCGCAGCACTGGGTCGCTGGCCAAGCTCGGCGGGAAGACGAGGCCGAGCGTCGCCGTGGTGATGCCGACGAAGGGCGCGCCGACCAGCGCCGAGACGCCGGTGCCGAAGATGGTCAGCGCAAGGCCCGTCGCCACCTGGTTGGCGCTGAGGCTGAGCGTCAGCACAGCGAAGACGAGCGATGCTGCGGCGGCCGCCAGCATGGCCGCGACGCAGCCGAGCGCCGGGCTGCCGGTGGTCACCGCGACGGCAAAACCAGTGACGGCACCGATCAGCATCATGCCCTCGACGCCGAGGTTCAGGACGCCCGACTTCTCCGCCACCAGCTCGCCGAGTGCGGCGATGAGGATCGGCGTCGCGGCCGCCGCGACCGTCATCAGGATCGAGATCAGCAGCGTCAGCGTCATGCCGGCACCCTCGATGCGGTGCCCGGCTTGCCCCAGACCGGGCGGAAGCGGACGAGGATGTCGGCGGCCAAGAGGAGAAAAAGCATCATCGCCTGGAACACGCCGGTCGCCGCCGCCGGCAAACCGATCGTCGTCTGCGCGCTCTCGCCGCCGACATAGGTCAACGCCAGCACCAGCGCGGCGACGAGGATGCCGACGGGGTGCAGCCGGCCGAGGAAGGCGACGATGATCGCGGTATAACCGTAGCCGGTCGGGAAGGCCGGCACCATCTGCCCGAAAGGTCCGGAGACCTCCAGCACGCCGGCGAGGCCCGCCGCGCCGCCGCCCGCGAGCATGGCGAGCCAGACGGTGCGCTTCTCGCGAAACCCGCCGAAGCGGGCGGCGTTCGGCGCGAGGCCGACGACGCGGATCTGGTAGCCGGTCAGGCTGCGCGACAGGACGAACCAGGCCGTGAGCGCGAGCGCCGCAGCGATCGGCACGCCGATGTGGACGAGCGTGCCGGAAATCGCGATCGGCAGCGTCTGGTCGGCGGAGAACAGCACGGTCTGCGGGAAGTTGAAGCCCATCGGGTCCTTCCACGGACCGCGCATCAGATAATAGAGCAATTGGATCGCCACATAGTTCAGCATCAGGCTGGACAGGATCTCGTTGACGCCGAGCCGCGTGCGCAGGAAGGCGGGCACCGAGGCCCAGGCCATACCGCCGAGTATGCCGGCCAGGATCATCAGCGGCAGGATCCAGCCGCCGGTCATCTCGTGCGTCGCCAACGCAACGCCGGTGCCGGCGAGGCCGCCGAGCACGTACTGACCCTCGGCGCCGATGTTCCAGACATTGGCGCGAAAGCCGATGGAAAGGCCGGTCGCGATGATGGCGAGCGGCGCCGCCTTCACCAGGATGTCCTGCCAGCGATAGGCCGACAGCAGCGGCGAGACGAAGATCGTCTGGACGGCGCCGAGCCCGTCGAAGCCGAGCAGCGTGAAAGCGATGGTACCGAGGAGGATCGTCGCCGCGACGGCGATCACCGGGGCGGCGACGACCATGCTGCGGCTCGGGGCAAGGCGCGGCTCCAGCCTAGGCAGCATGGACGGCTCCGATCACGTCGGCGGACAGCGGCGGCGGCGGTACGTCGCTGCCGTGCACGCCGCCCATCAGGAGGCCGATCTCCTCGATCGACACGCCCTTCACATCCATCGCCCGGCTCAGCCGGCCGCCGTTGATGACGGCGATGCGGTCGCACAACTCCAAGAGCTCGTCGAGATCCTGGCTGATCACCACGATCGAAGCACCCTTGGCGACAAGGTCGATCATCGCCTGCCGGATGAAGCCGGCAGCGCCGGCGTCGACGCCCCAGGTCGGCTGCGAGACGACCAGCACCGCCGGCTCCTGCAGGATCTCCCTGCCCATGATGTATTTCTGCAGATTGCCGCCCGAGAGGCTCGACGCGAAGGAGCGCGGCCCGGTGGTGCGCACCGAGAAGGCCTCGATCACCTTGGCCGCGTAGGCCCGCGTCGCGCCTTGGCGCAGCAAGCCGCCGATCGACAGCCTCTTCCTGCCGCGGGCCGACAGGATGGCGTTGTCGGAAAGGCTCATGCCGGGCACCGCGGCGTGGCCGTTGCGCTCCTCCGGCACCGAGGCGAGCCCCGCCTTGCGCCGGGCCTCGACGCCGAGCCTGTCGACCGGCTTGCCGTCGATGGAAATCCCGCCGCTGGACGGTTTTTCGCCCGACAGCGCCATCACCAGCTCGTTCTGCCCGTTGCCGGCGACCCCGGCGATGCCGAAGATTTCGCCGGCCCGCACACGGAAGGAGATCTCGTGCAGCGCGGTACCGAAAGGCGGCTCGCCGGGCGCCGACAGGGCCTCGACGGCGAAGCGGTCCGCGCCGAACGTGCCGCCTTGCTTGTGAGACAGATCCTTCAGCGCGCCGCCGATCATCATCTCGGCCATCGAGCGTGCGGTTTCCGCGCGGGGGTCGCAGCTGGCGACGACCTTGCCGAAGCGCAGGATGGTGGCGCTGTCGCAGAGCGCTTTGATCTCGGCGAGCTTGTGCGAGATGTAGAGGATCGAGCAGCTCTCGCCGGCGAGCTTGCGCAGGATCGCGAACAGCTTCTCGACCTCCTGCGGCGTCAGCACCGAGGTCGGCTCATCCATGATCAAAAGTTTCGGCTGGGTCAGGAGCGCCCGCACGATCTCGATGCGCTGGCGTTCGCCGACCGACAGCGTGTGCACGAACCGGTGCGGGTCGAGCGCGAGATCGTAGCTCTCCAGCACCGCGCGTACCTTCGCCTCCAGCGCGGCGCGCGGCGGCGGGTCGTCCATGCCGAGCGCGATGTTCTCCAGCACCGTCATCGCCTCGAACAGCGAGAAATGCTGGAACACCATGCCGATGCCGAGTTTTCGAGCCTCGCGCGGGCTGGCGATCGAGACCTCCCGGCCGTCCCACAGCACCTTGCCCTCATCGGCCTTCTGCACGCCGTAGATGATCTTCACCAGCGTCGACTTGCCGGCCCCGTTCTCGCCGAGCAGGGCGTGGATCTTGCCGGGCCCGACGGCAAACGACACGTCCTCGTTGGCGGTGACGCCCGGGAAGCGCTTGGTAATGCGGGAAAGCTCAAGACGCGCGGGCATTGCGGGCTTTCGGATAGGGGCGCTTCGGCTCCGGTTCGATGCGCTCACTATTGCATTGCGATGTGCCTGTCGAAAAGCCACTGCCTAGCTTTTCCTCAGCCTTGGAGAGCAATGCCTCGATCAGCTCGGCGGCGGTCAGTGCGGCGATCACTTCCGGGCGTTTGTCGCGCACGGTTCGGCCGCCGATCGGCAAGGTCAGCCCCTCGATCAGATGCCCCTCGCCCGCCTCCGCCAGATGCCGCCGGAACGTCTCGCGCTTCGTCGCCGAGCCGATCATGCCGACATAGGCGGCATCTCCGCGCCGCAGCGCGGCGGCCGCGATCAGGAAGTCGAGCGCGTGGTCGTGCGTCATGACGAGGAAGGCCGAGCCCGGGCGCGCCGTGGCGACCTCGGCCTCCGGCAGAGCGGTGACGCGCGTCTCGCCGCCGCCCGGCCAGTCGGCAAAGGCCTCGCGGCGGGTATCGACACTGCACAGGCGGAACGGCAGCGGCGAGAGCGACCGGGCCAGCGCGCGGCCGGTATGCCCGGCCCCGAAGAGCAGCACCGCGGGCAGCGTCGCCGCGGCCGCGGCTTCCGCGGCGACCTCGGCCGCGAGCAGGCCTGCATCGAGCCGCTGCAGCGTCAGCGTCACATGCCCGCCGCAGCACTGGCCGATCGCCGGCCCAAGCGGAATCGCCAGCCGATCCTCGGCCGCGCCATCCCGCAGCATCGCCCGCGCCCGCTCGATCCCGACCATCTCCAGCGCCCCGCCCCCGACCGTTCCCGACAAGCTCTCCGCGGTCACGATCATCGCCGCCCCGGCCTCGCGCGGCGTCGAGCCTAGCGCTTGCGCAACGCGGACGAGGATCGCGGGCGTGCCGGCATCGAGGAGGGAGCGCAGGGCAAAGGATAGCGGCGTCATGCCGGCACCCAGGCGGCTGCGTGGTCGATCTCCCCCCTTGAGGGGGAGATGCCGGTAGGCAGAGGGGGGCGCCGTGGAGTGCCGAGGTTTGCGCCGGGCCGGCTCGGGACGCTTGAGCGGGGCTCTCCCCCCTCTGTCCTGCCGGACATCTCCCCCTCAAGGGGGGAGATCGGCCGATTGTCGACCGTCGCGACCTTCACTGCGCCCTCCGCACCATCTCGACGGCGGCGAGGATGCGCTCGGGCGTTGCCGGCGCGTCGAGAGTGGGAAAAACTTTGCCCCCACCCGCCGCCAGCACCGCATCGGTCAGCGCCGAGAAGACCGCGATGCCGAGCATCAGCGGCGGCTCGCCGACGGCTTTGGAGCGGTAGATGGTGGCGGCGCGGTTTTCGCCCTTCGACCAGAGGGAAATCCGCAAATCGTCCGGGCGGTCGTTGGCGGTCGGGATCTTGTAGGTGGAGGGCGCGTGGGTGCGCAGGCGCCCGGCTTTGTTCCACCAAAGCTCTTCGGTGGTCAGCCAGCCCATGCCCTGGATGAAGCCGCCCTCGATCTGGCCAAGGTCCAGTGCCGGGTTCAGCGACCGGCCGACATCGTGCAGGATGTCGGCGCGCAGCAGCCGGTTCTCGCCGGTCAGCGTGTCGATCACCACTTCCGAACACGCCGCGCCATAGGCGAAGTAGTAGAACGGCGTGCCGGTCGCGCTCTCGCGGTCGTAGGTGATGCCGGGCGTGGCGTAGAAGCCGGTCGAGGACAGCGAGATGCGGGCGAGATAGGCCTCGGCGACGAGGTCCGAGAAGCGCATCTCGCGGTTGCCGATCGTCACCCGGTTGGGCGCGAAGACGACGCTCTCCGTCGGCACGTGGTAGCGGTCCACGGCATAGGCGATCAGCCGGTCCTTGATGGTGCGCGCGGCCGCCTGCGCCGCCATGCCGTTGAGGTCGGAGCCGGAGGAGGCCGCGGTCGCCGAGGTGTTCGGCACCTTCGCCGTCGTGGTGCCGGTGATCTTCACCCGGTCGACGTCGATCTGGAACTCCTCGGCCACGACCTGCGCCACCTTGGTGAACAGCCCCTGCCCCATCTCCGTGCCGCCATGGTTCAGCGCGACCGAGCCGTCCTTGTAGACATGCACCAAAGCACCGGCCTGGTTGAGATGGCTGGTGGTGAAGGAGATGCCGAATTTCACCGGCGTCAGCGCCAGCCCCTTCTTCAGTATCGGGTTCGCCGCGTTGAACGCAGCGACGGCCGCGCGGCGCGCCCGATAGTCCGACGACGCCTCGAGCTCGGCGACGAGCTCGCCGATCACCGAGTCGGTGACCGCCATGTGGTAGGGCGTGAGCGCCCCGCCCTCGGGCGGGTAGAAATTGCGGAGGCGCACGTCGAGCGGATCGAGGCCGAGCGCTTGGGCGACATGGTCCATCGCCCGCTCGGTGCCGAGCATGCCCTGCGGCCCGCCGAAGCCGCGGAAGGCGGTGTTGGAGACGGTGTGCGTCTTCAGCCGGCGCGAGCGGATGCGCGCCGCCGGCAGGACATAGGCGTTGTCGGCGTGGAACATCGCGCGGTCGGCGATGGCGCCGGAAAGGTCCTTGGAATAGCCGCAGCGGATGAGGTGCTGGATGTCGGCCGCCGCGATGACGCCCTCCTCGGAAACGCCGAATTCGTAGCGCACGCGCGCCTCGTGCCGCTTGCCCGTCATCTCCATGTCGTCGTCGCGGTCGAGCCGGCATTTCGCCGGCCGCCCGGTCCTGGCCGCCACCAGCGCGGCGACCGCGGCAAACAGCGCCGGCTGGCTCTCCTTGCCACCGAAGCCGCCGCCCATGCGCCGCACCTCGACCGTCACCGCATGGTCGGAGAGGCCGAGCGCCTTCGCAACATTGTGCTGGACCTCCGACGGATGCTGGGTCGAGGAGCGCACCAGCATGTCGCCGTCCTCCTGCGGGATGGCGACGGCGATCTGGCCCTCGAGGTAGAAATGGTCCTGCCCGCCGATGTCGATCGACCCGGCGATCCGGTGCGCCGCGCCGGTCATGCCGGCGTCGACGTCGCCAAGCCGCATCTCGTGCGGCGACAGGAGATCCTCTCCCGCCGCGTCGGCGAAGCGCTCGGCCTCGTCGATCGAGATCGCAGCCGGCAGATCGTCATAGACGACGGTCGCGAGCTTGGCAGCGGCGCGGGCAAGACCCAGGGTTTCAGCGGCCACGGCGAACAGTGACTGGCCGACATACTCCACGGTATCGACGGCAAAGATCGGGTCATCCCCGAACACCGGCGAGTAGTCGTTCTTCCCGGGAATGTCCGCCGCCGTCAGCACCGCCGCGACGCCCGGCGCCGCGCGGACGGCGGCAAGATCCATGGAGACGAGCCGCGCATGCGCCTTCGCCGACATCGCGATGTAGACCTGCAGCATGCCCGGCAGCTCGGGATCGTCGTCGATGTAGCGGGCGGCGCCCGAGACGTGCCGCGCGGCGCTGTCATGCGCGAGCGGCTTTGCGACGCCGCCGCGGATCTCAGCGTCAGGCGCCGGCGGCAGTTCCTGCAGCACCGCGGGCGAGACGTCGCCCGCCTCGCCGCGGTCCTGGATCCGGGTTTCCGGCTCGGCGCCCATCAGGCGACATCCAGGACGCGGGTGGCAAGGCCGCCGTCGTTCTCGATGAGGAAACGGCGCAGGAGGTTCTGCGCGACGCTCAGCCGGTAAGCGGCCGAGGCCCTGACGTCGTCGAGCGGAGTAAAATCCTCGGCCAAAGCTGCCGCTGCCGCCTCGACCGCGGCGGCATCGAAGGGCCGGCCGACAAGCGCGGCTTCTGCCCGCGCAGCGCGCTTCGGCGTCCCCGCCATGCCGCCGAAGGCCAGCCGCGCCTCGGCAACGACCGCGCCGTCGAAGGTCAGGAGGAAGGCTGCGAGGACGGCGGAGATGTCGGAGTCGAAGCGCTTGGAGATCTTGTGGCAGAAGAAGCGCTGGTGGGCGGCGATGCCCGGCACCTCGACCGCGGCGACGAATTCTCCGGGCTGCCGGTCCTGCTTGCCATAGGCGAGGAAATAGTCCTCCAGCGCGAGGCCCCGCATCTCGTCGCCGCAGCGCAGATGCAGCCTTGCGCCGAGCGCGATCAGCGCCGGCGGCAGGTCGCCGATCGGCGAGCCGTTGGCGATGTTGCCGCCGACCGTGCCGGCATTGCGGATCTGCGCCCCGGCAAAGCGGCGCAGCAGTTCGCCGAGCGCCGGGTGGATCGCGGCGAGCCTTGCATGTGCCTCGCGGTGGGTGACGGCGGCGCCGATGAACAGGCTGCCGCCGGCCTCCTCGACATGGCGGAGATCCTCGACGCGCGAGACATCGATCAGAACGGGGAAGTCGCGGTGCTGCTTGGTGACCCACAGCCCGACATCGGTGGCCCCGGCGACCAGCACCGCGTCCGGATGCTCGGCATAGAGGTCGGCGAGCGCATCGACATTGTCGGGCGACAACCAGAGCCCGCCCGCGCCCTCATAGCGGAAGACGTCGCCAGTCTTCAGCGCCGCCAACTCGGACGCGAGAGCGGCATCTGCGGCGCGCGTGTCCGGCAGCCGCGTTTCGGCAAGGCGCAGACCGGCGTCGATGATCGGGCCATAGCCGGTGCAGCGGCAGAGATTGCCGGCGATGGTGTCCTTGACCGCCTGCCGGTCGGCGAGAACCCCATTCAGCCAGCCGGCATAAAGCTGCATGACGAAGCCCGGCGTGCAGAAGCCGCATTGGCTCGCATGGGTCTCGACCATTGCGGTCTGGACCGGGTGCGGTCCGTCCCGGCCGAGATGCTCGACCGTCTCGATCGCGCGGCCCTGCAGCGAGGGCACGAACTGGATGCAGGCGTTGACCGCCCGGCGGGTGACGCCGCCCGCCCCGTCCGGCTCGACCATCAGGACGGTGCAGGCGCCGCAATCGCCTTCCGCGCAGCCTTCCTTGGTGCCGGTCAGGCGCTCGGTCCGGCGCAGGTGCTCGAGGACGGTCGTCGTCGGCCTGGCGCCGTCGATGCGGCGCGGCTGTCCGTTGAGGACGAAGCGGATGGGATCGGCCATGGTCAGCTGCCCCGGTAGGTCGAGTAGCCGAAAGGCGAGAGCAGCAGCGGCACGTGGTAGTGTCGCGGCTCGGACATGGTGAAGCGCACGGCGATATCGTCGTAGAAGGGCGCGGCGCCCGAGGCCGGCATGGTGGCGGCGAGATAGGGCCCGGCGGCGAAGACGATCTCGTATTCGCCGGCAATGTCGCCTTCCAGCAGCGGCGTATCGCAGCGGCCGTCGGCATTGGTCTGGCGCGCCGTGATCTCGGTCCGCCGGCCGTCCTCGGCGATGCCGAACAGCGTCACCCCGAGCCCCGCCGCCGGGCGCCCGAGGCTGGTATCGAGGACATGCGTCGTCAGCCGACCCTGTTGCACCATGCGGACCCTTCCGAATTTGACCGTCTGGTCAGTGTGCAACGGCGGACTCTGCGCCGTCCAGAGGAAAGGGCGGCGTTGCATGCACGCTTGTGGGCAATAGGATGTGCAGCACGTATCAGTCTCGTCATCCCGGACTTGATCCGGGATCCATTCCTCGCACGCTGACAAACCCTGTTCGAGGCAGAATGGCGGCAAGATCCACCGTGCCCGAGTTCGCTTAGCGATTTGGAATGGATCCCGGATCAAGTCCGGGATGAGGAATACTGGAGGTGCGCCGCGCCTGGGATTTGACGACGACCCGCCGGTCGGGCCATGCAGGATAGGGCCGCCGCAACGCGGCTGCACCATCATCGGAGCCGACATGCCCTCCTATCCCCGTGACATGCGCGGCTACGGCCGCACCCCGCCTGATCCACACTGGCCGGACGACGCGAAGATCGCCGTGCAGTTCGTGGTCAACTACGAGGAGGGCGGCGAGAATGCGGTGATCCACGGGGACAAGGCGTCGGAGGCCTTCCTGTCGGAGATCGTCGGCGCGGCGCCCTGGCCGGGGCAGCGGCACATGAACATGGAGTCGATCTACGAATACGGCGCCCGCGCCGGGTTCTGGCGGCTGTGGCGGATGTTCACCGAGCGGGCGATGCCCGTGACGGTCTACGGCGTCGCGACGGCGCTGGAGCGAAGCCCCGAGATCGTCGCGGCGATGCTCGAGGCGGACTGGGAGATCGCCTCGCACGGGTTGAAATGGATCGACTACCGCGATCATTCCATCGAGGCCGAGCGGGCCGACATGGCCGAAGCGATCGAGATCCATACCGCGCTCACCGGCCGCCGCCCGACCGGCTGGTACACCGGCCGCTCCTCGGTCCACAGCCTCGACCTCGTCGCCGAGGAAGGCGGCTTCCGCTATGCCTCCGACGCCTATGCCGACGACCTGCCCTATTGGCAGGAAACGCCCTCCGGACCGCTGCTGGTGGTGCCCTACACGCTCGACACCAACGACATGCGCTTCGCGACGCCGCAGGGGTTCAACTCGGGCGACCAGTTCTTCGCCTACCTCAAGGATTCGTTCGACGTGCTCTACGCCGAAGGCGAGGCCGGTTCGGCGAAGATGCTGAACATCGGCCTGCACTGCCGCCTCGTCGGCCGGCCGGGGCGCACGGCGGCGCTGGCGCGGTTCCTCGACTATATCCAGTCGAAGCCGGACGTCTGGGTCGCCAAGCGGATCGACATCGCCGAGCACTGGCACACGCACTTTCCCTACGCCCCGGACCTGCGGCCGAGCGCGATGGACCGCGACGCCTTCGTCGCCCGCTTCGGCGGCGTGTTCGAGCACTCGCCCTTCGTCGCCGAACGCGCCTTCGACCGGGGTCTTTCGGCCGCGCACGACAGCGCGCCCGGCCTGACGGTGGCGATGCAGGCGGCCTTCCGGCGCTCCAGTGCCGACGAGAAACTCGCCGTGCTCAAGGCGCATCCCGATCTCGCCGGCAGACTGGCACAGGCGGGCGAACTGACGGCGGAATCGGCGGGCGAGCAGGCATCGGCCGGGCTCGACCGCCTGACACTGGGAGACCGCGCCCGGTTCGAACGGCTGAACGCGGACTACGTCGCCCGCTTCGGCTTCCCCTTCATCATCGCGGTCAGGGGCCGGACGACGGCGGAGATCCTCGCCGCCTTCGAGACGCGGATCGCCAATGACCGCGACACCGAGCTCGGCACCGCCGCCCGCGAAGTCGAGACGATCGCGGCCATCCGCATATCAGGCATTTTCGGAGAACAAGCATGAGCGAGCGTTTCATCACGGCCCCGGAGGCACCCGAGGCCACCGACCTCCTGCGGCGCACCATCGACCTCGCCCATCCCCGCCTCGGCACCGAGGTGACCTATGCCACCGACGACTTCTTCGCCGACAAGAGCCGGCTGATCGAGCCGGCGGCGCCGGTCTTCTACCCCGACCGCTTCGACGACCACGGCAAGTGGATGGACGGCTGGGAATCGCGGCGCAAGCGCGTGCCCGGCCACGACTTCTGCGTGGTGAAGCTTGGCCAGCGCGGCCGCATCCACGCCGTCGACATCGACACCGCCTTCTTCACCGGCAATTTTCCGCCCGAAGCGATGCTGGAGGCGGCCGATACAGTGGGCGAGCCCGGCGAGGCCGACTGGACCGTGCTGGTCGACCGGCGCCCGCTCGCCGGCAACAGCCACAACGTGGTCGAGACCTCGCCCGACCGCGCCTTCACCTGGCTGCGCCTCCACATCTATCCCGATGGCGGCGTCGCGCGGCTGCGCGTCTACGGCACGATCGAGAAGGACTGGAGCCTCGTCGCGCCGGACGTGGTGCTGGACCTCGCCGCGCAGGAGAACGGCGGCACGGCGATCGCTTGGAACGACGCGCATTACGGCGCCCCCGCCAACATGCTGGCGCCCGGCCGCGCGCCTGTCATGAGCGACGGCTGGGAGACGGCGCGCCGGCGCCGGCCGGGCAATGACTGGTGCGTCATCAAGCTCGGCCATGCCGGCACCATCGAGCGGATCCTGTGCGACACCAAGCACTTCAAGGGCAATTTCCCCGACCGGTTCTCGCTGAAGGCGGCGCGGCTCGACGGCGATCCGTCTGCCGCGGAGATCGAGGCCGTGAGCGCCGGCTGGCCCGTCCTCCTGCCGGAGACGAAGCTTGCCGCCGACGCCGTCGCCGAGTTCACGGCGCCATCCGGCGCCGGGCCGGTGACGCATTTGAGGGTCGACATCTACCCCGATGGCGGCATCTCGCGGCTGCGGCTGTTCGGCCGGAAGGCCTCCTGATGGCGGCCGTCATTCTCGACGTCCTGCCGCTGACCATCGAGGCCTTCGAGCCTTTCGGGCAGGTGATCGAGCCGGACAATGCCGAGGAGATCCGCCTCATCAACGGCGGCACCACGACCCGCTTCCACGACCTCGCCAAGGTCGACGTCGGCACCGAGGGCGGCCGGCCGCTCATCAACATCTTCCGCGGCAAGCCGTTCTCGCTGCCGGTCGAGATCGCGATGATGGAACGCCACCCGCTCGGCAGCCAGGCCTTCGTGCCGCTGCACGACCGGCCCTTCCTGATCGTCGTGGCCCCCGACGAGGGAGGCCGCCCCGGCCGGCCGCAGGCCTTCGTCGCCGAGGGCGGCCAGGGGGTGAACTACGCCCGCAACACCTGGCACCACCCGCTGGTCTCGCTCGACGTGATCAGCGATTTCCTGGTCATCGACCGCGGCGGCGAGGGGGATAATCTGGAGGAGGCGTTCTACGAGGCCCCGTTCCGGATCGAGGCACTGTAAGCGGGGCGACTTGGCGCAAACCTCCGGTGGCCATGTTGCGCAGAGATGCAAACCCCGACGGTCGTCATCCTCGCGCGCAGCGCGGGGACCCATGCCGCCGCCCATGCCAACACGGCTTCACCGCAGCAGAAGGCAGCTCGCGTCCTCCGGAGGGATTGCGTTTCACGCCTCGGCATGGGTCCCCGGCCTTCGGCCGAGGATGACGAACCTGTGGTGGTTGCGACCCGCCGAAACTTCTGCGGTTTCGCACCCGCCTCTCACCCGAGGACCAGCAACTCCTCGAAATGATTCATGTCGGCGAAGCGGCAGAAGGCCGGCGGGCGGAGTTCGAGCACCGGGGCGTCGCGCTGCAGGTTTGCCAGTTCGGCGTCCAGCATCTGCTGCCAAGCGGGCAGTTCGGCATCGTCGAGCCAGTCGATCATGTAGGCGAAGGTCATGTGGAAGCGGTAGTCGTCGTGCTGCGGTTGGCGGTGGCCGAAGGGCACCGTCAGGGCGTCTCGCCAGGCACGCAGCACCGCCTCGTCCCGATCCGTGGCTCCCGCCAGTTGCAGGCCGTTCGGCGTCACGCCGACGACCGCGACGTCGAAGTCGCCGCAGCCCGCAAACTTTTCGAGACGCCGGCGGTAGTACTCGGTCAGTTCGGCGATGTCGGCATCGACAGGCTGGTCCTTGGGCCAGTAGGCGGGCGTTCGCCGGGTTTCCGTCAGGCCTTCGAACAAGGTCATGTGCAGGCTCTCGACTGGGGTGAAGGCGAGTTTGCCCGGCGGCGCGAACGCCATCAGCCGCGACCGCGCGGCCATCACCACTGCTGCCGACGGCGATCCCTCGACGAGATGGCAGACGACGGTGTTGCCGTGCTCGGGCTGGAAATGGCCGTCCTGGTCGTAGCGGAACCCGAGGTGGGGCGGCGGCCCGGCATGGTTCGCGGCGCGGAATCGTTCGAGGTCGGGATAGGCCATGCCAGTCTCCGGAAAGTCCCAGCCGATCGGCGGGGTCGGCCGCGGTTACACCCGTGACCCGACAGTCATGTGACAGGCCAATCAGAACGGGCACGGCGATCCCGCTGGCTTCTTCTCCCCTTCGGGGAGAAGGTCGCGGCAGCGGGATGAGGGGCGGCGCAAACCTTGCATGCGCAAGCCCCCTCATCGGCCTGCCGGCCACTTCTCCCCGGAGGGGCGAAGAAGGCGGCGGCGGCGTTGCGGGTTTCCTTCGGCTACCTGTTCAGCCGAAGCGCGCTGCCGCGGCCCCGTGCTCGGCCCTGAGACGCGCAACGTCGACGCCGCGCGGCATGCCGTCGACCACCCGCCAGTCGCCCCGGACCATCACCCGGTCCGCCCGCGTCGCGCCGCAGAGCACGAGCGCCGCGACCGGATCGTGCGCGCCGGAAAATCGCAGCTCATCGAGCGTGAACAGCGCGAGGTCCGCCTGCCTGCCAACTTCGATGCGGCCGATGTCGCGGCGGCCGAGGCACGCGGCCGAGCCCTCGGTGCCCCAGCGCAGCACGTCGCGCGAGGTCACCGCCGCCGCCGACTGCGTGCGCAGCCGGCCGACCATCAGCGCATGGCGGGCAGATTCGATGAGGTTGGAGGCATCGTTCGAGGCCGAGCCGTCGACGCCGAGCCCGACCGGGCTGCCGGCGGCCATGAGGTCCTCGACCGGGCAGAAGCCGGAGGCGAGGACCGCGTTGGACGTCGGGCAATGGCAGATGCCGACGCGGTGGCGGCCGAGCCTCGCACATTCCTCGATGGTGAAATGAATGCCGTGCGCCAGCCAGGTGCGAGGGGTCAGCCAGCCGACCTCCTCGAGATAGTCGAGCGGGCGATAGCCGAAGAGGCTTTGGCAGTAGTCGTTCTCGTCGCGCGTCTCGCCGAGATGGGTATGCAGCCGGCAGTCCTCGCGCTCGGCAAGCTCGGCGCTCTTCACCATCAGGCTCTTGGTCACCGAGAAGGGCGAGCACGGCGCCAGCGCAATCTGCAGCATCGAGCCTTCCGAGCGGTCGTGGTACTTCACGATCAGCCGTTCGCTGTCGGCAAGGATCGTGTCCTCGTCCTGCACCACGCCGTCCGGCGGCAGTCCGCCATCCTTTTCGGACAGGTTCATCGAGCCGCGCGTCAGCGTCACACGGATGCCGAGGCTTGCGGCCTCTTCCGCCTCAATGTCGATGCCGTTCTCGAGGCCTTTCGGGAAGAGATAGTGGTGGTCGGCCGCCGTGGTGCAGCCCGACATCAAGAGTTCGGTCAGAGCGAGCCGCACGGAGAGACGGAAGGCGTCGGGATCGAGCCGCGCCCAGATGGGGTAGAGGCTCTTCAACCAGGGGAAGAGTTCCTTGTCCACCGCCGCCGGGTGAGCGCGGGTCAAGGTCTGGTAGAAATGGTGATGGGCGTTGACGAGGCCCGGCAACACCACGTGGCGGGACGCGTCGAAGGTCTCGTCCACCGGCTGCGACGGGCCCGCCCCCGCCGGCACCAGCTCGGCGATGCGGCCGTCCTCGACGACGAGCCCGCCCTCGGCGCCCTCGGCGAGGATGCCGAGCGGCTCCTTCAGGAACAGCCGCGCCATGGTCAGGCCGCCGCCGCGATGACGGGAAGGCCGCCTTGCGCCGCAAGGAAGGCGAGAATGTCGCCGAGACCTTGGCCGCGGGACAGGTCGGCGAAGACGGTGGGGAGGTCACCCCGGCCCTTCGCGGCATCCCGCTCCATCCGGGCGAGGTCCGCGTGGACATAGGGCGCTAGGTCCGTCTTGTTGACGATCAGAAGGTCCGAGCGGGTGATCGCCGGGCCGCCCTTGCGCGGGATGTCGTCGCCCTGGCAGACCGAGATGACGTAGATCGAGAGGTCGACAAGGTCCGGCGAGAAGGTGGCGGCGAGGTTGTCGCCGCCCGATTCCACCAGCACCAGGTCGAGGCCGGCATGCCGGGCGCGCAGCTCCTTGATGGCGGCGATGTTGATCGAGGCGTCCTCGCGGATCGCCGTGTGCGGGCAGCCGCCGGTCTCGACGCCGATGATCCGGTCGGCCGCCAGAGCCTGCAGCCGCACCAGCGCCTCGGCATCCTCGCGGGTGTAGATGTCGTTGGTGACGACGCCGATCGACCAGTGGTCGCGCGCCGCCTTGCAGAGTTTTTCGACCAGCGTCGTCTTGCCGGAGCCGACGGGGCCGCCGATGCCGACGCGCAAAGGTCCATTCTGGGAGATCATGAGCGAAAGAGCCTCGTTTCCATGGTTTCGTGCCGCATCGCGGCGATGTCGGAGAGGATGGCCGCCGAGCCGAGATCGTCGAGCGTTGACCCGGCGGCCCGCTCAGCCGCAGCGAGGATCACCGGCTCCAGGCGCTTGGTGACCCGCACCATGTCGCCTTGGCCGAGCGGCACGAGACGCGTCGCCGCGGTGACAAGCGTCGCGGCGAAAGCGTGCGCGAAGGCGGTGAGCGCCGGCTGCAGCGGCACGCCCTCAGCGGCGGCCAGCCGGCCGACGGCGACCGGATAGGGCGCGTCCGGAAGATCCGCCGGCGCCGTGCGCCACGGCGCCGATGCAAGGGTAAAGGCGGCGCCGAGCGCCAGCGTCTCAATCCGGCGCTCGCGGCTGCCCCCGAGCGCCACGGCGAGTTCCGCGACCGCCTGCAGCCGGAGGGGATCGGCGGCGGCCGCATGCGCTTCGGCGAAGAGCACGAGGTCGTTCCAGCCGGAGCCGTGTACCAGCAAGGTGCGTACCCAGCCAAAAAGCGTCTCGGCATCGGCGACCTGCCGCGCCGCGATGGCGCTCTCCAGCCCATGCGAGAAGGCGAAGGCGCCAACCGGGAAAGAGGGCGACAGCCAGGTCAGCAGCCGCAGCAGTGCGGCACTGCCGTCCGCCGAAGGAGGCCTGTCCGGAGCCCGAGACGCCTCGCCCGAAAATGCCTCAGCACCATCAGTCATGGGTGTGATGATCGGTGCCGCGTTCAGCCGTCGGCGCGTCGTGCTCGTGGTGGTCGTTGTGGGCGCCGCCATAGGCGCCGCCCTCCGGATCGAACGGCCCCTCGATCTCGACGACGCTAGCGTTCAGACCTTCCAGCATGTCCTTCAGCACCGGCTCGCGCCGGATGAACAGGTGGTCGGCGCAGATCTGCGCCGCCTGATGGCGGTTGCCGAGGTGCCAGGCGAGCGTCAGGAGATGCGTCGCGTTCGAGCCGCGGACGACGTAGAGCGGCTCGTCCTTCGCCCGCACCTTCAGGAACCGCCCGTCGTCCAGCGCGATTCCGTCGCCCTCGCGCAGCCGCACCGTCTCCGGCAGGTCGAGCAGGAAGGCGATGCCGCCGTCCGACACCATCGCCATCCGCCGCCGGTGCCGCTGCATCTCGTCGAGCGTGATGGTGTCGGCGAAGTCGAACTGCTGGTCGCGGGACTTGACGGTGGTGGCGCGGATCATCGGCTTACCTTGCAACGGATGGGTTTGGCATCGGGCTGGCGCTCGTCGTAGAGGTCGGCGACATTGCCGCGCGTCCACCAGATCGTCGAGCCCGACGCGTATTTCGCGCCCGATGCGGCGAGGACGCCGACGAAGGCACGCGGCGTGCCCGCGACGGGCAGGACCGCGAGCTGCGTGTCCGGCAGGTTGTAATAGGTCACCGCAAGCTTGGCATCACTGCCGGCGCAGGCATAGGACACCGACTGCTGGTCAAGTTTTCCCGGCAGGTCGAGCGTGACGGTCGCAGCCTTGGCCGTGACGACGGCTGCAATGGAAAACCCGGCCAGAGCGACAACGGTCTTGAGCGCGGTCATTCGGCCTCCGGTAGAAAATCGGGCGTCAGGATATCGTCGATAGCGAAGGGACACGTCGCGGGAAAAACGTCAGGCGAAAGACCGGTCTCGTCACTCGCTTGGGCGACGGCGGCCGCATATTCTTCGGCAAGGATTTCGGCTGGAAAAGATGCAAGGCTTGGGCTGTCGTCCAGAACCCTCCGCAGCATCCGCCGCTGCTCTCGGATCGTTCCGCTCCAGCTCCGAGAACGGTGCATTGGCTGAAACCGCCACTTCAGCAGATGCGTCATGATGAGCGTCAACCGGCTGGCGATCTCGCGTCTCTCGCTGCGCCACACGCCCTCGATCTCCTCGGCCGCATTCTCCCAGTCGATGTCGCCACGGTTGTCGAAGCCGGCGTGCGCCCGCAGCTTCGCCCCCTGATCCTGGGTCCAGGCGAAGAAGTCGATGTCGTAGAGGCTCGGTTCGGGCTTCTTGAGGGGCGCGCTCATTCGGCCTCCGGCAGAAAATCGGGATCGAGCAACGCCTCGGCAGTGAAAGGACAGACGCTGGGAAAGTGCGTCGCCGGCAGGCCGGTCTCGCGAACCGCCTCGCGGACTGCCCAGTCATAGGACCAGCCCAGCGCTTCCATGGGAAATGCCCGCAGGCTCGGGCTGTCGATCAGCACCTCGCCGATGTGCAGACGCTGCTCGGCGATCGTCGACCGCCAGCTGTCCGACCGGCGCTCCGGCTGGAAACGCCATTTCAGGAGATGCTGCAGCAGCACCCCCATCCGCGTCCGGATTTCGCGCCTCTCGCTGCGCCCCACGCCTTCGATCTCCTCCGCGAGATTGTCCCAGTCGAGATCGCCGCGATGGTCGAAGGCAGCACGAGCACGCAGCTTCTCACCCTGCTCCTGCGTCCAGGCGTAGAAGTCGCTGTCGTACAGCGAGGGGGCGGACTTCTTCAGCGGGGCGATCAAGCTGGATCACCCGGCAGGAATTCCAGGTCGAGGATTTGGGAAATGGCGTAGGGGCAGGCGACAGGAAACGTCTCGAGCGGCAGCCTCGTCTCGCTGACCGCGTTGAAACGCGCGATCTGATATTCCTCGGCGAGGACTTCGAGTGGATAGCCTTTCAGGCTCGAACTGCGCCGGATTTTCCGGTTGATACGGCTTCGCTGCTCGTGGATCGTCGCGCGCCAACTGTTCGACCGCCAGTCGGGCTGGAAATGCCATTTCAGGAGATGCACGAGAAGGATTGCCAGCCGGTTCTCGATCTCGCTGCATTCTGAATTGCCCACGCTCTCGATCTCCTCGGCGACATTCTCCCAGTCGATGGCGGATGAGGCGTGCGCGCGAAGCCGCGCGGACTGTTCCTGCGCCCACGCGTAGAGGTCGGTGTCGTAGAGACTCGGTTCGGGCTTCTTCAGGGATGCGGTCATGCATCGCTCTCGGGATAGAAATGGGGATCGAGGATGTCGGCGATGGCGAAGGGGCAGTCCTGCGGAAAGACGTTCTCCGGCAGTCGCGTTTCGCCGGAAGCCTTCAGGCGCGCAATTTCATATTCCCTGCCGAAAACTTTCGCCGGATAGACTTTCAGGCATGGACTTGTCGCAAGTTCATCGAGAATTCGGCTGCGCTGCTCGACGATGGTGGCCTTCCAGCTGTTCGACCGGCGTGCGGGCTGGAAACGCCATTTGAGCAGGTGGCTCAGAAGCACGTTAAGCCGCGAAGCGATCTCGCGCTTGGCCGAGTTAGCTAAATCACCCAGCTCCTCGGCTAAATTTTCGAGATCGAGCCGATCCAACTCTCCAGCCTTCATCGCCGCGACCTGATCCTGTACCCATGCAAAATAGTCCGCCGCATAAGCCGTCGTTTCGCGCTGCGGCGCGGGGACGTCTCGGGACTGGCCAAGCTGACGGGACACCGGTTCGGCTCCTTCGGCGACGAGAGCCACGCCGGGACGCAGCTCGATCCGCCGATCCTAGAACATGAAATAGCGCTGCGCCATCGGCAGCACCGTGGCGGGCTCGCAGGTCAGGAGCTCTCCGTCAGCGCGGACCTCGTAGGTTTCGGGGTCGACCTCGATGTGCGGCATGGCATCGTTGAGGATCATCGAGGACTTCGAAATGCCGCCGCGCGTGTTCTCGACGGCGAGGAAGGTCTTGTCGCAGCCGATGCGGCCGCGCAGGCCGTCGTCGAGCGCGGCTTTCGAGACAAAGGTCGCGCCGATCGCCGCCGTCGCCTTGCCGAAAGCGCCGAACATCGGCCGGTAGTGCACCGGCTGCGGGGTCGGGATCGAGGCGTTGGGATCGCCCATGGGCGCGGCGACGATCATGCCGCCGAGGAGGACCATGGCCGGCTTCACCGCGAAGAAGGCGGGGTCCCAGATCACGATGTCGGCGCGCTTGCCGACCTCGATCGAGCCGATCTCGCGGCTCATGCCCTGCGCGATCGCCGGATTGATCGTGTATTTGGCGATGTAGCGACGGGCCCGCAGATTGTCGTTGTCGCCGGTCTCGCCGGCGAGACGACCGCGCTGGCGCTTCATCTTGTCGGCGGTCTGCCAGGTGCGGATCAGCACCTCGCCGACGCGGCCCATGGCCTGGCTGTCGGAGGAGATGATCGAGAAGGCGCCGATGTCGTGCAGGATGTCCTCGGCGGCGATGGTCTCGCGCCGGATCCGGCTCTCGGCAAAGGCGATGTCCTCGGGGATGGAGGCATCGAGGTGGTGGCAGACCATCAGCATGTCGAGATGTTCCTCGAGCGTGTTGACGGTGTAGGGCCGCGTCGGGTTGGTCGAGGACGGGATGACGTTCGGCAGGCCGCAGACCTTGATGATATCGGGCGCATGGCCGCCACCGGCGCCCTCGGTGTGGAAGGCGTGGATGGTCCGACCCTTGAGGGCGGCGACGGTGTCCTCGACGAAGCCGGATTCGTTCAGCGTGTCGGTGTGGATCATCACCTGCACGTCGTAAGCGTCGGCGACCGAGAGGCAGCAGTCGATCGCCGCCGGTGTCGTCCCCCAATCCTCGTGCAGTTTCAGCGCACAGGCGCCGCCGAGCACCATTTCCTCAAGCGCTGCCGGCTTCGACGCATTGCCCTTCCCGGAAAAGCCGATGTTCATCGGCAGGCCGTCGACCGCCTGCAGCATGCGCGCAAGGTGCCAGGGGCCGGGGGTGCAGGTGGTGGCAAGCGTGCCGTGCGCAGGGCCCGTGCCACCGCCGAGCATGGTGGTGATGCCGGAATAGAGCGCGGCATCGATCTGCTGCGGGCAGATGAAATGGATATGCGCGTCGAAGCCACCGGCGGTGACGATCTTGCCCTCACCCGCGATCGCCTCGGTGCCCGGGCCGATGATGATGGTGACGCCCGGCTGGGTGTCGGGATTGCCGGCCTTGCCGATGGCGTGGATGCGCCCGTCGCGCAGGCCAATGTCGGCCTTGTAGATGCCGGTATGGTCGAGAATCAGCGCATTGGTGATCACCGTGTCGACGGCGCCCTCGGCCCGGCTCCTCTGCGACTGGCCCATGCCGTCGCGGATCACCTTGCCGCCGCCGAACTTCACCTCCTCGCCATAGGTGGTGAGGTCCTTCTCCACCTCGATGAACAGCTCGGTGTCGGCAAGCCGCACCTTGTCGCCGGTCGTCGGGCCGAACATCGCGGCATAGGAAGAGCGGGCAATTCGGAACGACATCGGGAACCTCTTGGGACGGCGCGGGACCGGCGCTGACGGGATTCGAGCGGGCCGAACCGTGCTGCAGTGCCGAAGCGCATTCGGACCGCAAACCATCCGGTTTGTCAAAGGCCGCTTCCCGCCCCACCTACAGGGCATGAACAGAATATTCGCACCGACACTGGCTGCCCTTCTCGCAGGCCTCACCTTCTCTGCGGGCGCGGCCCAGGCGCAGGCCTTCGGCAGCGGCCCACCGGGCACTCCCACCGGCAGTTCGATGTCCGGAGCGCGCATCGTCGGCCAGCCGAAGGTCAGAAGCGGCAACCGGGTTCCGAACGCGCGGGTCTTCGGCGATACGGCCGAAGAGCGGGCCTACGGCAAGGATTTCGACGACAGCTACATCAAGCCGAAGGTGCGCAAGGGCATCCGGTCCGGCAAGAGCAATGCCGAGCGCGCGGCCGAGGGACGCTCAAGCCTCGACCCCGCTGCCGCGGGTGCTTACGCGGTGGACGGTCCGACGGCCATCGGCCGCAGCGCCGTCACCCGCAACAGCACGTTCAGCCGCGGCGGCCGGGCGCGGATCGTCAAGCCCGCGCAGTGACGGAGAGACGTTCGCTCCGTTGGCAGGCGACCGATATCGGAACGCCTGAGATGACCCAGCATTGTTGAGACAGGACGTTCGTCGCCGCTCCAGCATACGGCCCGAGTGGCGTCACGAACCAACCGACAGGATTCATGCCATGTCTCGCACATTCCTTCTGGCCATCTCCGCCTCCGTCCTCCTCGCCGGCGCACCGGCCTTCGCGCAGTCTTCCGGCGGCGGCTCGGGCGGCGGCAGCTCGGGCGGCGGCGCCTCCGGCGGCGGCGCAACCGGCTCGGGCAGCAGCAGCAGTTCCGGTGGTGTAACCGGCAGTTCGGCGGCCAGCGGTAGCGGCAGTGGCATCAGTGGCGGCGCCGCGGGCGTCGGCAGCGGCGCAAGCTCGGGCACCACCGGCTCCGGCGCCAGCGGCCTCGGCTCTTCCGGCACGGTCGGATCCGGCGCGACAGGCACTGCAGGGTCGGGCACGACGAGCGGGACGGTCGGTAGCGGCAATGTCGGGCCGTCGGGCGGTATCTCCACCAGCGCGCCGGCCGATACGATGGGCAGCGAGGGGACGGCGACGCAAGGCTCGAGCTCGGTCAACAGCACCAATGCCGATACTATCGCCCGCACGGGCAATGCCGGGGCGACGACGTCCTCCAGCGGATCGAGCAACGCCATCGGTGGTGGCGGTTCGGGTGGCACCGGAATGGGCGCTTCCGGCGCGGGCCGGGCGGAGGATTACAGCATTCCGGCCCCGAAGATCGCGGTCGACCCGCAGCAGATCCGCGGAGCACTAGAGGCTCAGCCCAGTGCCACTCCGAAGCCGAACGGCGACTGAATCGTCCCGTGAGCCGTCAAGTTTCGGAAGCAATCATGGGCGCTACAGCGCGCCCATGATTTTTGCGTTGAACCCGTAGACTTCGCGCAGACCGCGGAGGGGCACCAAGGCCACTTCCCGGGTCTGGCCGGGCTCAAACCTCACGGCCGTTCCTGCAGCGATGTCGAGCCGATGGCCCCGCGCCACAACGCGATCGAAGTCGAGCGCGGGATTGGTCTCGGCGAAGTGGTAATGCGAGCCGACCTGGATCGGTCGGTCCCCGGTGTTCGAAACCTCAAGAGTGACGGCGTCGAGGCCCTCGTTGAGGACGATGTCGCCGGGTGCGGTAATGACTTCGCCGGGGATCATAGTCAGCCCGCCATCAGCGCGACGCCGACGATGGCGGTGCCGAGGCCGATCAGTCGGGCGACGATTTGGAACCGGCCGAGCGACAGCCCGAGGCCGACACCCGCCGCATGCAGCAGCGCCGTCGAGAGGGCGAAGCCGAGGCCGAAGCTCAGTGCGCCGGCCGAACCGAGCTCGGCTGCGTGGGCATGGCCGTGGAACAGGGCGAACATGCCGACCAGCGGCGCCGATGCGGCCAGCGGAAAGCGGACGGCCGCGGCGACGAGGAGGCCGAGCACCACGACCGAGGCGAGGATCGTCGGCTCGACGAAGGGCAGTGCGAAGCCCGCGGTGCCCGCAACGAAGCCGGCCATCATGGTCCCGACGAAGGCCGTGGGAACGATCCAGGTGGCTCGGCCGCCCAGTTGCGCCGCCCAGAGGCCGACAGCCACCATCGCCAGGATATGATCAAGCCCAAACAGCGGGTGCGACAGGCCGGCCATCAGCGAGCCGTGCTCCGCAGGATTGAGGTGTGCGAAGGCGGGGGCAACTCCGGTCAGGAGCGCAGCGGCGGCGAGTGCGATAGGTTTCAGCATCTGTTCCTCAAAGGTCAACAAGGGCGCCCGGGTTTGGGTCGCGCCCGGCATGGCGAGTCTGGTTAAAAAACCGTTTCCGCCGGGATACTTTGGAAGACCCGGCCGTTCCTGTCAAAGACCATTACCGGATCCGCCTTCTTGGCAAGTGCATACTCATTGGTCGTTCAAATTCGAGACAGTTTGCAGCCGCTCCGCCAAGACCTCTGTCTTATGATGGCGGCAAGGCGAGACAGACAGCCAACGCCGCTCCACGGAACCCACGATGCCCCGCACTCTCTCCCGCTGCCTCCTTCTCGGCCTCCCCGTCGTCGCCCTCCTCGCGCTCGTCGGCCAGACGGGCGGGCCCGAGCGCATGATCATCCGCACCGCGACGATCAATGGCGTGACTGGCCCGGTCTATTATTCCAGCCTCGAAAGACGCTATCTCGCTGTCAGCACAGCCAACGATGCTGAAATTGCCGGCCTCGACACCGCCGACACGCAGTAGTCGACCGTCACGTTCAGCGGATCGGCTGGTGAACCGTCACGAGCTTGGTCCCGTCGGGAAATGTCGCCTCGACCTGAATGTCGTGGATCATCTCGGCAATGCCCTCCATCACCTGGCCGCGGGTGACGACATGGGCGCCGGCATCCATCAGGTCGGCGACCGAGCGCCCGTCGCGGGCGCCTTCGACGACGAAGTCGGAGATGATGGCGATCGCCTCGGGATGGTTCAGCTTGACGCCGCGCGCCAACCGCTTGCGCGCAACCTCCGCGGCCATGGCGATGATCAGCTTGTCCTTCTCGCGCGGCGTCAGTTGCATCGCATAACTTTCTTTCAGATCCCGTCATATCGACCATACCCGCGGAAGCGGGGCGTTTGCCAGCACCTGCAACACGGGGATCAGCCGCTTGCGCAGCAAAAATCCGCTGCCGGCCACCAAGCGCGCCACGAGGAAGCCATCGACGAGGCTGGCGCCGCCGTCCGGGCCGATGCGGTGCCTAACATCGTCGAGCAGGCTCTCGGCGTCCGGCGACTGGCAGAGAATCGTGCAAAAGGCCTTGGCGCCGGCAAGGCTTGCCTTGGACGCGGCGATGTCGTCGATCGCACCGACGAGGCTCAGATTGTCGGCAAAGACCAGGACGCCATCGCGGCGGATGCGCCAGCGGTCGCGCAGCGATCCCTCCCGCACGGTCTCGCCCATCAGGGTCCGCCCGAGCACCACGCTTTCGGCCACCAGCAGCTGGCTCGACGCGGCACAGTCGACATCAAGCGTCCGGGCCAACGCTCCGCCATCGAACAGGATCGTCTCCTGCGGCAGGTAGTGGAAGCTTGCCCCCTCGCCCACCCGGATCGTGGTCGCGATCTGTGCCTCGCCAGCGGAGGCGCGGTAGACGCGCTCCGAGGCCTGCGTCGTGAGGCTGAAGGCAGATCCGGCATCGGCGGCGAAATCCTGCTGCAGCCGGTCGCCGCCGGTGAGACCGCCGGAGGAGTTGATCAGCACGGCTTCCGCCATCGCCTCGCCGTTCCGGGGAAACCGCAGCTTCAGGCAGCCCGCCTGGTGCAGCTTCGCCAGCCGCGACCGGCCGTCGGTCAAGCGGAACTCGGCCAACGCCCGGCCGCGCGCCCGCTGCAGGCTGGGCGCCGGCGCGGGAGCGGGATCGGACAGAGCGATGGCGATGGGCAGCGCGTCAGACGGTGAGATGCTTGCGGACCTCCGGGCGGTCGAGATCCTCGGCCGTGCCCTCGAAGACGATTTCGCCGCGATCCATGATGTAGACCTTGTCGGCGAGTTCGCGGCAGAAGTCGAGATACTGCTCGACCAACAAGATCGCGAGGCCCGAATGCTCCTTGAGGTAGCGGATGGCCCGGCCGATGTCCTTGATGATCGAGGGCTGGATGCCCTCGGTCGGCTCGTCCAGCACCAGGAGGCCCGGCCGCGTCACCAGCGCGCGGCCGATCGCGAGCTGCTGCTGCTGGCCGCCCGACAGGTCGCCGCCACGCCGGCCGAGCATGGTCTTCAGCACCGGGAAGAGTTCGAAGACGTGCTCGGGGATATGCCGGTCCGCCCGCTTCAGCGGCGCATAGCCGGTCTCGAGGTTTTCCTTCACCGTCAGCAGCGGAAACACTTCACGCCCTTGCGGCACGAAACCGATGCCGCGCCGCGCTCGCGCATAGGGCGCCTCGCGGCCGAGCGGGTGGCCGTCCAGCGCGATCTCGCCCGAGCGGATCGGCTGCTGGCCGACGATGGCGCGCAGGAGGCTGGTCTTGCCGACGCCGTTGCGCCCGAGAACGCAGGTGATCTCGGCCTTCCCGGCGCTCATCGACACGCCGCGCAGTGCCTGTGCGGCGCCGTAGTAGAGGTCGATGTTCGAGACGTTCAGCATGGCTTGGTCCTTTGCAGTGGCCGGCCTGCGGGGACACAGATCAAGCGCGGCGTCGACGCGCCGATCTCCCCACCCGAGGGGGAGATGGCCGGCAGGCCAGAGGGGGGCAAGCTGCCGCTGCGTCGGCGGGCTATTCCGGATGCCGATGGGCGGTAAAGTCGGCGCTCGACGGCGCCCCCCTCTGCCCTGCTGGGCATCTCCCCCTCAAGGGGGGAGATCGGCGGCTGAAGCCCGGTGCGCACCCTCACCGCCCCAGATACACTTCGACGACGCGCGGATCGGCGCTGACGGCGTCGAGCGTGCCTTCGGCCAGCACCGAGCCCTCGTGCAGGCAGGTGACCTTCACGTCCAGCGCGCGCACAAAATGCATGTCGTGCTCGACCACCACGACCGAGCGGGTCCGCGCAATGTCCTTCAGGAGCCGCGCGGTCTCCTCGGTCTCGGCATCGGTCATCCCCGCGACGGGCTCGTCAACGAGCAGCAGTTCCGGGTCCTGGGCCAGCAGCATGCCGATCTCCAGCCATTGCTTCTGCCCGTGGCTGAGATCCCCCGCGAGCGTCGCGCGCCGCGCGCCGAGCCGCGTCGTCGTCAGGATCTCGTCGATCTTGTGCGCCTCGGCCGGGGTGTTGCGGTGGAACAGCGCCGCGAAGACGCTCCGCGTCCCGGCCATGGCGAGGCGCAGATTGTCCTCAATGGTGTGGCTGTCGAACACCGTCGGCTTCTGGAATTTTCGGCCGATGCCCATCGAGGCGATGTCGGCCTCGTCATGCTGTGTGAGGTCGACGTCGCCCTTGAAGAAGACCTCGCCGGCATCGGGCTTGGTCTTGCCGGTGATGATGTCCATCATGGTCGTCTTGCCGGCGCCGTTCGGGCCGATGATGGCGCGCATCTCGCCCTTCTGGATGACGATGGACAGGCCGTTGATCGCCTTGAAGCCGTCGAAGGTCTTCGTCACGCCGTCGAGGTAGAGCAGCGTCTCGCGTCGCGGCGAGACAAGGCTGGCCTTGGCCGCGAGTTCGGCGGCGCGCTGCGTGGCATAGGGGTGCGGCGAGACGACGAAGCCAGCACCGTCGAGCGCCGAGAAGGCAGGGTTGATCTCGTTCATCGGCTTCACTCCGCCGCACTCGGCACGGCGGCATCGCTGCCGGTCCGGGAATCACCGATGCCCTTTTCCGCCGCGCGGGCCCGCCGGCGATCACGCAGCCCGCCCCAGCCGGCGTCGAACGTGCCGACGATGCCACGCGGCAGGAACAACGTCACGAAGACGAAGAGGCCGCCGAGCACGAACAGCCAGAACTCCGGCGCCGCCGCGGTGAAGAAGCTCTTGCCGGCATTGACAATCAGCGCGCCGATCACCGGGCCGAGCAGCGTGCCGCGGCCGCCGACCGCCGCCCAAACCACCACCTCGATGGAATTGACCGGGGCGAACTCGCCGGGATTGATGATGCCGACCTGCGGCACGTAGAGCGCGCCGGCGAGCCCCGCCATCATCGCCGAGACGGTGAAGGCGAAGAGTTTGACGTGCTCGGCGCGCCAGCCGAGAAAGCGCGTGCGACTCTCGGCATCGCGCACGGCGATCATCAGCTTGCCGAGCTTCGAGCGGGTGATGAGGCCGACGAGGACGACGCCAAGCGCCAGCGCCACGCAGCTGGCGACGAAGAGGCCGAGCCGGGTCGACGCGGCGGCCAGCGGGAAGCCGAGCAGTTCCTTGAAGTCGGTCAGTCCGTTATTGCCGCCAAAACCCATGTCGTTGCGGAAGAAGGCAAGGAGCAGCGCGTAGGTCAGCGCCTGGGTGATGATCGAGAGATAGACGCCTGTGACCCGGCTCCGGAAGGCGAAGTAGCCGAAGACGAAGGCGAGCAGCCCCGGCACCAGGAACACCATCAGAGCGGCGAACCAGAACTGGTCGAAGCCGGTCCAGAACCAGGGCAGTTCCTTCCAGTTCAAGAAGACCATGAAGTCCGGCAGCACCGCATTGCCATAGGTGCCGCGGGTGCCGATCTGGCGCATCAGATACATGCCCATGGCGTAGCCGCCGAGCGCAAAGAAAGCGCCGTGGCCGAGGCTGAGAATACCGACATAGCCCCAGACGAGGTCGAGCGAGAGCGCCAGCAGCGCGTAGCAGAGATATTTGCCGATCAGCGGGACGGCATAGGACGGAATATGGAAAGGGCTCTCCGGCGGCATCCACTGGTTCGCCATCGGCACCAAAATGGCAGCGGCGATCAGCGACAGGACGATGAACCAGACGCGCGGTCCGAGGAATTTGGCAAAGATCATGCGTCCACGAACCTCCCCTTCTGGGCGAACAGGCCGCGCGGTCGTTTCTGGATGAAGAGGATGATGAGGACGAGCACCACGATCTTGCCGAGCACTGCGCCGGCATAGGGCTCGAGCAGCTTGTTGACGATGCCGAGCGACATCGCGCCCACCAGCGTGCCCCAGAGATTGCCGACGCCGCCGAAGACGACGACCATGAAGCTGTCGATGATGTAGCCCTGGCCGAGATCGGGCGAGACATTGTCGATCTGGCTGAGCGCGACGCCGGCAATGCCGGCAATGCCCGAGCCGAGCGCGAAGGTCGCGGCATCCACCCAAGGGGTGCGGATGCCCATGGCCGAGGCCATCTTGCGGTTCTGGGTGACGGCCCGCATCTGCAGGCCCATCGCCGTGCGGTTCAGCGCGGCGAGCAGCGCAAAGAAGATCACGGCGGAGAAGACGATGATCCAGGCGCGGTTCCAGGTCACCGACATCAGCCCGACATCGAAGGCGCCGGACATCCAGGAGGGGTTGCCGACCTCGCGGTTGGTCGGGCCGAAGATCGTGCGGATGCCTTGCTGCAGGATCAGCGAGACGCCGTAGGTCGCGAGCAGCGTCTCCAGCGGCCGGCCGTAGAGGAAGCGGATGAGGAAGCGCTCCATCACCAGGCCGACGAGGGCGGAAACGGCGAAGGCGAGCGGCAGCGCGATCGGCAGCGACCAGTCGAACAGGCCAGGTGCATGCGTGCGGATCGCCTCCTGCACGACGAAGGTGGTGTAGGCGCCGAGCATCACCATCTCGCCATGCGCCATGTTGATGACGCCCATCACGCCGAAAGTGATGGCAAGGCCGATGGCGGCGAGCAGCAGCACCGAGCCGAGCGACAGCCCGTACCAGACGTTCTGCGCGTAGCCCCAGAGGGTGATGTTCTGCTCGATGGCGGCCGCGGCGGCGGTTGCGGCAGCGGTCAGCTCGGACGCTTCGGCGGAGCGAATTTCGGCGAGCACCACCAGCGACTGGCGGTCGCCACGGTCGGCGATCAGGTCGATGGCCGCAAGCTTTTCGGCGACGGGGCGGTCCGACTTGATCACCGCGGCGGCGCGCGCTTGGCTGAGCCGCAGCTTGACGGCCGGGACGTCCTCCTTGGCGATGGCGGCATCGAGCACGCCGACCTGATCGGGCGTCGCCGAGGTAAAGAGATTCATCGCCGCGGACAGGCGGCGTGCGGGATCAGGTGAGCCGAGCGTCAGCGTGCCCAGCGCATCGGCGACGACAACGCGGATCGAATTTTTGACGCGGACCTTCTGGAGGTCCGCCGCCGCGGCGGTGCCGAGCGGTGCGCCGGTATAGGGGTCGAGGATTTCAGCCGGATCCGCCCGCCCCCGGGCGATCACCACGCTGCCGTCGGCGCGGTAGAACAGCTCACCCGCCGCCAGCGCGTTCAAGACGGTCGCGACGGCCGGATCGCCGGTGGCGGCGAGCTTGCGGACGGTCGCCTCGGTCGCGTCAAAACTCTTCTTGCCGGCGAATTCGGCGATGATCGGAGCGATGCCGGCGGCGTCCTGCGCCATGGCGGGGCCCGGCAGGAGGAAGGCGGCCAAGAGCATGAGGCCAGCAAGAAAGGCATGTCGCAGCGTAGAAGATGTCATCGGGACGCCGGTTGCGAGGGAAGGAAAGACGGGGCGGCGGCGAGGGCCGCCGCCCCGTGGGGAGGGCGCGCATGCGGGAGGTCATGCACGCCATCCGGGCAGGCCTTGCGAAAGAGGGTGCCGTATCGCCGCGGTCTGCCGAAGGGTCTTGCGCCGCTGGTTGCAGCGGCGCGGGAGGCTTAGTTGGCCTTGACGGAACCGCCGCAGGTCTTCGTCTCGGTGTTGTAGTTGCCGCAGCGGATCGGGTCGGTCCAGTCGGCGACGAGCGGCTTCGACTCCGGCAGGAAGTCCGACCAGGCATCGCCCTCGACAGCCGGGATCTCCTTGACGACTTCGAACTGACCGTCGGCCTGGATTTCGCCGATCAGCGTCGGCTTGGTGATGTGATGGTTCTTGCCCATCGTCGCCATGCCGCCGGAAAGGTTCGGCACGGACAGGCCGACCATGGCGTCGATCACCTTGTCCGGGTCGGTGGTGCCGGCCTTCTCGACCGCCTTGACCCAGAGGTTGAAGCCGATGAAATGGGCTTCCATCGGGTCGTTGGTCACGCGCTTGTCGTTCTTGATGTAGGCATGCCAGGCCTTGATGAAGGCGGCGTTCTCAGGCGTGTCGACCGACTGGAAGTAGTTCCAGGCGGCGAGGTGGCCGACCAGCGGGGCGGTGTCGATGCCGGCAAGCTCTTCCTCGCCGACCGAGAAGGCCATCACGGGAATATCCTCGGCGGTGATGCCCTGGTTGGCGAGTTCCTTGTAGAACGGCACGTTGGCGTCGCCGTTGACGGTCGACACGACGCCCGTCTTCTTGCCGGCCGCGCCGAATTCCTTGATCGCGGAGACCTCGGTCTGCCAGTCGCTGAAGCCGAATGGCGTGTAGTTGACCTTGATATCCTCGGCCGGGACGCCCTTCGAAAGGAGATAGGCTTCGAGGATCTTGTTGGTGGTACGGGGATAGACGTAGTCGGTGCCTTCCAGCACCCAGCGCTTCACGCCTTCCTCCATCATGTAGTCGACGGCCGGGATCGCCTGCTGGTTGGGGGCAGCGCCGGTGTAGAAGATGTTCTTCGAGGACTCTTCGCCCTCGTACTGCACGGGATAGAACACGACGGTGTCGAGCTCTTCGGCGACCGGCAGGATCGACTTGCGCGAGACCGAGGTCCAGCAGCAGAACACCGCCGCGACCTTCTGGGCCGAGACAAGATCGCGCATCTTCTCGGCGAACAGCGGCCAGTCGGAGGCGGGATCGACGACGACCGGCTCAAGCTTCTTGCCGAGCAGGCCGCCCTTGGCGTTCTGCTCCTCGATCAGCATCAGCATGACGTCCTTGAGGGTCGTCTCGGAGATCGCCATCGTGCCGGAGAGCGAATGCAGCACGCCGACCTTGATGGTCTCCTGCGCCTGGGCTGCAGGGGCCCCAAAAGACCCAAGAGCCAAGGCCGCAGCGGCTCCCCGCAGCCACTTCTTCGCTGAAAACATTCCCACTCTCCACTCGTTCCGACCCGCCCCCTGACGGATCCTCGCAAGTGGATTGGCAAGCCGCGTGCCATATCGCTGCCGACCAAAGTTCGAGCGCAACAAAATAGTCAGTCGACTGCTGATCAAGGCCTTGCAGGGCGTTCCGCACGGTCGGAATGCCGCGAGAATCAGCAGGCTCGATGCGCAAGACCTTCTCCGCCGCTGCATGCGCCTGCTGCACCAGTACAATTGCCTATATATGAGGCAGATGGCACGTTGCTGTTCAGATTGGCTGCTTACGGGCCTGAGGCCAACCGCACTTCCAGCTCGTCACCTTCCACTGCGGATGGTCGCCGGCCCATTGGGCGACATAGGGTGACGACAGCATCATGCACTGGGTCAGCGAGCCCCGGCTCTCGTAGTAGAGGTGCTCTTCCTTGCAAGTCTGCGGCTGGGAAACCATGCAGACGGACAGGATCAGGTCGATCATTTCGCGCTCCCTGGGCCGACAGCCCGATTTTGGTGCCCATCGCAGGAAACCGAGGGAGCGCTACATCGGCCGCACCCATCCCCTGCACATCTGATCGTAGAGCAGCCTGCATGGGGAGGAAGACACGCGCAGACACCAGATCTCTCAAGATTTCGCGAGCACAGGCGGAGCCCTCTTGGCGATCCGTCGTCACGCTTGAACTCGCTGGCCGTTTCTCGCAGGCCAAGACACGCCCGAGCCTTCTTCTGGTTCCCGCCACGGCAGACAGACACGCCGAAAAACCGTTCGGAATCAATCACGTTTCTGTTCGCTCACCGACCCGGAACGCATCGAGAGGATGTGCGGTTCTCCAGCCACATCCCTCTGCATTCCAAAGGATACCTTATGAAAACCGCAACCCGTCTGGCTCTGGCGCTTGTTTCGGCAACGCTCCTCTCGACCGCCGCCCTCGCGCAGACCGCCACTCCGGCGACTGCCCCAATGAGCGACACGGCCAAACCTGCGATGGCGCAGCCGACGGCCGAGATGAAATCCGTCCTGGACAAGCTAGAGGAACTCGGCGCCAAGCCGATCGGCACGCAGTCGGTGGAAGAAACCCGCAAGGGCCCGACGCCGGCAGACGCGGCGATGGCGGTCATGAAGGAGAAGGGCATCGAGCCTGACGCTGCCTTCAAGGCGGTGAAGACCAAGGACATGATGATCCCCGGTGCAGCCGGCGAGATTCCGGTCCGCGTCTACACGCCGGAAGGCACCGGGCCTTTTCCGGTTGTCGTCTACTTCCACGGCGGCGGCTGGGTGATCGCTGACATCGATACCTATGACGCCTCGGCCCGCGGCATCGCCGCCAACGCCAAGGCGGTCGTGGTTTCGGCCGACTACCGTCATGCCCCGGAGAACAAGTTCCCGGCGGCGCACGAGGACGCCATCGCGGCCTACAAGTGGGCGATCGAGAATTCCGGAAGCTTCAATGGCGATGCCAAGAAGGTCGCGCTGGTCGGCGAGAGCGCCGGCGGTAACCTGGCGGCCAACGTCGCCATCGCGGCCCGCGACCAGAAGCTCACCATGCCGCTGGCCGAAGTGCTGGTCTATCCCGTCGCCGGCAAGGACATGATGACCCCGTCCTACGTCGAGAATGCAGAGGCCGCGCCGCTGTCGAAGCAGGCGATGGAGTGGTTCGTCTCCAACGTGTTCGAGAGCAAGGACCAGGCCGCGGACCCGCGGCTCGATCTCGTCAACCGCACGGATCTCGCCGGCTTGCCGCCGACCACGATCATCAATGCTGAGATCGATCCGCTGCGGTCAGAAGGTGAAATGCTCGCGGAGAAGCTGAAGGCGGCCGGCGTCGCCACCGAGCAGAAGACTTTTGACGGCGTGACGCACGAGTTCTTCGGCATGGCGGCGGTTGTGCCGGAAGCGAAGGAAGCGACAGACATGGCCGTCAAGGCTCTGACCAAAGCTTTCGGCAGCTAATCTCGATGAAGAGACTGCGGCGTCTCCCTGGGAGACGCCGGTCCATCTCGAAACCGCCGGCATCAAAAGGTGCCGGCGGTTTTTCTATGATCTGCGGTGACGTATTCACGGATCTCGCAGCATGGCGGAAGGCCCGATCAGGATCAGTCCAGCGGCAGGAAGATCTCGCCTTGGCTCGAGACTGCGGTGTCCCCGGCTAGGCGCCGCATCGGGCTGCCGTCGAACATAGGTCGGTCAAACGGCTCGGCCGCAAAGGTCCGGGCCATCAGGCGCAGGATCAGGAGGTCGGCGGGCCCGTTGTCGAGAAAGGTCGGCCCGATCGCGTCCGCGCCGCCCGCCAGCACGATGGTGCCCCGCTTCATCAGCATGCCGGCGCCGCGCGCCGCCCGTCCGCCGATGACGATCGTGCCGGCGATCATCCGCGCGCCCGCATTCGGTCCGGCAGATCCCCCAATCCGGACGACGCCGCGGCGCATCCGGTTGCCGGCCCGCGCGCCGGCGCTCCCCAGAACATTCACCGTCCCGCCCCGGAGGCCAGCCATCTCGCCGGCCAGCGGACCGCCGAGATCGTCGCCGGCGTCGCCCGTCACCGTCAGCGTACCGCCCGACATGCCGGAGCCCGCAAACGGGCCGGCCGAACCGCGGATTTCGAGCGTGCCGCCCGTCATCGCCCGCCCGGCGCGCTGGCCGACATCGCCCTCGACGAGGATGGCACCGCCCGCCTGGCCCTCGCCGACCCGGTCGAACCTTTCGGAGCCGCCGACGATGCGGATGTCGGCGGGATCGTCGCCGGTAACGGCAAAGACGTCGCCGACAGCAAGGCCTATCCGGGTCGTGCCGATCGGCAGAGCGGAGATCGCCGCAGTGCCGAGCCCCGCGAGGCGGGCGGCGGTCAGGCTGGACAGGTCGAGCCGCTGGTCCGGCGCGTGCCGCAGGGTGAAGGTCAGGCCGCTCATGGTGCGAGATCCTTCAGGTGGTAGTGGTGCGGTCCCAGCTTGCCGCCGTAATTGCCGGCGCTGACGCGCAGCGCGCCCTTGTCGGGGCCGAGGTCGACCACCGCCTTCAGGCCGACGCGCATGGCCTCGGCCACCACCTCGGACGTCACGCCGTCGATGACGATCTCCAGCACCGAGCCGATCTCGGAGCCGAGCTCGGACTTCGTCACGCCCTTCAGCGTCGGGCAGAAGGCATCGTTGCTGGAGGCCATCATGCCCTTGTACTTGCCGCCGATTTTCGAGCCCGAGCGCACCACGCCGCCCGGAAACGGCATGATCGCGCCGTCGACCGCGTGGATCGCGTCGACCGCCGCCTCCGCGGCACGCAGCGCATGCGCAGCGTCCTTGGCGAGGAACAGGAGGTTGCCGCCGCCGACCGCCTTGCCGGTCAACCCCGTCTGCGCCTCGCAGAGGAACTCGCCCTCCATCACCGGCATGCGCCAGAAATGCTTCTCGCCAAACTTCTTGGAGACCTGCCAGCCGTCGGAGAAATAGCGGATGGCATTGCCGAGATCGATGCGCGTTTCGCCCTCCAGCCCGGCATAGCAGGCCGATGACGGGCTGGTCAGGATGCACTGGCCGAGCCGCGTCGCCAGCATCTTGGCCAGTCCCACCGGCTCCATCCCGAAGATCAACAGCCGCACGCCGGGCCGCCCGTCCGGCGTCTCTTCCGGCGACAGCATCCGGTCGATGCCGGCCTCGCAGCCGCAGGCGATGACGGAGGTGGCGAAGCCGGTCATCGACTGCGCCGCGGCCATGACCCAGCGCTCGTTGACGGCGGTAACGATGACCCCCGTGCCGCTCATCGGAAAAGCCTCGGCGAAGGTGTCGTCGATGGTGACGCCGTTGCGGATCAGCGCTGCCATGGGACCACCTTGAATGGATCGCCGAGCCCGAGGGCGTGTTGGGGCACCTCGAACCAGCGCATCGGGATGCCGTATGTCTCGTCGTAATAAGTCTCGAGCCGCCGCCGCATGGCGGGATCGGCCTTGGTGCCGAGCGACAGCGTCTTGCCCATCCGCCGCGCGACAACGTCGCCGTCCTTCACCACCAGCTCGCCGTCCTTGAAGAGGTAGGCCGCCTTGCCGAACATCGCCGCCTTGTCCGGGCTGGCGCGGTAGACCGCGACGTCGGCAATGCCGCCGGGCCCGAGATGGCCCCGGTCGGCAAGGCCCAGCAGCTTGGCGGGCGCGGCGCGGGTCATGATGGCGATCTCGTTCAGCGTATATTCGCGTGTTAGTTCCGGCAGCTTGGTCATCCGCATCGCGGCTTTCGGCATCGCCTCGATCCAGTGGGCGCGAACCTCCCGGTCCATCAGCAGCGCGAAAATCTCGGGATAGGCGGTGAAGGGCGCGCCGTTCGGATGGTCGGTGGTGAAGAAGACCCGCCAGGGATCCTCGATCAAGAGGAACAGCTCCAGCCCGATCGCCCATTGCAGCGCGTTGAAGTAGTTGGCTTGGCGATAGTCGATCGGCACCACGCCGCCGCCATTCGCCTCCGCGTCCTGGATCACGCTCTTCTTCGGGCTCGCCCCCGCCCGCCCGCCAAACTGGCGCATGGCGTCGGACGAGACGGTGACGGTCTGGCCGAACATCACCTGGCCGATGTCGACGGTCACCTCCGGCGTCGCGTTGACGACGGCGGCCAGTCGCTCGCTCTCCGACGAGAAGGCGCGCTTGCCGTCGGCGCCATAGCCGTAGAACTGGATGTGCGCGAGGTGCAGCGGCTGCCCTTCCGCGGCGTCCATCGTCATCGCGGCAGCATCGGCACTGCTGCCGGGAATGCCGAGATTGTTGCAGTGGACGTGCAGCGGGTGGGCGATGCCGAGCCGCGTCACCGCGCCTTGCAGGGTCTTGACGATCTGCCGCGAGGTGACGCCGTAGTCCGGCACGGTGTCGTCGAAGGAGAAGCCGCGGACATTGTCCTTGAACGCCGCCGACCCGCCAGCATTGATCGTCTTCACCCCCAGAGCGCGGGACGCCGAGACCGACCAAGCAACGTAGTCCTCGATCGCCGCCTCGCTCTCACCGGCGCGCATCAGCGACAGCAGGAAGTCGTCATTGCCGAGGATGACCAGCGTCGCCTTGTCGATGATCGGGATGTCGGCAAGTTCCAGATGCGCGTGCAGCGCCGCCGAGGGCGCCATCGCCGGCTCGACGACGGTGGTGAAGCCCATCCCGGCATAGAGGATGCCGGTCTCCTCGGTGGTCCAGCCGACCTTGGTCAGCGCCGTCGCATCGGGCCGGGCCTTGAAGGCCTTGTGGAACTCCGGCAGCAGCAGCCGCGCGGTGTTCACGTGGCCGCCGGCGATGTGCGAGTGGATGTCGATGGCGCCGGCCATCACCACCATGCCGGTGCAGTCGATCGTTCTGTCGGGCGTCCGCCCCTCGCCCGGCGCGGCGACGATCAGGCCGTCCTCGAAGAAGAGGTCGCCGATGCCGTCGCGGCCGTTGACGGGATCGACGACATGGCCGCCGGAAAGTTTCGTCAGCATCGTCAGGCCTTTCGCTCGGAACCGCCGAGGCCGGCTTCGAGGGCAGCGGCGAGCGCGTCGAGGATGGCGGCGGCCGTCGGCAGATCGCCGGGCGCGGCGGCCTCCTCATCGGACGCCTCCACCGGCACGAAGCTCGAAATCTCGTCGGCATAGACGAGGCTTCCCGCACCGATCTCGGCGACGGCAAAGCCGACCTCGGGCCGCAAGGCCGAGGCAGCGGTCGGCGTGCCGAGCACGATCAGCGGCACGTCGCCTTTCGGCTCGGCGCCCGAGAAGGCGGCCAGCGAGGAGATGTCTACGACAAGGTCGACCTCGCCCGCGGCGATCAGCCGGCCGGCGGCATAGGCGAAGGCGTCGTGCTCGGCGTCGCCATGGGCAAAGCTCACCCGCAGCGGATAGCCGGTGACCGCGGTGGCAATCTGCGCCGCCCCCCAGGCCTGTCCGGGGCCAGCGAGCGGGATCGAGGAGGCACGGGTGGTGAGGTTGAGGTCGGCGACGAGGCCGGCGAGCATCTCGACGCCGAGCGCGTCCAGGCTTTCAGCGGACCAAAGGACGCAGGCGAAGCCCGCCCCCTTCAGCCAGGCGGCGATCTCGGCGGCCTTGTCGCGATCGATCGGCCCCTCGCCGAAACGCCGTCCGCCAAGCGCGGCGCGGATCATCGCTGTGGCATCGGCGAGATCGATGATGTCGCAGGCGACAGCCTCGACCGGGATGCGGCCGGACCCGATCTGCGGATCGGCTGGCCCGCCGAGCCAGACGATGCGCCGCTCGCCGCCACCCTCGCCGTCTCGGCCGAGATCGCGGGTGCCACTGAAGAGAAAGGCGAGAAGGTCCGGCGCAAGGGTCGCGGCGTCGCCGCCGACGATGAGGAAACGATCGGCACGCCGGCGCATTTCGGCGGGCACGGCGAGGAACATGCCGCTGCCGCGCAGCACCTCGATGTTGCGGTAGAGCGCCTCCGAGGCGCCGTGGTCGACCACGCCGCCCGAGAGCTTTGCCAGCCGCAATGCCGCCTTCACGCCGGCGACGTCCGTCGACAGCCCGGTGAACAACGGCATCCGGCTGCGGCCGATCAGCTGCGCTGCCGCCGCGATCGCTCCGTCCTGTGCAGCTCCGGCCCCGTCGATCCAGGCGACAGGCGCAGTCGCCCCGTCCAACCCGTCCCGCGGAGCCATCGGCCCGTCAGTCCCTACATTGCCCAAAAGACATCGCTTCCTGGCGCCCGGGGCCAGTTAAAGCCAAGGACGCCCAAGCGCCAAGCCCCGGCGTGCAAAAATTGTAGCGGCAAGCCGCCGGCGCCGTCGCCGGATCGCCCGCGATCTCAGTCGTCGTAGCGGATATAGGCGAAGCGTGGATCGTCAGGCGGCCCGGTCAGTGCCCCGGCTTCCCGGCCAGGCTGCCAGCCGATCACAACCTCGATCTTGCGCGCCAGCTCGAAGTCGAGGTCGGTGATCCCCTTGGCGTCATGATGGGAAAGCCGCACCTCGACCGCACCGTAGGAGACAAGGAGGTCGGGATGATGGAACGCCGCCTCCGCCAGATGGCCGATGGCATTGACCACCATCAGGCTGGCTTTCCAGCCATGGGTCTTGAAGGTCCGCCGGATCGAGCCGTCCTCCAGCTGCCAGCGCGGCAGGTCGCGCCGAAGGATTTCATTGACCGCGTCATCGCAATAGGTGCCCTCGTTCGCCATCGCCTCGGTTTCTCCCCTTGCCGGCCTTCGCCAAAGAAGAATAATAGTTGAGCGGGCATCAGAAGACAGGACATATCGTGACAACGGACGTCGTCAGCGTCGCAGCACCCGCGCGCCTGCATCTGGGATTTCTCGACATGCAGGGCGGCCTCGGCCGCCGTTTCGGCGGCATCGGCATGGCCGTGTCGGAGCCCTCGACCCGCATCACCTTGCGCCGCGCCGAGGCGACGGTGGTCGAGGGACCGGAGAAGTCGCGGGCCCGCTGGCACCTCGAGGCGATGCGCGCCCATCTCGGCATCAGCCACCACCACCACCACCTCTCGATTTCCAGCGTCATCCCCGCCCATGCGGGCCTCGGCTCGGGCACGCAGCTGGCGCTCGCGGTGGCCGGAGCACTGCGCCGGCTGAACGGCATGCCGCTCGATCCGGAAGGCGATGCCGCCTTCCTCGGCCGCGGCAGCCGGTCCGGCGTCGGCGCGGGCTTCTTCAACGATGGCGGGTTCCTCGTCGACGGCGGCAAGGGCGCGCTGAACCTGCCGCCGCCGGTCATCGCGCGGCTGCGGTTTCCCGAGGCCTGGCGGGTGATCCTGGTGATCGATCCCGCCCGCAACGGCCTCGAAGGCAGCGAGGAGATCGACGCCTTCGCCGCCCTTCCGGCATTCCCTGAAACCACCGCGGCGCAGATCTGCCACCTCGTGCTGATGCAGTTGCTGCCGGCCCTCGTCGAAACCGACCTTGCCAATTTCGGCGCGGCGCTCGGTGAGATTCAGCGCCATGTCGGCGAGCATTTCGCGGCCGCGCAAGGCGGCCTCTTCAGCAGCCCACGCGTCGCCAGCGCCATGGCGCAGCTGAAGGCCATGGGCGCAACCGGCATCGGCCAAAGCTCCTGGGGACCCACCGGCTTCGCCTTCGCCGCCAGCGTCGAAGAGGCCCGCGCCATGGTCGCGCGGCTGCGCGGCGCCGGCGAGAGCCTCGACATCCGCGTCGTGGAAGGGCGCAACAGCGGCGCGACCATCACGACGAGCTCGGCCGCCTGAACGCTGCCGCCCAAACAAGAATGCCGGGCAAACCGGCCAAAACGTCCTGGAGGAAACATGGCCCAGAAAAACATCCTGCACATGCTGACGCCGCACAAGCATGTCAGCCCGTTCGACGTGAACATGGCGGCCGACGCCGGCTACGACGTCATCGTGCCCTATGAGAACGTCACGCTGGACGAGGTCGCCGACCTCGTCCAGGACGCGATCTTCTCCCGGCCGCCGCATTTCGGCGTCTCGACCGGCATCTTCTTCGGCGGCGACGACGCCGTGCTGGCGCTCGACATGATCGACGCCGCCAAGGCGGCGCTGGTGCCGCCCTTCGGCACCAACATCTTCGCCGATCCCGCCGGCTCCTTCACCACCGCCGCCGCCATGGTCGCCTGCACCGAAAAGGTCGTGCAGGCCAAGCACGGCCGCGGGCTCGCCGGCACCCGCATCGCCGTGTTCGGCGCGACCGGCGTCGTCGGCTACTGCTCGGCCGTCATCGCCGCGCTCGAGGGCGCTGAGGTGACCCTCGTCGGCCATAGCGGCGTCGCGCGGGTCCAGGCCCGGGCGGACGAGATGAAGGCGCGCTTCGGTGTCGACGTCGCCGCGGTCAACGGCGCGACGGACGCGGAGAAGGCCGCGGTGCTGGAGGGCGCGGAGATCGTGCTGGCCGCCGCCAAGGCCGGCGTGCGCGTCCTCACCGCAGAAAACCTGCGGGCTGCCCCGAAGCTTCTGGCCGCCGCCGACGTCAACGCCGTGCCGCCGTCCGGCATCGAGGGCGTCGACGTCTTCGACATGGGCAAGCCGATCGCCGGATCCTCGATCCTCGGCGTCGGCGCGCTGGCCATCGGCAACGTCAAGTACCAGACCGAGTCCGGTCTGTTCCGGCGGATGATCGAGGCGGACGAGGTGCTGGCGCTCGATTTCCGCGATGCCTTCATCCTCGCCCGCACGCTCGTCCCCGAGCTCTGATGGCGGCACCCTTCCTGCTCATCGCCACCTTCTCCGGCCGCTCGCTGGCCGCCAGCGCGCGCGCGGCCGGCTACACGCCGCTCGTCGCCGACCTCTTCGCCGACAACGACCTGCGCGATCTCGTCGCCGACTTCCGCACCGTCGAGGGCGATTTCGTCGATGGCTTCGATGGCGACGATCTGCTGGCAGCGCTGGGTGCGCTGGCGGCCGGGCGCGACCCCGTCGGCGTCGTCTGCGGCCCGGGCTTCGAGGACCGCCCCGAACTGATCGACGCCATCGGCGCGCGCTGGCCGCTGCTCGGCAACAGCGGCGACACCGTCCGGATCCTCAAGGACCCGCTCGGCTTCGCCGCACTGTGCAGCCGAAACGGCATTCGCCATCCCCAGACCCAGCGCGAGCGTCCGGAAGCCGAGGCGGACGACGGCACGCACTGGCTGAGCAAACGCGCAGGTGCGGCCGGCGGACTGCACATCGGCACGCTCGCGACCCGCGACCCGGCGCCCGACCGCTACTACCAGCGCTTCGTCTCCGGCGACCGGCGCTCGGCGCTCTTCGTCGCCGCCGGCGGACGGGCCGCAATCCTCGGGCTCTCCGAGCAATGGCCGAGCCCCAGCCCGACGGAGCCGTTCCGCTATGGCGGCGCCTGCGGCCCAGTTCGGCTGCGCGAGGGCCTGGAGGACGGCATCGGCCGTGCCATCGCGGCGATCGCCGCGGCCGTGCCGGCGCTGGCCGGCATCTGCAGCGCCGACTTCATCCTCGACGAGAGCGACGCGCCGATCCTCCTCGAGATCAACCCACGCCCCGGCGCCTCGATGGACGTGTTCGAACGGCCGGGCGCGCCGCTCCTGACGATCCATCTCGACGCCTGCGCCGGCCGCCTCCCCGGTGGCCCGGGTGCGCTGCCGGCGACACCGATCCGCGCCGCGGGCTTTGCCTACAGCGAGGCCGAGATGCTGACGATCGGCAGCGTCGCCTGGCCGGACTTCGTGTCGGACAGGCCCATGCCCGGCACCGTCATCCGCTACGGCGAGCCGATCTGCACGCTGAAGGCGGACGGCGAGACGCCTGATGCCGCCATGGCCCTTCTGGCCAGCCGGCTCGCCGCCATCAAGACTTCGATCGAGGGAATGCCGCAATGACCCATCCGCAGATGCCCGCGCGCGGCCCGCGCACCCCCTCGGTCAGCCGCGGCGCCGAGCGGATCGTCGCCGAGCTCATCGACCGCGCCGACGCGCTCGGCGTGGCGGTGTCGACCGGCAGTGCCGGCGAAACGCTGGTCGATGCCGGCGCCGCGGCGTTCGGCAGCCTGGAGGCCGGCCGGTTGCTGACCGAGATCTGTCTCGGCGGGCTCGGCCGCGCCAGCCTCGTCGCCGACGCCTCGCTGCCGCGCTATCCCTTCGCGCTGACGGTCGAGACTTGGGACCCGGTGCTCGCCTGCCTCGGCAGCCAGTATGCCGGCTGGCAGCTGACCTCCGAGGTCGGCAACTACTTCTCGATGGGCTCGGGCCCCGCCCGCGCGCTCGCCGGTAAGGAAACGCTGTTTGCCGACATCGCCTATGCCGACGCCAGCGAGCGGGCAATCCTGGTGCTGGAGACCGGCAGCCCGCCGCCGGAGGAGCTCGTCCGCCGCATCGCCGATGACTGCAAGGTCGCGCCGGACCGGCTGACCATCCTCTACGCGCCGACGCAGAGCCTTGCCGGCACCGTCCAGATCATCGGCCGCGTCGTCGAGGTCGCCTTGCACAAGGCGCACACGCTCGCCTTCGACCTCGCGCGCATCAAGTCGGGCCTCGGCACGGTCCCGCTGCCGCCGCCGCATCCCGACTTCATCACCGCCATGGGCCGCACCAACGATGCGGTGATCTATGGCGGACGCGTGCTCCTCCACGTCACGGGCCCGGCGGCCGAGGCAAAGGCGCTGGCCGAGGCGCTGCCGAGCCACAACTCCGCCGACCACGGCACGCCCTTCGCCAAGATCTTCCAGCAATACGACGGCGACTTCTACAAGATCGATCCGAGCCTGTTCAGCCCGGCCGAGGTCGCCGTGGTCGCGCTCGAGACCGGCGAGACGTTCCGCGCCGGCGGGGTCCATCCGGCGCTGCTCGACGCCTCCTTCTCGTGAGCGCTGCCGAAGCCATCGCGCCGTCACCCGGCGCTATGGCGCCCGCGCCGCGCATCGCCCTCGTCACCGCCGATCTCGACCGCCATGCCCACGACATGCTGGCCGCCTTCACGGCGGCTGGCGCGGACGTGGCGGCGATCGAGCTCGCAGACATCGCCTACGACACCGAGGCCCAGCACGGGCTGGTGATGCCGCACTTCGGCGAGGACCTGCCGGACGCGGTCTGCGTGCGCACGCTCGATGCCGGCAGCTTCGAGCAGGTGACACGCCGCCTCGGCGTCCTGCACGCGCTCGGCCGACTCGGCGTCCTCGTGTCCAACGACGCCGCCTCGATCGAGCGCTGCGTCGACAAGTCGATGACGAGCTTCCTCCTCGCCCGTGCCGGCCTGCCGAGCCCGCGCAGCTGGACCGTCGAAAGCCGGGCGGAGGCCGCGCGCATCTGTGACGGCGAGGACGGCGCGCTGGTGCTGAAACCGCTGTTCGGCGCGCAAGGCAAGGGCTTGCGCCTGGTGCACGGGGCGGACGACCTGCCGTCCGAGGCGGAGATCGCCGGCGTCTACTATCTCCAGCGCTTCGCCGGGCACGGCGGCAACGGCCTTTTCACCGACTACCGCATCCTCGTCTCGAACAGCCGCGTCGCCGCCGGCATGATGCGCCAGGCGGGGCAGTGGATCACCAACATCAAGCAAGGCGCCGCGGCCTTGCCGATGCCAGCCGATCCGGAGCTGGAGGCGCTGGCGATCGCCGCGACCGAGGCGGTCGGCGGCGATTTCTGCGGCGTTGATCTCCTGCGCGACTCGACCGGCGCGGCGCAGGTGATCGAGGTCAACTCGATGCCGGCCTGGACAGGCCTTCAACAAGCGAGCGGCATCGACATTCCCGCGCGGCGCGTCGCCGATCTCCTGGAACGGCTGGCGGGCCGGGCTGCGGGCCATCGCCCGGCGAGCCTTGCCCGGGCCTTCTGATGCTTTCGTCCGAGGCGATCGCCGACGCCTATCTCTTGGCTTGCCGGGCCGAACTCGACGCGCTGAAGCCCGGCAACGTCCACCGCTTCGCTGGCGGCCACGGCATGGATGTCGGCGTGTTCGAGCGGAGCGCCGTCGTCTCCGCCCCGGCGATCGCCGCGGTCGGCGCGCCGACCGGAGCGCGCGTTCTCGCCGCCGTCGAGGCGACATGGGCCGCCGTCGGCATGAACACCAATCTCGGCATCCTGCTGCTGGCCGCCCCTCTCGCCGTCGCGGCCGAGCGGCTGGGCGGCGAACGTCGAGCGGGGCCCGCCCGCGGCAGCGGGGCCGAGCGGCTGCGGGTGGCGGTCGGCGGCGTCCTGTCCGATCTCACCGCGGACGACGCCGCCAACACCTTTCGCGCCATCGCCCACGCCTCGCCGGGCGGGCTCGGCACGGAGGATGCACACGACGTCCGCGCGACGCCGAGCATAAGCCTCGTCGAGGCGATGCGCCTCGCCGCGCCGCGCGATCTCGTCGCCCGGCAGTATGCGGACGGATTTGCCGGTATCTTCGACGTCGGCTTGCCCGCCTTGGCGGCCGCGCGGCAGGCCGGCGAGACCGGGATGTGGCCGGCGATCGCCTGTTTCCTTGCCTTTGCCGAGGAATTTCCCGACAGCCATGTCGGCCGGAAGTTCGGCCCTCCGGCCGCCAAGGCGCTGCAGGCGGAGATGGGCGACCTCCGATGGAGCCTTGCCGCCTTGCCCGATCGCGCCGCCCGCGAGGCGGAGCTGCTTGGTGCCGATACCCGGTTGAAACAACGCGGCCTCAATCCCGGCACTTCCGCCGATCTAACCGTTGCCAGCCTTTTCACCGAAGAACTCGTCAGACGCCTTGAAGAATGACGCCCTGAATGATTGACTGTCGAATGCCGGGGGCCATGTCCCCCCGGCAGCTATCTGGCCAACCGGTCCCGCAGGGGACGCCGTGAACAAGGATAGCCGTGTGCCGGACTTTGAGGTCCGGCGTTCGGGAGGGAGCCAGAGATCCATGCCGCTCGATGCGGCGGCATAACTTTGTCCCGAAATACGGAACTTGTGACCCCGGCCCAGCAGGGCGCCGGAGGCTTTTTGTCAATTTTGGAGGAAACACCATGGCAGTCATCAACAAGGTAATGGTCGGCGAATCGCTGGTGGGCGAGGGCAACGAGGTTGCGCACATCGACCTGATCATCGGCCCCCGGGGCAGCGCCGCGGAAACCGCGTTCTGCAACTCGCTGACCAACAACAAGGACGGCTTCACCTCGCTCCTCGCAGTGGTCGCCCCCAACCTGCCGTGCAAGCCGAACACCCTGATGTTCAACAAGGTCACGATCAAGGATGCCCGCCAGGCGGTGCAGATGTTCGGACCGGCCCAGACCGCGGTCGCCCGCGCCGTCGCCGACAGCGTCGAGGACGGCACCATCCCGGCCGACGAAGCCGATGACCTGTTCATCTGCGTCGGCGTGTTCATCCACTGGGAAGCCGCGGACGACGCCAAGATCCGCGAATACAACTACCAGGCCACCAAGGAGTCGATCGAGCGCGCCATCAAGGGCACGCCGACCGCCAAGGAAGTCGTCGCCAAGAAGGGCTCGGCGGCACATCCGTTCGCCGGCGCCTAGACAAGAGACCATCCCGGAGAAGATCAACAGCCTGCAATGAAAGCCGGCCTTCTCCGGCGATTGGCCGCCATCTTCGGTTTCCAGTGATTCGAGAAAAGGGGCTTCGGCCCCTTTTTTCATTTGCCTGAAGTCGCAAGCCCGGCGCGGGGCGCAGCGCCAAGCGCCGCCAGCGTCGCTTGATCGAGACGGCCATCGTGCAGCGCCGAGGCAACAAGCGCGCCGTCGATCCCGGCGGCTGCCAGCAGCGCCAGATCCGCCGCGCCGCGCACGCCGCCTGCGGCAAAGACCGCCCGCCCTCCGGCCCGCGCCCGGATGTCCCGCAGACGGTTGAGATCCGGCCCCGTGCCGCTGCCCACCTTGGCGAGCGTCATCGCGATCACTTGGCCCGGCCAGAGAGCGGCATCCGTCTCCAGCGCCGCCGGCCCGAGGAAATCGTCGCCGCGATAGTCGAGCGACAGCACCACCCGCGGCTCCCCCGCGAACCCAGCGACCACGCCGGCACTCTCGACGCTCTCGCTGCCGAGCACCACCGTCACCTGCGGGTTCTCGAGGAGGACACGCGCTGCCGCCGCATCCCGCACGCCGGCATCGAGCCAGAAGGCCGCCTGCGGAAACGCCGCACACAGCGCCGCCACCGTCTGATGGTTGGGAGCCCGCCCCTCGATAGCGTCGAGATCGGCGAGATAGAACGCCTCGAACGCCCCAAGGCTGGAGAGCCCGCGCGCCACGGCCAGCGGGTCGGCCGAGGTGGCAAGCGGCGTGACGATCGGGCGGTAGGCGGCGCGATCGCCCATCACCCCGCGCACGACAAGCCTGCCCATCAGGTCGAGCACCGGAATGATCTGCATCACGTCGTCCCTGAATCCATTCGCGCCGACCTCAGGCAACCTGTTGGTTTCCGTCGTCGACGCCTTTATAAAGCTAGGACACTTCCGGCATCGCAGCGAGCGCTTTGGAAGCGCGCGACGAAAGGCAGACATGAGAACGCTCGGTTGGGATGTCGGTGGCGCGCATCTGAAAGCGGCCCTGGCCGAGAACGGCGAGATCCTGAAGGTCTGGCAGGAGCCGACGCCCATCTGGAAGGGCCTCCACCATCTCGGCGACGCGCTGACCTCAATTCTCGCCAAGGTCGGACCCGTCGACCGGCACGCCGTCACCATGACCGGCGAGCTGTCAGATATTTTCGCCGACCGCGACGAGGGCGTGTACGAACTCACGCGCATCCTGACGGTACATCTGGGCGACGACCTCAGGCTCTATGCCGGAAGCGCCGGCTTCTTGTCGGCCAGGCCGTCCGGCGAGCAGATGATGAAGATCGCCTCGGCCAATTGGCACGCCACTGCCGCGTTGACCGCCGCGCGCATCGAGGAGGCATTGTTCCTCGACATGGGCTCTACCACCACCGACCTCGTGCCGGTCAAGAATGGTGTCGTGCTGGCCGTGGGCCATACCGACGCCGAGCGCCTGCTCGCGGGCGAACTCGTCTATCAGGGCTACACCCGCACGGCGCTGATGGCGGTGGCGACCGAGGTGCCGTTCCTCGGCCGCAAGACGCCGATCATGGCGGAATTTTTCGCGACCATGGCCGATGCCCAACGGCTCCTCGGCACGCTCGACGAGGAAGACGACCAGCACCCGGCCGCGGACGGCAAGGAAAAGACGCTCGACGCCTCCCGCGCCCGGCTTGCCCGGATGATCGGCCGCGATGCCGCCGAGGCGTCGCCGCAAGCGTTCGAGCAACTGGCGCGGGCCTTTGCCGAAGCGCAGATCCGCCGCCTCCACGATGCTGCGCTGATCGTCTTGTCGCGCGGCGACGTCTCCGACGATGCGCCGGTAGTGGTGGCGGGAGCCGGACGCTCGGTGCTGAAGCGCCTCGCCGCGCGGCTCGATCGCGGCGTGGTCGACTTCGCCGACCTGCTGGACTGCCGGTCGGACATCCGTGATGCCACCTGCCGGGCCGCACCGGCTGCGGCACTGGCCCTTCTGGCTGAAGCTTCGGCCTGAGCATCGCTTCCGCGTCCGCTAGGCAAGGGCGGAGGCGCTGACGGGCTGCGCCCCGATGCAGGACCGGCCGAGGAGGTAGCGGTCGCGACCGTTGTGCTTGGCCGAGTACAACGTCTCGTCCGCTTCCTTGAACAGAAGGGTGAGGGAGGAACCGGGCGTCACCATCGCCACGCCGATGCTGACGGTCATGCCGAGCGGCTTGCCTGCAATCACACGGCCATTCTCGCGCATGACCGCATTGATCGCCGCCGCCGTCCTTTCGGCCGCGGACCTGTCGGCCCCGGGCAGGAAGATTGCGAATTCCTCGCCGCCGATACGACCCACGGCGGCCGTGTCCGGGACCGCGAAGTTGAGCGTTGCCCCGAGAACCCGCAGCGCCTCGTCACCCACATCATGCCCGTGGCTGTCGTTAATGCGCTTGAAATGATCGGCGTCGACCAGCAGCAAGGCGCCCCCGCCTGAAAAGGCCCTTCGTGCCACTTCCATGAAATAGCTGCGCGCCAGCGTCCCGGTGAGGGGATCAAATTTTACGAAGGCCTCGATCTTGTCGAGCCCCGCGGTGATCATCCGGACAAGGAACAGGGCAATCGTCGCGATCGGCAGGGCGATCACCAGCGGCAACCCGATCGCTAGCACCATCGCGAAGGAATATCCTTGCTGGTTCAGCAAACGGAAGGTGGCGAAATGAACAAAGCTTGCTGTAGAGACGACCGCAACGGCGGTGATGATCGCGGCGTATTTCGCGATGTCGCGTTTCGTTCGTATGCTGAGGGACATGGCGATCCCCGGAACAAGAGTTGCCACCACCCTACAGGACATCGATTTCCGGACAATTAATCAGCTACCGAAGATTGTCCAACGATCCCGCACAATACTGCCAGGCACCGAACCTCGTTGCCCCGCCTAACCCGCGTCGACGGCCGCGAGATGCGCGATGATCTTCTCCATCAGCCAGTACCAGGCTTGGCGCTCGCGATCGCCGGCGGTCTTTTCGATGGCGATGTTGAGATAGGCCATCTCGGCTTCGATCTTCTCGCGCGGCAGCATGGTGAGGCGGCTGACGAGGATGGCGGCTTCGAGGACCGCCGCCTTGGCACGGTTCATGCCCTGGAACGGCGCGTGCTGCCCGGCGGCGGTCACCGTGCAATGGAAGCGAGGACGCTCGTCGCTGCCGTCGACCCGCTGTACCGCCAGAACGTCATGCGCCAAGGCGGCCTCCAGCCGCGGCACCGCGCAACCCTCCACCGGCACCAGCGGCCACTCCTTCCGGCCGGTCAGGCAGCCGGCGAAGATAAGGGCGTCGTCGGTGTAGTTCGCCACCGCCACCCCGTTGGCCTCGAGATTGGCAAGGGTCTGCGAGGGCCGGAACGGCGCGATGATCCAGCCGGCGCCGTCCTCGATGATGCCGAGGGGCGCGATGTGGACCGTGCCGTCGGCACTGACGGTGGTGATGATGGTCTCGCGGATGTAGGGCATCGGTCCTCCCAGAATCTTTTACTGCTGGCAGTTTCGGCGGCTCTGGCATCGAAAGCAGCTAACCCTCGAACGGGCACGCCCGACCGCAGCCTGCGCTAGCCGTTCTTTGGAGCGTCCGGCGCGACGTCCGGCACCGGCTCTTCCACCGGCCGCGCCCCGGCCTCGCCGGTCTTCGGCTTCAGCGTATGGCCGGCGGCCTCAAGCCGGGTACGGTCGCTGTCCGGTCTCGGCGCGGCGACACCGAAGTCGAGCGCCACGTCCTGAGCGTAGCGCTTGCCGATCCGCCAGGCGATCTCCGCCTTCTGCAGCTCCGCGCCGAGGTAGAAGGCATGCGCCGCATCGTCCTCGACGCCGAGTTTCGGGTAGAACTCGAAGGCGTCGGTTTCGACGTGGTGGACATCACGGTTGTAGACGTGGATGCCGTCCACCGCCGTCTCGATCCGGAAATTGCGGTCGCGCACCTCGGCACCTTGCGCGAACAGCTCGTCCGGCGTCGAGGCGAAGGGCTTGGTGTCGTGCACCTGCAGCAGGCGGCTGGAATAGCCGCGCGGCAAGGCGCTGTCGGCGCGGGCGGCGAACATCATGCGCCGCGCCGCGTCGTGCTCCTCGATCGTGCGCCGCGTGTGCGGGCTGACATGCACGACGAGGAGGTTGCGGATGAAAAGCTCGGAGGCGACGCCGAGCAGCATGGCCGTCACGCCCGAGGTATCGGCGTCGGTCAGCTCGGTGAGGTTGCCGGTCCCCATCAGCATCTCGATCTCGGGATGGCGCTCGCGCAGCTGGTGGTAGCGCACCAGCGAGGCCGAGAAGCCGTAGTGAATGGGGTCGAGGATGGGGTCGGCGATGAAGCGGATGCCCATCGCGGTTGCGCGCGCGATCGCACGGTCGAGCGAGGCCATGTCGTGCGGCACCGCGGGCACCAGGATCGGCACGGCGTCGCCGAGCCCGGCGATGTCGAGCGTCTCCTCGTTGAGGCTGAGGAGATAGTCGGCGCCGGCCTTGGTCGCCCGCGTCAGCTCCTCGCGGCTGGCAGAATCGACGCTGACGCGCAATCCCTGCCGCTTCAGCTCGGCAATGGTCTCTTCGAGATGCGGAAACGGCGTATCCGGCAAGCAGCCGAGGTCGATGACGTCGGCGCCCGCCGCCTGCATCCCCACCGCCCGCGCCGCGATCTCGCCCGCGGTCAGCGCGGAGGCGTCGACGATCTCGGCGAAGATCCGCATGTCCTGACGCGACAGGTCCGGCGGCGCGCCCTTGCGTCCGAGGAAGGCCGGGAGGTCGACGAGTTCGTCCGGACCACGGTCGAAGCGCACCTCGAAATGCCGCGACAGCGCATCGAGATCGGCGCGGCAGCGCCCGGGCACGATGACGCGGTCGGCGATGACGGGCTTCTTCAGCCGGCGCAAGATGATCTCGCCGGTCATCAGCGCCGCCACCTTGACGCCGATGTCGTGGATCGCCCACTCGAAGTCGGTCTGGCCGAGATCGCCCAGCAGCTTTTCCAGCCGCGGCAAGGCCAGATGGCCGGTCAGAAACAGAAGCTTTTCGGCCGGCATGATCTCGCTGTCGCTTCCTGACGTCTACTGCGCGGCATCCAGGAGATGCGGCCGCCCCGGCACTTCATGGCCGGGAACGAGGCCTTCGGCAAGCCGAATGCCGGCAAGCGGCAGATCTTCGGGCCCGGCGACATAGACGACGGTGCCCGGCTGCAGCATGGACATGAAGCTGTCGTCGACGATCTGAGCGCCTTGCATCGCCTCGAGCGAAGAGTGCTGCGGCACGTCGATCTGCTTGACCAAGAGAAGTTTCGACTGCGGCAGCCGCCCGGCGAGCCAAGCCGACAGGCTGTCGGAGGTCACCGACCAGTCGCGGATGATCTCGGGCACGCCGAGCACGGTACGCGCCGGCATCCAGACCGGGATGCGCCCGTCGGCCAGGAGCTGGTCTATCTCCTCGCGCGAATAGGCCGGCACCATGCGGGTGCCGAGGCTGACGAGGGCGAGGCCGAACTGCTCCATCGCGAGGATCGCCATGTGGTGCGCGGCATCGTCGTCATAGCCCATCTTCGGCTGGTAGCGGCGAATGGTGTTGGCGAAAGGCCCGCCGCCGGGCACGATGATGACCGGCCCGGTGGCCTTCTCGATCGCCTCGATCCAGCGCAGGAAATCCGGGGATGCGGCGGAACTGCCGCCGAGCTTGACGACGAGAATGCTGTCCATGTCGGCTTCGCCGCGGGTGCGGCGCCCTGTTCACCGGCCGTGGAAGAAAACGCGCACGGCGGGATGATGTACTGCGGCCGCGTTCGGATGGTGGCCGCTCTCCGGCGATCATAGGGCGGGATCAGGGCACGTTGCAAAGTCTCATTCGGCAAGGCTTCCCTGTCAGCCATGCAAGTTTGCGCGGCCGGCGCGGCGTTAGTGGGGTCGCCTCCGCCGGATTTCGATGCCGACGGCACCGGGCCCGAGCTGCAGCTTCTCCACCTTCACCCTGACCGCCCGCACCCGCCGATCACCGAGAAGCGTCGCCGAGAGTTCCTCCGCCAGGGTCTCGACGAAGTCGGTATGGCCGGAGGCGACGAGGCTGCGGACAGCGTCCATGATGAGGTCGTAGGAGTAGATGTCGGCCATCTCGCCCGGCCGGACGGGCGCGCGGACGACGTCGGCCTCGACCGAGAAGCGCACCGTCTGCCGGCGGCCGCGCTCGAAGCCGTAGGCGCCGATCTCCATCTCCTGCACGAAATCGCGCACGAAGATGAGGTCGGTCTCGGCGCTCTCCAGCGCGTTGGCGGCGTCTTCGGGATCGCCGACGCCCTGCCCGGCCTGCCGGCTTTCGGCGCTGATGAGGCTGCGCAGCGCCGCGATGCGGCCGAGATCGACCGCAGCATCGCGCGCCCCGCCGGTCAGCGCGCGGCGAAAGCCGAGATAGTCGGGCTGGAGAACCGCCAGCCGCGGCACATCGGGGGCCTCGAGCGAACCCGCGAGCCCGCTGACGAGGCCGAGCGCTCGGCACCGGGCGGTAAAGCGTGCCAGCGCCCCGGTCGCGATATGCTTCAGCAGGCCACCGCCGTCCTTGCCAAGCGTGTCGATCATGGCGCCGTGGAAACCGGCGGCCTTCAGATCGTCGAGCAAGGCGAAATCCGGATCGCCGTCGGCGAAGAACACCGCGATCAGCCGGGTCTCCTCGGCCAGATCGGCAAGCCCCGCGATCACTGCCCGCCGTGCGGTTCGGTCCGCCGGGAACAGCCCGACCTTGACGAAATCGGCCGCGCGGCGCGCGAGGACCGCGGCCCGCACGGCCTCCGGCTCCATCGGCAAATCGCCGGCGACCGCCGAGACCGGCCGGCGGCCGGCGATCTCGGCGATGGTCGCGGAAAGAACCTCGGGCGACACCGCCCCGAGCGCGCCCTTCGACGGGTCTTTCAGGTCGATGAAGTCGGCGTCCCCCGCCAGCGCGACGGCGGCCTCCTCCGGCCCCGTCACGCTCGCCAGCATCTTGATCTCGGCCGGCATCCGGCTCATGGATTGCTCTCGATCGCCTTGAACTGCTTCTTCAGCGTGTTCTTCCAGAGCGCCTCGAGGCCCCTGCCCCACATCTCGTCGGTATTGCCGCGGATGTCGGCGCTGCCTTGCGCGACCAGCTTGCCGGTCGCGACCTCGTGGCCGTAGGCGTTGATGTTGAGGATGAGGTTCGAGACCTTCTGCACGGTGCCGGTGATGACGATGTCGGCGCCAAGCTCCTTGCCGAGCTCGAGCGCGCATTTCTCGCACTTCGAGAACGGCCGGTCCTTGGGCTGCGCGGCCTTCTCGCCGATGTCGAGCACGCTCATCTCCGGCTCAGCCGCTATGTCGGCGCGCAGCCGCGGCGCCATGGTCACGAGGCGGGCCGTCTGGGCCGGATTGACGCCATTAATTTCGCCCTCGAGGCTGGTGTCGATCAGCTCGAAATCGAACACCGCCACCTTCTTCTCGGCGGCATCGGCCGGCCGGGACAGCGCGAGAGCCGGCAACGCGGCAAGGCCGATCAACAGAACGGGAAAAAGTCCGACTTGTCTTCGCATGGCGTTTTTGCTCCTCATGCACGTCAATCGGCGCCCGCCGACCCATGACTTAGCGCCGTCAGGTCATGAGACAAAGATAAATCCTCCGCCGTCTCCGGCGAGAGGAAGGCCGGGCGCACACAGGGAGGAAGGCGCCATGCGCTGCCAGCCGAACCATATCCTCGCGCCCGTGCTGGGGGCCGTCGTCGGCCTCGGCCTTCTCGTCACCGGCGCCGCAGCGCAGCAAGCCGCGCCGCCCAAACCCGCCGCGTCCTTCGCGCCGAAGGGCGTCGCGATGAAGACCCTGAAGATCGGCTTCCTCAGAACCTATGAGCGCGTGCTCGCGCTGTCGGTGCTCGACATCCCGCCGGCCGACGACGGCCTCGCCGGCGGCACGGTCGGCATTGCCGACAACAACACCACCGGCAGCTTCATGGGCCAGCACTTCGAGCTGGAGACCGTGACCTCCAAGCCCGGCGAGGACATCTCGCCCGCTGCGGACAAGATGCTCGCCGAAGGCGTCCACTACATCGTCACCGATCTCGGGCCCGAGGACACGCTGAAGGTCGCCGACAAGGCCGCGGCCAAGGGCGCGATGGTGATCAATGCCGGCGCGGTCGACGATTCCCTGCGCGAAGAGAACTGCCGGCCCAACATGCTGCACACCGCGCCGACCCGCTCGATGCTGACCGATGGCCTCGCGCAGTACCTGATGTGGAAGCAGTGGCGGAACTGGGTGCTGATCTCCGGCAGCCACGAGGCCGACAAGCGTTTTGCCGAGGCGATGAAGACCTCCGCCCGCAAGTTCGGCGGGACCATTCTCGAGGAGCGCGTCTTCGAGGACAAGGGCGGCGCCCGCTCCACCGATTCCGGCCAGGCGCTGGTGCAGCGGCAGATCCCGGTGTTCATGCAAGGCCTGCCGGACCACGACGTCGTCCTTGTCGCCGACGAGAGCCAGGTGTTCGGCAGCTACATCCCCTGGCACACCTGGGTGCCGCGCCCGGTCGCCGGCACCGCCGGCCTCGTCCCCGGCTCCTGGCATCCCGCCTCCGAGCAATGGGGCGGGGCGCAGATCCAGAACCGCTTCGAGAAGGCGATCGGTCGGCGCATGCTGCCGAAGGACATGCAGGTCTGGACCGCCGTGCGCGTCGTCGGCGAGGCGGCGTCCCGTACCCAGTCGCTCGAGCCGGAGAAGCTCGATGCCTTCATCAAGGGCCCCGACTTCACCGTCGCCGCCTTCAAGGGCCAGCGGCTGACCTTCCGCGACTGGAACTGGCAGCTGCGCCAGCCGATCCTCCTCGGCGACGAGACCTCGGTCGTCTCCAGCTCGCCGCAGGAAGGGTTCCTGCACCAGGGCTCGGAGCTCGATACGCTGGGCGTCGACAAGCCGGAGACGAAGTGCCGTTTCTGAGCGTTTTGGCGCTCGCCCGGCGGCATTTGCCGGGCCTCGGCCGGCCAGCGTATAAGATCCCGACCACAGGGCATCGGAAGGACAAGCGACGATGTCGCTGAGAGGACGGCTGGCGGCCACCATCGCGCTCCTGACGGTCGTCATCCTGATCGTCGGCGGGGTGATGAGCTACATCCGGGCGCAGCACCGGATCGCCGCCGAGATGTCGGCGGCACGCAGCGTCGCGGCGAACGGCATCACCCGCCTGATCGCCGCGCTCCCCGGCTCCGCCGCGCCCCAGCGCGACCTCGAGAGTCTCATCCGCACCTTCGACGGCGACCGCCACGTCCGCTTGCTGCTGATCGACGCCTTCGGCGGCGTCCGCCTGCAATCGCATCTGTCGCCGCCGGAGATATCGGTGCCCGCCGCCTTCGAGCGGGTGCTCGCGCCGCAGCGGATGAGCGACATGATCCCGCTGCCGCCGAACGCCGCGCCGGTGGTGGCGGCCATGCTGGTGGTGGTTCCGATCAACGAGATCGCCGAGGTCTGGACCGATCTCGTGCTCAATCTCGGCATGCTCGCGCTGTTCCTGGCCCTCGCCTTCGGCCTCGTCTTCCTCGTCGTCGGTCGCGCGCTGGCGCCGCTCGGCGACCTGACGCAGGCCTTCCGCCGCATCGGCCGCGGCGACTATGCCGCCCCGCTGCCGCTGCGCGGCCCGCCGGAGCTTGCCGCGCTCGCCGCCGGCTGCAACGACATGGCCGACCGGCTCGCCGCCATGGCACGGCAGAACGGCCGCCTGTCGGAACAGCTGCTGCGGCTGCAGGACGAGGAGCGCGCCGAGCTCGCCCGCAACCTCCACGACGACATCGGACCGCTGCTCTTTGCCATCGACGTCGACGCCGCCCACATCGCCGACACCGCGGGGAGCAGCGACGGCACGGAGCCGCGGCGCGAGCGGGCAACGGCGATCCGGCAGGCAGCCCGACAGGCGAGGCTGGAGGTCCGACGCATCCTCGGCACCTTGCGCCCCGGGCTGATGCCCGGCATCGGCCTTGACGGAACCCTCGGCCACCTCGTCGCCGCAGCGCGCCTCCGCCATCCCGACATCCTGTTCCGGCTCGAGGTCTGCGAGGAGGAGCTCGGCGCCGAGCTCGACGCCGTGCTCCACCGCGTCGCCGGCGAGGCACTGGCCAACGCGCTGCGCCATGGCCGGCCGAGCACCATCAGCATCGCCTTGCGCACGGCCGCAGACCGGGTGTCGTTCCGCATCGCCGACGATGGCGGGGGCTTCGGCGCGAAGGGCCCGACAGGGGGCTATGGGCTGATCGGAATGCGCGAGCGGGTCGAGGCGATCGGCGGCACGCTCGACCTCGTCGAGATCGGCCTGCCCGCCGGCGTCGCCGTGACCGGCTTCCTGCCCCGCTCCGCCCGCCGCGACATGCCTTCTCCCGGTGCGCTCGCCGCCGGGGCTGCCGACCCCATCAGCGCGAACGGGTCCGCCGGCGCGGTCGATCCCCACACGGCGCCGACCCCCGGCGCGAGGCAAGCCGCTTGAAAATCCTCATCGTCGACGACCATGTCATCGTGCGCGAGGGGGTGCGCCGGCTCGTTGCCGCCATTCCCGCCACCGAGATCGCCGAGGCCGAGACGCCCTCCGAGGCGCTCGCCGCCTTCCGCAAGACGCGGCCGGACGTCGTCGTCCTCGACATCAACCTGAAGGGCGGCAGCGGCCTCGACGTGCTCCGGCGTTTGAGGGCGGACGATCCGAACGCCCGCATCGTGGTCTTCTCGATGTATTCCGACCTCGTCTACGCCACCTCGGCGCAGCGCGAGGGCGCGCTCGGCTACGTCTCGAAGAGCGCCCCCTCGGACGAGCTCCTCGCCGCCATCCGCAAGGCGGCGCGCGGCGAGCCTTATGTCGACACCGAAACCCTCGGCGACCTCGGCGCCGCCGCCACCACGCGCAAACTGTCGACCCGCGAGCTGGAGATCCTGCACATGCTCGGCGACGGCAAGAGCCTCTCCGACATCGCCGACGGCCTCGGCGTCGCCTACAAGACCATCGCCAACACCTCGACCCGCATCAAGGAAAAGCTTGGGGTGGAAAGGACGTCGGATCTGATCCGGCTGGCGATTGAGACGCGGGGCGGGCGGATGTTCGAGCCGGGGGACATTTGAGGGGCGGCAGGAAGTTGAGCTTTCTAGACAGCGGGCGGATGGCAAGTGCCGACCCACTCTTGTCATCCGTCGCTTTTAACCGCATGCCGAAAAGCGGACGTCAGATCTCGAATTATCCGCGGTCAGCTTCGATCGTCTCAGTTATGTGAGTCTCAGCCTGCATGGGGATGGGGAGAGTTGAACACTTAGCTTCGGCGACGTGGTCTTACTGCCCAAAGAAAATACGGTGCGCCGAACAGGATGGCCAGGATTCCCGCCGACTTTCGTTTGGAAACAGCCGTGTTGGCCGTCGGTTAGGACAATGACGGGGGCACCGACACCGCCGAGGCGATGAGATGCCCCCCTGTTTCTCAGAAGCGGAGGGCTCGGCTGAGCTGCGGAGCGATGAGGCCCACGAAGCTGAGCGGGCCGACGATCAGGACACCGCCCGCGGTAGCAAGGCCCGCCGCAGCAAGGATCGCCAAGCGCGTACGCGGCACTGCGACGCCGAGTGCGTTTCCCATGGGTTGGCAACGCCGGACTGCACCAGCTACATGCCGATGCGGCGTTACCTTAAATAGTTCCTTTCAGTCAAGCGGGTGATCGAACTGTCGCCATGGTCGTGGAACCCGATCCTCTACGGCATCGTGCTCACCACGCGCCCGACCCGGTCGGGCAAAGCCTATGCCTCGATCTGGAATAAGGAACTTGACGAGTCGCCGCTGCGCACTTTACGCGGGCGCAGGGCGAGAAGTTGGCCATCCGGATGGCCGGCGACACGCAGGTAGTGGTCGACTGGGCAATGCGTTACGGCAAACCGTCGATCGCCGAGCGCACCGACACGTTGCTGACAGCAGGCTGCGACAAGACCCTCGGATACATGCTGTCTCCCCAGCACTCGTCCTCGACCACCTCGACGGTGAATGACAAGTTCTTCGCACATATGCTGACCAAGCGCTGGATGCCAGCGAGGCGCACTGTTCCCGCAGATTACGACGACCCGGTCTACATCGACGCCTTGAACCTGACAACCCGGATCGTCATCGACGCCGTAGCGAGCGGTCGAATGGGAGCGATCGACACCCCATTCCTGATTGGCTCGACGTTCAAGGACCACCGAATATGTATGAATTCCGATGCGGCTCGTGCCGAGCTTAACTGCCGCTTCGGCTCCTTCGGCTAGCATCGGACATATCGGCACAGCGGGTAGGATCTAGGGAGTGGCTTCCTACATTCCGGACATGAACAAGCTGACCGTATGGCACGATGGATCTTGCCCGCTCTGTCGCCGTGAAATCGCCTTAATGCGGCGGCTCGACCGTGACGGCGTGATCCAGTTCGTCGACGCTACCGAAGATGGTCTCGGATGCCCAGTGGACCGGGCCAAATTGCTCGCACGTTTCCACGCTCGCGAGGACGGAGTGATGCTTGACGGTGCGGCGGCGTTTGCGGCGATGTGGCGTGCGATCCCAATTCTGCGTCCGATTGGAATGATTGCACGGCGACCTTGGGTGCTCGCCATCCTAGAGCGAGGGTATCGCGCATTTCTTCGGGTGCGTCCCAAACTCCAGCGCCTTGCCGCACTCAGACTTCCCACGAGGTAGGCACCCACTAACCAGTTCCCAGCGCCTACTTTAAAGCAGAATGCCGCGGGCATTCTACTATGCTCGTAGGGCTGTCTATGGTTGCCCCAGCGTGTTTTGAATTCACCCCAAGCATCAGGCATCAGGCATCAAGGTGACCCAAAGCCCGTATTGGGAGCCCCGCCGCCCGATGCGATGGTTGGAAACGGGGACGAAGACGCCCGTATGGACAACCATGGGCAGGCAATTCCGAGCATTCGTCTCGTTCGGTGTTCTGCCGCCTTCGAAGGAAACTGAAATGACCGCTTCCACACATGACATCGTCGACACCGCCGTCGCCGCGGGCTCGTTCTCGACGCTCGTAGCTGCCGTGACTGCCGCAGGCCTCGTCGACACGCTAAAGGGCGCCGGCCCGTTCACTGTCTTCGCCCCCTCCGACGAGGCTTTCGCGGCTCTGCCTGCCGGGACTGTCGATTCCCTCGTCAAGCCCGAGAACAAGGAAAAACTCACCGCGATCCTCTTGCTCCATGTCCTCCCTGGCAAGGTTATGGCGGCGGATGTCTCCGGAAAGGTAATGGACCCAAAGACCGCCGGTGGCGCGACGGTACACGTGGACGGGACTGATGGCGTTACCGTCGATGGTGCCAATGTGGTGTCCGCCGACATCGAGTGCACGAACGGCGTGATCCACGTGATCGACGCGGTACTTCTGCCCAAGGGCTAACGAAGAGACCTGCGGCCGGGCGGGAGTGGGCCCGGCCGCGGGTGCAAACTATCGGCCGAGATGACGACGGCATCGCCTTCACGTCGATCCGCGCCTTGAGGCGTGTAGCCAGGAGATAAGTGCCGTCGAGTTTATCCTGGAGAAACAGCGAGTCTGTCGAGGGCAGGCGCCAGCCGTCACGCTCGCTGGCGAACTCCATCCCTGCTCGCTTTGACTATCGATCACGCCGGCTGTCGGGCTGGCCTCGCGCCCTTCCAGTTCACGGGCGCCGATGACCAGAACGTCATTGATCGTTGAAAGAGGGGCGCTGTCACGCCAGCCGTAGAAATAGCCCCGAACCGTCGAGGCCGGCGGAAAATGAGTGGGCAGCATTCGCCACTGGCAACCCCTCGAGGAAACGTAAAGAACGGCGTTCATGACCTCCCGCAGGCAGGTCGTCCGCGGCCTGCCGCCACGCTTGGCCGATAGCAGTATCGGCGCAATCAGCGCCCATTCCCTCTCTGACAGGTCGTTTGGATAGCGAACTCATCTGCGGCTATGCTCAAGCCGAGCAGCATCATTCCAGGCCATCTCTGTTCCCCATCGTCTCGACAACGTACGGGAATCACAGCCTGCTGATATCGCTCAACTCCTTTTCGCTCAAGCTCTTAAACGAACAGGCCTCACACACACGAAGTCGCTGCGGCCCCATCATCCGGCGCCCGTTGACAGATCAAAAGCTGGCGAAAGCGGCAATTGCGTAGAACACGGTCCAGACCGATATATAACCGCCGACTACTACCTCGCGCTCGACAAGCAGTGGCTTCGGCGCATGAGAATGCTTCTCACTTAGACCACGGATGTATTTCACGATCAGGTAGCCGCCGAGTGCCGACCAAAATCCTGTGACGAAGAGCATGAACTGGACCGCGTAGACGATCGGCGTCAGCCCAGCGACTAACAAAGTCAGAAGGGACATGGTCGACAGGATGGGCCAAGCCACGACAAGTGGCAACATCAGCATCCAGGCGACGGCCCTCTTCAGATCGTTGCCGTTGTCTGCTTTATCGACAGTCGTCATGTCCTCCGCGCCCCCTCATGCCGTCCCCATTTAGACCTCGATGAACTCTATGGCATCTTGCCCGTTTTTGACGTTATGCTCAAGCCGAGCGGTATCATCCCAGGCCATCTGCATTCCCCATCATTTCGACAACTTAGCGAAATCACAACCTGCTGATATCGCTCAACTCCTTTTCGCTCAGGCTCTTAGAGGTCGCGATGCACGGGCGGGAGGAGAAAGTCCGAGTCGTCGCCGAGAAGCGTAGCAAAAGCGCTCACGGCAATGCGCCTCTTCGTGTAGTCGGCCTTTTCGCGAAGCTGCCGGTTTACCTCACCGAGAAGCGGCGCGATGTCGAGATGGCGGGGCACCAGACCGGACATGGGCAACAGCGTCGCGACTTATTCGACGTCGCTGTCCATGCTTCGGCGGCCCTCAAGATCCCACCCTGGGGATTCTGCGCCATTGGCGCTACGGCACTAGATGGACGATAGGCCCTTGTCGAGTGGGGCGTGGATACGGGGTGTAAGCCGTATCCGGGAGCTAGGCGCCGCTAGAGGCCCGCCTCGACGGCAAGACGGATCAGGTCGGCCGTCGTCCTCAAGCCAAGTCGATCCATCAGGATCGAGCGGTGCATTTTCACCGTCTTTTCCGCAAGTTCGAGTTTGGCGGCAATCTGCTTGTTGAGCAGGCCGTTGGCCACTAGCTTCAGTACCTGTCCCTGCCGAGGAGAAAGCCCCTTGACCATCTCGGCGGCACGAATTCGGCGCATGCTCGACGGGGCCATCGCGTCGACGTCGAGCTCGACCTGTGAACCTAGGAAGTACAGAAGGGCGTCCTGCTCGTCATATATCGGCGCCACTAGCACCGCATTGCGGAACGGCTCGCCACTGCGCTTATAATTCAGAATCTCGACCAGCACCGGACGATGCTCGCGCACGCCGCGGCGGATTTCCTCGGTCAGCCAAGGTTCAGTCGCGGGTCCAGAGAGGAAACGGCAGTTGCGCCCCACAACTTCATCGACGGAATATCCTGTAAGCTGGCAGAACGCATCGTTGCAGGCGACGATCGGATTGTCCGGCAATCTCGGATCGCTGATCACCGACGGAATCGGGCTGTCGATTACAAGACGAATGTGGCGGTGCTGATAGGAAACACCACTCTCCCCCTTTGCCATCAAATGGTCCACCCTCCCCCTGCGGCTTACCTTACAGACGGTGTGATTTGATGGCACTTAAATAATGGGAGGTTCGAGCAGGCAGTTTTTATCCGAGTGCGGCCCTAGGCGGGATCCAACCCAAACCGTTCGTTACCGGCCCGGCTCTGACGGCGGCGCCGGCCACTAGGCCGTGATCGCCTCGCGGATCGAGACCTGCAAGCTCAACAGCGTCGATCCACAGCCTACATGGCCGTCGTCATCACGCTCACCGTCCAAGGGCCATCCCAACAGCGCCATCGATGATCTCATGCTGTGGCAGTTCAGGCCCCATGACGCGTTTGAAGTCTTGGCCTGAGGACCGCGCTTATGCTAGAACGGGGAATAATCGCCATTTTTTCTCTGACGAGTTATCGTCCTGGCTATCGAAGCTCCGCCAAGGCTTTCGTCAGATGATCCGCTTCTCAATCCACTGCGACAGCATAAGATGCGGCACGGCAACCGACGCCAAAAGTTGGAAAGCCTGGGCAGCCATGCTGACGTCGACGAGTTCCGGTGCCAGTCTCCGCAGAGCCCACCAGCCGACGATAGCCGCGCTGGAAAGCATCGCACCGGTGAAGATCCATCGAGCCAGCGTCATGTCGCTGAGAAGGGTCCGCGTCTGCGCGAGGTGCCGCGGCGAGTGTAGGAAAACGAAGAAGAGCGCAAAACCGGCGATGGGAGGCAGGATCAAGAGCAGCACCAGGCAGAACGCCATCGCCGCTGCCCAATTTCTGCTCCCGTTCCGCCAAGCCGCTGCGATGCCAACGGCCGTCATCAACAAAGACACAGGCGCAGACGCTATGATGATTTGGGCCAGAATTGCCGCACGCGGATCGCTCATCGAGATGAACAGCTCAGCTACGTCGCTGGGATGACCGATGGTCGGCGCAGCGATGATCGCAGCACCGGCTGCAAAGCGAAGCAATGGTTCGTCGAGCATTTGCCAATCCTCGCCAAAATGCACAGCCGCCACTCCCAAAAAGAGGACGAGGGCGATGAGCGGCAGGCTCATCCATAAGGCTGCCATAAGAGCGGCGACCGCTACGTAGCCGCCAATAACCATCACCAAGCCGAATCGATCGAGCGTCACGGCGCGCCGCAGCAATGCTATGTCATAGGCACCATGCGGAAGGCCGCCGCCGATGAACAGAACCGTCGCTGCGGCAACCGACGACGGTTGCTCGAGCGGTGCCCGCAACATAATCGCGACGAGAAGTGCGATGGCTGCGATCCAGAAGGCTGGATAGACGACATCTTCGTGCCCGATAGGGGCGCGAAGAGCGGATTGTCTAAGGGGGTGCAACACGTCTTGCCTCGCATCAGGCGGTCTGGATCTTCAGTCCAATGGCTTCAGCTTCCGACTTTCGCACGGCGATCAGGAAGACAAGGATGCCAAGTCCGGCCTTGGCGACGATATCGGCGATTGTGTAGCCAATCTGAATAGTCGTGGTCACCGTTCCTCCGGTCAGTCCGGTGTAGGGTGCCATGTAGACGATCGGATAGAAGCCCCAAGAGGCAAACGTCAGAAGGCGCGCCTTGCGCACCAAATTTTGCGCCGTTGCAGGCTGCTGCTGGATCGACTTGCCAAGACCGACGAACAATTCCCAAACGATATAGACGAACGGTATCGAGGACAGCGCACCCCAGATCGCGCGAGTCGGAATATCCGTGGCAATTTCACCGGGGTATCCGAGCACGATCATCAAGGCGGCAGCCGAACCAAGACGGAGCGCCTTGGAGGTCGTCTCTTCACGAGACAGCCGCATGACAAGCACTAGTTCGACCAGCAGCAACGGAACCGTAAGAAGCCAATCAACGTATCGGTACGCATCGTTGAACGCAAAACCTGTAGCAGTGACGATACCCTCCCTGAACGTATAGGCTGCGTTCCAGCTCTCAAATATTCGGAAGTAATGATAAGCCGCGATCCCGGTAACCAGCCCCGATATCGTGAGAGCTGTACGGTATGCCGGGGCGACCTGCGAACGGCTGAGCCAAAAGAACGCCGTGGCCGCGCCCATCGTCGCGAACGTGAAAGAAAAGGCATTGTAGACAAGTGAGAACTGGGCGGGCGTAACGAGTTCCATCGGAGTCTCCATCGCAGTGATCCTGAACGCGAATGCGCCCGGGAAGGGAGTTTGCGGGAGGCTTGCAAAGTCTCAACGAGACAATCTTCGAACTCCCGAAGTGTCGTCGCAGCGTTGAATGTGACCATTATTCGTCAAAATACCAAACTATGGCTTTAGTCTATGCCGTAACGCCGCTGTGACGACACACCGGAAGTACGCCGAGATAGGCCTTCCGGCGATACCGACCTTATGCCGTAGTGGAAGCAAGCTATCCGCAAAGCTGCCTCGGAAGCGGACAGACAGATTTCCACCCAGTCGACCCGATCGGCAGAGGAAACGGACGCCCGGAACTGGGCCTTCCGCTCACGACCCGAGATGGTCCTTGCCACATTGCGGACAAGGCTCGGAAGCGGACACCGTGGCGGCCGCCCGATGGACGCAAGAGAAGGGATCCAAAATGCCTTCCGACGAAAATTCGTCGAAGTGTCGCTACCCCCGATCGACGACATTGCTTCCGCCAAAGACAAGGTTTTGGCGTGCGGCTTGCGTGAAGAGGCCGTAGATCATTGCCCCCTCCGGTTTGCTGGCCTCGTCGAGGACTGCAATCTGCTTGGCGGGCAGGCGAAGCTCGGTCGCGGCGATGTTGTCGTGGACTTGCGACACTCGGCTCACACCCATCAGGGCCGTGTCGACGCCGGGCTTCGAGAGAACCCAAGCCAGCGCAACCCGGGCCGGCGTCTCGCCGATCGCCTCCGCGACATGGCGAAGGGTGTCGACAATCCGCCAGTTGCGCTCGGTGAAGAGGGTATCGCCGAAGGGATTGCTGCCATCGAGACGCTTGTCGTTCTTCGGGCGGGAGACGCCGGTTCCGACGTCGGTGGGAAGGCCGCCGGCACGCGGCATGCCTGCCTCGACTGCGGCGCGATCGTACTTGCCCGTCAGCAGACCGTAGGCAAGCGGGCTCCACGGCATCAGGCCAAGGCCCATGTCCCGGGCGAGCGGCAGGTGCTCGGCCTCGACCTCGCGGCTGACCAGGGAATAGAAATACTGGAGCGCGATCGGCCCCGGCATCGCGTGGGCGGACGCCAGCGTCGCAATCTTGGCGGCATACCAGGCAGGTGCGTTGGAGAGGCCCCAATAGCGGATCTTGCCGGCTCTTACGAGGCCCGCCATCGTCTCTAGCAGTTCCTCCGCAGGCGTCACCGAGTCCCAGACATGCACCCAGTAGAGATCGATGTAGTCGGTTCCAAGCCGGAGCAGCGACCCTTCCAGTGCGGCATGCACATGCTTGGCGCCATTGCCTCCGGCATGGGAGCCACGCCCGGCGGAAAAGCCGGACTTGGTGGCAACGACGAGGCTGTCGCGAAGCCCGCGATCGGCGATCATGGCTCCGAGCATCTCCTCGCTGCGGCCGCCGGCGTAGACGTCGGCCGTGTCGACGAGATTGCCGCCCGCCTCGACATAGGCATCGAAGACAGCCTCCGCTTCAGGCCGTTCCATGCCCCACCGACCGACGCCAAAGGTCATCGTCCCCAGCGCCAGAGGACTGACGACGAGGCCGGATCGGCCCAGCGTGCGATAGGTGGTCATGGACATGAGATCGTTTCCTAGTGATCGCTATGTAAGCCGTCTAGCCAGCTTGATCGACCCGGTCAAGGGTTCTATAGCGAGCGATATGGAACCCTTGCCTCCTCCGGCCGCGCGACGCACGGGGCGACCGCTCTCCTTTGACCGGGATGCGGCGCTGGTCAGCGCGATGCATCTCTTCTGGCGCCATGGGTACGAGGCAACGTCCGTCGCCGATCTGACGCGTGCGATGGGGATCACGCCTCCTAGTCTCTACGCCGCGTTCGGGGACAAGCGGCGCCTTTTCCTGGAAGCGGTCGAACGCTATCTGGGGGGACTTGAAGCCGTCGAACAGAGCATCGCGGGCGCGGCGAGCGCCTATGATGCCGCCCGCGACCTTCTGGTTTCCGCCGTGCTCGGTGACACCGGCGACGAGACGCCGCCAGGATGCCTCCTCGCGAGTTCTCTCGTGACGAGTTCCAACGATGCCGACACCGTGCGCGAGACACTGGCTGCGATCCGCCGGGGCATTGAGGCGGCGTTGCGTGCCCGCATCGAGCGAGACATTCGCGATGGTCTTCTGCCATGGGGATCGGACGCAGAGACGCTGGCAGGCCATGTCTTCGCGGTGGTCCAGGGTATGTCGACGCTTGCCAAGGACGGGGCTGGACGCAGCAAGCTGATGGGGATCGTGGATGCAGCGATGGCAGGTTGGCCAAAAGCTGAGTGATGCGCTGCGAGCAAGATGGTTGGGCAAGTAGCGCCCGCTTTCGACCAGACGTGGGACCGCCAGATTGCCGCTACGTGCCTCAGCAACGAACTGTGCTTTTCCAGAGTTCGACGACCGTCAGCTTCTTGGCCCGCACGATCCGAAAGCTGCCAGTCTCCTTTCCACCCAACCTCGCCGTCTTCTAACTCTGGCCGAACAAAACGCTGGCCGCGGCATCTCGGATCTCCATGTCTCCCGCAGCATCCCGGCCCAAGGCCGAACGCCCTCGTCCACCGACAACGGGAACTTGTCCCATGGCGCGCCGGGCGGGTCCTCGCTAGCGTCGGTGTTGCAAGGCAGGCTTCCGTTCTCGCTCTCCCAAGGCGATCACCCGTCGGAAGGCATCTCGTGAACACTCCCGTGGCTCCGGTCTTTCCCAATGAGCCGGAGCCCGGGAGAGATTCGAGCCTTGCAAGCCTTCGGGCGCGGCCGTTTCTGCCCGTGCGACATCTGCCGGAGGGACCGGGAGCGACCCGCGACGAATAGACTAGGGGAGCGGCGGTCTTTGCGCTTGCCCTCAAGGGCGATCGCACCGACGATTGCCGGGAGGCGAAAGCCTGAAGGAAGAGCCGGGGGAAAAACCCCGGCAACGAGCTCCGAACGGGGCCGACGGGAGGAATGATGAGGACTTTCACCGCTGCGGCGTTTGCCGCCACGCTCCTGATGTCGGCATCGCCCGCCTTCGCCTACAAGGTCTTCGTCTCCAACGAGAAGGGCAACGACGTCACCGTGCTCGACGGCGAGACCAACGAGATCATTCACACCATCAAGGCCGGCCAGCGGCCGCGCGGCATCGTTACCAGCCCGGACGGTAAGAAGGTCTACGTCTGCGCCAGCGACGACGACACGATCGAGATCTACGACACCACGACCTACGAGAAGATCGGCACCCTCCCATCGGGCCCCGATCCTGAGCTGATGGTCGCCTCGCCCGACGGCACGCGCATGTATGTCGCCAACGAGGACGACAACCTCGTCACCGTGATCAACCTCGAGGACGGCACGCGCGTCATCGAGATCCCGGTCGGCGTCGAGCCGGAGGGCATGGGCATCTCGCCGGACGGCAACACCATCGTCAACACGTCCGAAACCACCAGCATGGCGCATTTCATCGACCGCGAGAGCCAGCAGATCGTCGCCAACGTCCTGGTCGATTCCCGCCCGCGTTTCGCCCAGTACAAGCACGACGGCTCGGAGATCTGGGTCTCGGCCGAGATCGGCGGCACGGTCAGCGTCATCGACAATGCGAGCAAGGAGATCACCCACAAGATCACCTTCGCCATCCCCGGCATCAATTCCGAATCGATCCAGCCGGTCGGCGTGCGCATCACCAAGGACGGCAGCAAGGCCTATGTCGCGCTCGGGCCCGCCAACCGCGTCGCCGTGGTCGACACCAAGACCTACGCGGTCACCGACTATCTCCTCGTCGGCCAGCGGGTCTGGCAGCTCGCCTTCTCGCCCGACGACAAATACCTCTACACCACCAATGGAATCTCCAACGACATCTCGGTCGTCGACGTCGAGAGCGACGAGGTGATCAAGTCGGTGCAGGTCGGCCAGCAGCCCTGGGGCGTCGCCATCGCCGACGTTAAGGCACCCTGAGGCCAAAGCTTTCGGTCTTCGCCAAGGCCCGCTGACGCAGAGCGGCGGACCCAAGAACAATGACACGGGAGGAATTTTTGATGAAACCAGTCTGGCTGTCGCTGATCGCGGCCTCGCTCGCCTTCGCGCCGATGACCCTGGCCCATGCGGAGACGGCCCATGCCGGGGGCGGCAAGATGCTGCTTGCCCAGGCCGACGACGATGATGATGATGGCGACGACGACGCCGCCGCCCCCGCGGAAGCCGCCAAGGCCTCGCCGATGGCCCCGGCCGAGAAGCCGGGCAAGGGCATGCCGGCCAGCGCCCTCAACGCCAAGCAGCTCGGCCTGCCCGAGGTCTCGAAGTCCAGCCAGGACATTCCCGAGATGATCCTCGGCTCCGCCGACAAGCCCTTCGTCACCAACCACAAGCATTTCGTGCTGCGGTCGGGCCAGGGCTATCGCTGGAAGATCACCTCCGCCGGCGATCTCGAATACAAGTTCCACGCCAACGACTTCTTCCGCAACGTCTGGTTCAACCAGATCGTCATCTCGGATCTCGAGGTCCATATGGCCGGCCCGCCCGCCTGGCTGGAATATGACGACAAGGGCACCATCGCCCTCCAGTTCACCACCATCCGCCCCGGCGACTACGAATGGCATATCGAGGGCCTCGAAGGGGCGCAGGACATGCAAGGCACGATCACCGTCATCCCCTGATCCACGCCCTTCGCGCGCGGCGGCTGGGGGCCTTCCGCGATGGGGTCACCCTGCGGCAGAAATGCCCTAGGTTCACAAGCAGAGCCGGCGCCGAGCGTCGGCCCGCTACCGCGATCGGCACCACAAGGGGAAGCATGGGTTTCATCGATTCGCGCGACAGGCCCGGCACTGCGGTGCATGGGGCGCCCGCCCTCGACGTCGTCGGCGTCAGCCACTCCTACGGGAGCCGGCTGGCGCTCGGCGACGTTTCGTTTCGCGTGCCGCAGGGCAGCTTCACCGCGCTGCTCGGGCCGAACGGCGCCGGCAAGTCGACGCTGTTCTCGCTGATCACCCGGCTCTACAACACGCAAAAGGGCGAGATCTCGATCCTCGGACGATCGCTCGCCAGCCATCCCGGCGAGGCTTTGCGCCGTCTCGGCGTCGTCTTCCAGGCCCGCACGCTCGACCTCGATCTCTCCATCCGCCAGAACCTCGCCTACCACGCCGCCTTGCATGGCTTGCCCGGCAAGGTCGCGCGGGCCCGTACCGCCGAGATCCTCGCCGGCAGCGATCTCGCCGACCGGCTCGGCGACAAGGCCCGCACCCTGTCGGGCGGCCAGCTGCGGCGGGTCGAGATCGTGCGCGCCTTCATGCACTCCCCCCGCCTGATCCTCCTCGACGAGCCGACCGTCGGCCTCGATATCGGCAGCCGTGCCGAGATCGTCGCCGAGGTCCGGCGCCTGGTGCGCCAGGAGGGCGTCAGCGTGCTCTGGGCGACGCACCTCATCGACGAGATCGAGGAGAGCGACCGCGTCGTCGTCCTCCACCACGGCAAGGTGCTGGCGGAAGGGAACGTCGCCGATATCGTCGAGGAACAGGGCGCGTCGACCGTACGCGACGCCTTCGCCAGCCTCACCGGCCTCGTCCGCCTCGACGGCGCCCCGCCTGCGGAGTTCCAGCCATGAGCACCATCGCCGAGCGCGCCGAGGCCGCGGACACGGGCCGCGACGGCTTCACCGCCGGGCAATACGCCATCTGCTTTGCCGGCATCGTCTGGCGCGAAGCCTTGCGCTTCCTGCACCAGCGCGAGCGCTTCATCTCGGCGCTGGTGCGCCCGCTGCTCTGGCTGTTCATCTTCGCCGCGGGCTTTCGCCAGGTGCTCGGCGTCTCGATCGTCGCGCCCTACCAGACCTACATCCTCTACGAAGTCTACATCACGCCGGGCCTGATCGGCATGATCCAGCTGTTCAACGGCATGCAGTCCTCGCTCTCCATGGTCTACGACCGCGAGACCGGCTCGATGAAGACGCTGCTGGTCAGCCCGCTGCCGCGCTGGTTCCTCTTGGTGTCGAAGCTGCTCGCCGGCGTCGCGGTGTCGATCGTCCAGGTCTACGTCTTCTTCGCCATCGCCTGGTTCTGGGAAGTGCGCCCACCCGCCATCGGCTACCTCACGGTGTTTCCGGCGCTGGTGCTCTCCGGTCTGATGCTGGGCGCGCTCGGCATGCTGCTCTCCTCGCTGGTCCACCAGCTGGAGAATTTCGCGGGGGTCATGAACTTCGTGATCTTCCCGATGTATTTCGCCTCCTCGGCGCTCTACCCGCTCTGGCGAATTCTGGAATCCAGTCCGGCGCTCTACCGGCTCTGCCAGGCCAACCCGTTCACCCACGCCGTCGAGCTGATCCGCTTCGCGCTCTACGGCCAGATGAACTGGATGGCCTTCGGCATTGTTTTGGGATGCACGGCGCTGTTCCTCGGCGGGGCGATCCTCGCCTACGACCCGGCCCGTGGCCTGATCGGACGCAAGCGGCAGTAGCGGCAGGGACGGGCATCGCACTTACCTTCTGCCGGCCAGCCTAGGCTAGGCTGATAGACCGACAAGACAGACCAAAAACATCTTGGGAGGGATGACATGGCGAACACCAGGACAGCGGCAATGGCCGCCTGCCTCATCGCCCTGACCGGCACAGGCCTTGCCGGCACGGCGTGGACCAGCCCCGCACGGGCGCAAGCCCCGGCACCGCGCGAGATCCCGAAAGGCTTCGTGCTGCCCGGCCCCGCCCCGACCAATGCCCCCGCCGGCACGACCCCCGCCCCCGGCGCGACCGCGCCCAGCGCCGTGCCGACCTCTACGCCGGGGACGACCGCCGGCGCCGTGGTGTCGCCCGGCGTCGTCCCCAGTTCCTCCGGCAGCAATGTGGCAACGCAGAGCTTCGTCCTGCCGAGCGCGGGCACGACCCAGATCCTCGGCACCGGCACCGGCAGCCGGCACCAATGGCCTTGCGTCCAGCGCAAGGTCGACCATGTCGACGCCGGCCAGGTCTGGCCGGGACCGCCGCTCGAAGCGGCCGCGGACGTGCCGCGCACCGACGCCATGCGGCAGCTCGTCGCCACCGTCGCCGCGCGCCGCTTGCCCCTGCCGGAGGCCGAAAAGACCGCCGTTGATTTCGTCAAAGCCTTGCCGGCCGACCAGCGTGCGCCCGCTGCATCCGCGGCCTTTTCCGAACTGCTCAAACTGATGAACGACGAGCGCAGCCAGATCATGCGCGGCATCGAGCGCTACGGCGCGCACCAGCAGGCGCTGGCCGACAAGCTGCGGCAGGAGAACGCGGCCCTCAGCGACCTCCGCACCAAGGGCGATGCCAAGGCCGCCGATGCCCAGCAGGCGATCCTCTGGGATACCCGGGTCTTCGAGGAGCGCCGGCGATCACTGACCTATGTCTGCGAGGTCCCGACGCTGATCGAACAACGCCTGTTCGCGCTCGGCCGGGCGATGAGCGGCGCGCTGTAAGGTAGGATGTGGCAGGGACGCCGATGTCGCGTTGGATTTTCCGTAAAACGACTTCGACTCTCGGGCCGACGTCCAATCATTGGGAACTCGTCATTTGGCGACGAACCGATCACGGTCGTCATCCCGGGCTTGATCGCCGCGAAACCCTTGGTTTCGCGAGGGATCCATTCCAAATCGCCGAACGAGCGGGGTAAGGGGCGACCTTCCCTTATGTTCTGAGATGGACCAAAGCGGACGTGCTGAGGAATGGATCCCGGATCGAGTCCGGGATGACGAAGCTGAAAGGTCGCGGCAAGTCGCGCTGGAGTAAGCGCCCAGCGCACTACTCCTCCGGCCGCTTCTCCGGCTCTCTCCGCTCCAGCGGAAGGCCTGCCTCGCTCCAGCCGTCAGTGCCGTCCGGATACCAGGACACTGCGCTGTAGCCGCTAGCGACAGCGCGCTTGGCGGCGTTCCAGCTCATCCAGCAGTCGCGGAGGCAGTAGAACACCAAGGGCTTGGCCTTGTCGCCGCCCGTCGCACGCGCGAGCCCCGCCTCGAAATAGGTCTGCATCTCCGGCGGCAAGGCGCCATAGCCGGTATCGACCAGCCAGATCGAGCCCGGAATATCGGCGCGGGGTTTAGGATGCCAGACGGTCCCCGCCGGCAGACCCTTCGGCTTCGGCGCCCTTGGCAGAACATCGATGAAGGCAGCGGCCTTCGTCTCGAACAGCCGTTTTACGGCCGCCGTGTCGACGACATCGGCCCCCTTCAGCGAGGCCGGGGTCGGCGAGCGGTAATCGTCCGTCCGGTAGCCAGCCGGCTCGGCGACGGCGGCGGTGGTACCGGCAGCGTCTGTAACGGCGACAGCGGGCGCGACTGCGGTGGAGGCGGGCTCATCGGCCCGCGCCGGGAATGCCGAACTGATCCCGGCGGAAACCGCCGAGACCGCCAGGATCCAGCGCAGTCCCCGCATCAGCCGCCCTTTTTCGAGACGATCGGACGGTTCTGCTCGTCGAGCAGCGGCACACCGAAGGAGATCAGGATCTCGTTGATGGCGTCCTGGTTGTCGCGAATCAAGGTGTTCAGCGTCCGCTTCCATTCCTGGTCGGAGACCCGCACACCCATTGTGATCCGGAAGGTCATCGCCGGGCCGCCTTTCGGCTCCTTGACCAGCGGCGTGACGGTGTAGTCCTTATCCGACTTGCGGGCGTAGAAGCCGGCTTGCGGGCCCCAGAGGATCGCCGCATCGATCTCGCCCTTGTCGAGATCGCCGATCATCTTCTGCGCCGAGTTGTCGTAGCGCGTGTCGACCATCAGCTGGTAGCCCCGCGCCTTGCCGATGAGGCCGGCGCGGGCCATGTAGGTGCCCGGCGGCGTGCCGGCGACGACGCCAATCACCTTGCCCTTCAGGCGGGGATCCCCGATCACGTCGACCCCGTCGAGCGGTCCGCCTTTCGCCACCACCAGCGAATAGGCGGTGCGGTAATAGGCATTGGTGTTCTGCACCAATTCGTCGCCTTGCGGATAGCTCATGATGACGTCGCAGGCATTGGCGCCGAGCGTCATCCGCACGAAGCCGGTCGCCTGCGGAAAGAAGCTGTAGGCGACCGATTTTCGGCCGAGCTTCTCGGCGACGAACGTCGCAAGGCTGTTCTCGAAACCCTCGTTCTTCTCGTTGGAAAACGGAAGGTTGCTGGGGTCGGCACAGACCCGCAGCACGTTGGGATCGACGAGTTCGATGGATCCACCGAACTCCCGGTCCTGTGCTCCCGCCGTCGCCGTCAAGGCGAGCATCAGGGCACCGCCGAGAATGACGAAGCGGGAGGCCATCGTCAGAAGCCGAGGCAGGCGTTTTCAGCCGCCTGCGCTTCCTTGTTGACCTTCGGCTTCTTGGGCTCACCGCGCCCGATCGCGCCGTCCGCCCGGCCTCTGAGATAGACGTAGATGCCATCGAGGAAGCACATCACGTTGAGGTCCTCACCCCAAGCCGGCATGATCGAATTGACCGGATGCCACTTGTTCTGCTGGCCGTTCACGATGATGCCGGTGAAATCGTAGTAGTTGATCCGCTGCAGCTGCTCGGTCAGGTTCGGTGCGAAGGACGAGCCTAGACCGTCGGGCCCGTGGCACTGCATGCAGTTGGCGGAATACTTCTTATAACCGCGCCAGGCATAGTAGTCGAAGGTGCCGTCGGCAGCCTTGCTGTAGATGGGATTGCCAGCCGAATCGACGAATTTTCCCTCTTCGCCGGGGGTGGCGGCGGTGCCATTCGCTTTGCTGTCGGCGGACATCGCGCCACCAGCCGCAGCGGCGTCGCCCGCCGGTGCCGCCGCAGCTGCTGCGGGGGCGGCCGGTGCCGCCGGAGCAGCCGCCGCAGGGGCTGGTGCTGCTGCCGGTGCTGCCGGTGCCGCGGCAGCGGGAGCCGCAGGTGCGGGGGCGGCCGCGCCGGCGGGGGCTGCCGGCACGATCTCGGCGGGAGCCTGCTGCGCGCTCGCCATGGACATGGGGGCCAGGGTCGCCGTGGTCAGCATGGCGGTGGACAGAACCAGGTTGCCTGCAAGCGCGAGAAGCTGTCGAGTCATCTTAACCTCATGGATATCGGGGTACGAAGAACCGACCAAAACGGTCGACGCCGTGATACTGAAACCTTTTTGCCTATAACGATCGGCGGCTGCCAAGCTCATCCGCAAATGTCGGCTAATTCCCTAAAGAGCACGTGAAGAAGGGATCGAACGCAAGTCTTTAATGCACACGCATTCCTCCTTGCGACAGTTTGCAGCACCGCAATCTAACGGGCCGAAGACATGAAAAACCCGGCGAACGACCTGGGCCGCTCGTCGGGTGCAGGGCCGGTTGGCCCGCCGTGGAGGACGGCGGGCCGGAGGGAGGGATCGAGGTCTACTTCGTGGCCGTCTGGTTCGGCACGGTGAAGACCGTCAGCTGGCCGCCGAGCGCAGTGTACTTCGACAGCGCGGCATAGCCACCGACGGCACCGAGACCGGCGTTCGGATCGGTCAAGCCGGCTGCGAGGCCGATGCCCGCCCAGCCGCCAATGCCCGAGAGCACGCCGACGTACTGCTGGCCGTCCGTCTCGTAGGTCATCACGTTGGCGATGATGCCCGACGGGGTCTTGAACTTGTAGAGTTCCTCGCCGGTGGTCGAGTCGACCGCCTTCAGGTAGCCCTCAAGGGTGCCGTAGAAGACGATGTCACCCGCGGTGGCGAGAGCACCCGACCAGACCGAGAACTGCTCGGGCAGCGACCAGACGATCTCACCCTTGCCGGCGTCCCAGGCGATGAAGTTGCCCATGCCACCATGGCTGTTCGGGGCCGGATACATCGACAACGTCGCGCCGACATAGGGCTGACCAGCAGTGTAGGCGACACGGAACGGCTCGTAGTCCATACAGACGTGGTTGGTCGGCACGTAGAACAGCTTGGTCTTCGGCGAGTAGGCCGCTGGCTGCTGGTCCTTGGTGCCGAGCGCCGCCGGGCAGATGCCCGTCGAGTTCACGTCTTCACCGTTCTGCTCGGTCGAATACTGCGCCACCACCTGCGGACGGCCGTACTGCTCCGAGTTCTTGTCCATGACGACTTCGGTCGCCCAGTTCACCGCCGGATCGTACTTCTTGGCGACGAGCAGCTCGCCGGTCGCGCGGTCGAGGGTGTAGGCGAAGCCGTTGCGGTCGAAATGCGTCAGCACCTTGCGGGGCTGCCCACCGACGTCGATGTCGGCCAGGATCATCTCGTTGATGCCGTCGAAATCCCACTCGTCATGCGGGGTCATCTGGTAGACCCACTTGGCGACACCCGTGTCGGCATCGCGCGCCATGATGGTCATCGACCACTTGTTGTCGCCCGGCCGCTGCGAGGGGTTCCAGGTCGACGGGTTGCCGGTACCGTAATAGACGAGGTTCAGCTCAGGATCGTAGGAATACCAGCCCCAGGTGGTGCCGCCACCGATCTGCCACTGGTCGCCTTCCCAGCTCTTCAGCGAGGAGTCAGCGCCAACCGGCTTGCCGAGCGAGGTCGTCTTGGCCGGGTCGAACAGCATTTCCGCGTCCGGGCCGGTCGAATAAGCCCGCCAGGCCTTGCTGCCGTCCTTGAGGTTGTAGGCGGTGATAGAACCGCGCACGCCGAACTCGCCGCCGGAGATACCGATCAGCACCTTGTCCTTAACGACCATCGGCGCGGCCGTGCCGGTCTCGCCCTTAGTGCTGTCGCCGTTCTTTATATTCCACAGCACTTCGCCGGTATCGGCGTTGAGCGCCACGACGCTGGTGTCGGCCTGGTGAAGGATCACCGTGCCCGGCTTGCCGTCGGCGCCGGGGGCGAAGGCCACACCGCGGTTCACGGTGTCGCAGCACATGACGGGGATGACGTTCGGGTCCTGGGTCGGCTCATACTTCCACTTGATCGACCCGTTATCCTTCAGGTCGAGCGCGTAGACGATATTCGGGAAAGGCGTGTGGACATACATCGTGGTGCCGATGACGAGCGGGTTGCCCTCATGGCCGCGCAGCACGCCGGTCGAGAAGGTCCAAGCCGGGACGAGTTCCTTGACGTTGGACTTGTTGATCTTGTCGAGCGCGGAGTAGCGTGTGTTGGCGTAGTCGCCGGTCGGCATCGTCCAGTCGGCGGGATTCTTCGCCAGCTCGGACAAAGCTTCGTTGGCATAGACCGTTGCGGTTCCCAGACCGATCAGCAGGCTTGTCGCCAGCGCCGCCTTCGTCATCATCTTCAGCATCAGATTCCTCCCAAGGAACATCACCCGTTCGGCTCCCGCGAACGGAAATGTCCGCGTGCGACCGCTCACATCTTATATGGGGGAAGGTTCCCGGCAGCGTGTCACGACCGCCAATAGGGGTCTTGGTGGGCACCGTTGATCTTGCCCTACCGTGGCCTTCGAGATTCGGCATGCTCCCAACACGCCGACCTTGAAGCCGGAAACCATGGTTCACGCTAGGCTGAAGATGACGGCTACGCAAGCTCGCAAACCAAGAATTATTGCGTGCATTGCAGCATAGATCTGTTGCATCGCACTAAATTCAGTTGGCGATACTCCGGCATCCCCAGTCCATGCTTGCACTCACCTGTTACATATCTTGAATAGCCGCGAAGCCGCCCGGCAAAAACTGACATTTTTCGCTGGCTTTGCCTTATTTTTCCAAAGTTTTAGCGAGCGTGTCTACTGCTCTGGCTGCTGGCTAAAGCTTGTGCGATCAGCCCAATTTGTCGCCAACGACTTTCGCGTTCTCGGCAGTCCTGCGGAAACTCTGGCGGTGATAAGATTCCCTTCTAATTATCTGGCTTCCCCTCGCGGCCGGTTGACGATTGCGTCAACAGCGTCGCCTCCGCTAATGCTCGACCAAAGGACTAGGTGATCGCTTGCGGCACGGGGACGCAGCCCTCGTTCTCCCTTCCTGGCAGCCTTTGCGAGGTCCCCTCGTTAGCGGATCCGGCGACACCGACGTCGGCCCGGCCATCCGGTGAGATGATGGGGAATGGTCGCCTGGCGGCGAATCTGGACGATCTCGAGGATGCCGCCCGGTGGCGACCTCACGCCAATGTGCCCGCTGATGGTCACCATAAGACCCCACCACGCTTGAGCTTTCCGGCCGCCGGCGGCAAACTTGGTCCAGGCGATCCAGAAAAACCGCGGCGGGCACACGCGGACGGCGCCGACTGGGAGATTGTCATGATCCGTTCGCAACTCTGTGCCCACACGCTCCGGCCAAGCCGCATTCTTGTTTCCGCTGGCCTTACCGCCGCACTGCTGTCGGTCACGACGTCGATCGCCCTCGCCGGATCCGCCCCGACACCGGAGGAAGCTGCGGCCTCGGCGCAATCGTCCTGGCCGGGCCTCGTCACCGACGTGTTTGACGATAAGCCGATGCTCGACGGCACCGGCATCGTGACGCTGGAGGCGCCGTCCCGCGCCGCCGATCCCGCCCTCGTCCCCATCAAGCTGGTCGTTGATCCAGCCAAGAACATCCGCAAGCTGACCTTGGTGATCGACGAGAACCCCTCGCCGGTCGCCGCCACCTTCACCTTCGGCGACCAGTCGGGGCTGACGACGCTGGAGACGCGCGTGCGCGTCAACGCTTATACCGACATCCACGCGGTTGCCGAGGCCGACGACGGCACGCTCTACATGGTCAAGCGCTTCGTGAAGGCCGCGGGCGGCTGTGCGGCCCCGGCGGCCAAGGACGCCGCGGCGGCGGCGAAAAGCCTCGGCGAGATGCGGCTGAAGCGACTCGGCGCCGAGGAAGGCCCGAATGCCGGCCGCGACGTGGCACAGCTGATGATCCGCCACCCCAACAATTCCGGCCTGCAGAAGGACCAGGTGACGCTGCTCTACATCCCCGCGCACTTCGTCTCCGACCTCACGGTCAAGCGCGGCGACGCCTTGGTGTTCTCGATGTCCGGCGGCATCTCGATCTCGGAAGACCCGAACTTCCGCTTCGACTACACCGGCGGCGCCGATGCCACCTTCACCGCCAAGGCGACGGACACCGAAGGCGCCGTGTTCGAGAAGACGTTTCTGGCCGGCAGTTCGTAAGCGAGGCAAGGGCGGGCGTACGCTCTCCAGAGTATCGGAGAGGGTCGACCGGTGCACCGACTTGGCTTGTCGCCGGACTGAAAGCAAAACTGAGTCTTATCAGTTTTGTCATGCCGGACTTGATCCCAGCGAAACCATTGGTTTCGTCGAGGTCCATTCCTCTCCGGTTGCCCCGACACTCCGCGTCAAAACAACCCACCTTCCCGCTCACTCGAAGCAGCGGATCTCCGCTTCGGCCTGGGCGCGCCGCAGGTCGCCGATCACCCGTTTGGACTCGACGCCGGTCTTGAACAGCACGCCCTTTTCGCCGGACACCTGCCCCATCGAGAGATAGGTCGACGCCTCGACATACTCGTCATAAGGCACGATCGAGGCGACGACGTCGAAGGAGCAGGAACAGCGCTGCAGCGATTGCGGCGTGTTGCCGTTGGCCTGCATGCAGCCGAAGACGTAGTCGGCGGTGGCGACCGTCGGGTAGTCGTTCGACGGCAGGATCGGTGCCGCCGTCTTCGCGCCCGCCGCCGTCTGGGCCGATGCCAGCCCGGCCGACATCAAAAGTGCCAGCGCGGCGAACCCCGGTCGTTGAAATCGCGTCATGTTGGCCTCCCAGCCTCTGAACTCTTCGATGCGGCAGCTTAAGCAGCCCGGCAGGATGTCACGGTGGCCCACGGCCCCTGCAACGGCCTACTTCTCCCGCCGGATGAACTGGCCGAAAGCCCGGGGTCCGTCGCCGACCTCGACCTCGCCGACGACGGCAAGCGTCGCCGTATCGATCTTCATCAGGAGATTGTCGAACCAGTTGGCGACGTAGACGAAATCCTCGCCGCTGCCGGCCTCGATCCCTTCCGGATATTCCCCGACCTCGATCGTCTTCACCACCGCCAAAGTCGCCGCGTCGAAGACGCTGACGGTGCCGGCATACTGGTTGGTGACGAAGACCTTGCCCTTCGCCGTGGCGGTGACGTAGGGCCGCAGGCCGACCTTGACGGTGCCGACCGCCTTGCGGCTTGCGAGATCCACCACCGTCACCGAATCGCTGCCGACATCGGCGGTGTAGACTTGCCGTCCGTCGGCCGAGAAGCTGACCCCAAAGGGCCGCTCGCCGACCACAGCGGTCCCCGTCACCGTCAGCGTCGCCGCATCGATGATCGAGATCTGGTTGGAGTCGCGGTCGGCGGTGACGATGGTCTTGCCGTCGGCCGAGACGGCGACGCCGGACGGCGACTGGCCAACCTCGACGCGGCGGGTGATCTCGCCCGTCTCGGGATCGACGACGAAGAGTTCGTGCTCGTACCAATCGGCGACGTAGACCGGTACGCCCGAGGGATGCACCGCGATGCCGAGCGGCCCGCCGGCGAGCTTGATGCGCCGGATCACATCGCCGGAACCGGTGTCGACCACCGAGAGCTCGGTCGAATCCGGCGAGGTGACGAAGGCCCGGCGCCCGTCCTTCGTCACCGCGATCCCGGCCGGCTTGCCGCCGATCGGGATGGTCTTCGTCACCGCCATCGTCTCGAGGTCGACGATCGAGAGATTATCGCTCGACTGGTTGGTGACGAAGGCGGTGTCTCCCGCCTGCACTGGCCCCGCCAGGACGGCGAGAGCCAGCGCGGCGAGAGCCGATCGCGTCACGTCAGGAGCCCTTTTCGGCCGCCTGCTTGATGCCGCCGAGCCCCTTCTGCGCGAACTCGGAAACCGCCTTGATCGCGGCGGCATCGTTGAGGTCCGGCGGCGGATTGCCGTTGGGGTCGCCGCGGTAGAAGGCGGCGCGCCACTCGACCGTCGACGTCTCCGGCGTCTTGCCGGGCTTCACGGTGAGGTAGGAGGAATAGTTGGTGACCGGCAGCACCTTGACGTCGACGTGCGGCAGCAGCGTCGCATACATCATCTTGGCCGCGTCGTACTTGTAGAGCGACTCCGCCAACTCGCCGCCGCTCTTCAGCGTGACGAGGCGCGCGGTCTCCACGGCATTGCCGCCGGCGCCCTCGGTCTTGGCGACGTCGGGGTGCCAGGACATGTCGTTGAATTCCTTGATCCGCTCCCAGACCTTCGCCGGGGCCGCGTTGACCTCGATGGTTTCGGTCACCTTCTGGCGGGTGGGCCCGTGCGCCAGTGCCAGGCCGGGCAGAATCAAGAGCGCGACGAGCGCGCCCATTAGCCGTGCTACCACGACGTACCTCCTTGATTTCATTGATCCGGCTGCGCCTCCACGCGGCCGGTCGGTGCCCGCCGGGAGCCTAGACCGGTTCGGCGGCGAAGGAAAAGCCTATATCGCAGCCGCCCCGAATTATCCCGCGGCCGTCGTTCCGCCCCCCGCAAAACGCGGGGGGCATCCTCTCCGTGACGGCGCCTCCCGGCGTTGACAGCCGGCGCCGGCTTGCAGAGCCTGACGACACGCCGGTCCAGCCAGCGGCAAAGGAGACGTCCATGCGCCGATCCCACCTCGTCCTAGCGCTCACGCTGCTCGCGAGCCCGGTCCAAGCCCAGCAGGCCGCCGACGCGAAAGCGCCGGAAGCCGCCTCGGCCATCGCCGGCAAGACGCTGGTCCGCGCGAAGTCGCAGATGGTTGTCGCCGCCCATCCGCTCGCCGCCGAGGCCGGCCGCGACATCCTCAGCGCCGGCGGCAATGCGGTCGACGCCATGGTGGCGGTGCAGCTGGTGCTCGGCCTCGTCGAGCCGCAATCCTCGGGCCTTGGCGGCGGGGCCTTCCTGGTGCGCTACGATGCGGCGACGAAGACGCTTGAGACCGTCGACGGCCGCGAGACCGCGCCGGCGCGGGCGACGCCCGACCTCTTCCTCGATGCCGCGGGCAAGCCACTGTCTTTCCTCGATGCCGTCGTCGGCGGCCGCTCAGTCGGCACGCCCGGCACCGTCCGGCTGCTCTACGACACGCACCTGCGCGCCGGCGACCTCGCCTGGCGCCGCGTCGTCCAGCCCGCCATCGACCTCGCCCGCAACGGCTTTGCCGTCACCCAACGCCTCAACACCTTGCTTGCCGACCCGGACCTCGCGCGCTCGCCCTCGCTGCGCGCCTATCTCCTCGATCCCGCCGGCCAGCCCTGGCCGGTCGGCCACATCCTGAAGAACCCTCAATACGCCGAAACGCTGGAGCGCCTCCGCGACCAAGGGGCTGAGGGCTTCTATTCCGGCCCGGTCGCGCAAGGGATCGTCGACACGGTCGCGTCGGGCGAGACCATCGCCGACGCCCCCAATCCCGGCACGCTCTCGCTCGCCGACCTCGCCGCCTATCGCTTGACGGTGCGCCCGCCGGTGTGCGCCGCCTATCGCGGCTACGACGTCTGCGGCATGGGGCCGCCCTCCTCCGGCGCGATCGCCGTCGGTCAGATCCTCGGCCTGCTCGAACCCTATGATCTCGCGGCGCTCGGCCCGGACAACGCCAAGGCCTGGACGCTGATCGGCAACGCCTCCCGCCTCGCCTTCGCCGACCGCGGCCGCTACGTCGCCGATACCGACTTCGTGCCGATGCCGACCGGCCTCCTCGACAAGGCCTATCTCGCGGACCGCGCCAAGCTCATCGCCGGCGAGACGGCGCTGCCGCAGGCCGCGGCCATGCCGGGCGAGCCGCGCTGGGATCATGCCGCCCTTGCGCCCGGCACCGTCCCTGCGCGCGGCGACGACGCCAGCATCGAACTGCCCTCGACCAGCCATTTCGTCATCGCCGACAAGGCCGGCAACGTCGTCTCGATGACCACGACGATCGAGAACGGTTTTGGGTCCCGCCTGATGACCGGCGGGTTCCTCCTCAACAACGAGCTGACCGATTTCTCCTTCACCCCCCAGGAGGACGACCGCCCCGTCGCCAATGCCGTGCAGCCCGGCAAGCGGCCCCGCTCCTCGATGGCGCCAACCATCGTCATGAAGGACGGACGCCCGGTGATCGCCATCGGCTCGCCCGGCGGCAGCTCGATCATCGGCTTCGTCGCGCAAGGCCTCATCGCGATGATCGACTGGAACATGGACGCGCAAGCGGCGGTCGCCGCCCCGCATCTCCTCAACCGCTTCGGCACCTTCGAGCTGGAGGCCGGCACGCCGGCCGCCGAACTCGCGGCGCCGCTGCAGGCGGCCGGGTTCAAGACCAAGACCGGCGAGCTGAACTCGGGGCTGCACGCGATCGAGATCACGCCGGGCGGGCTCGAGGGCGGTGCCGATCCGCGACGCGAGGGTGTCGCACTCGGCGATTGACGCGGCGGGCTGCGGCCTGACACGCTCCGTCCCGACGGGCGCTCGTCCCGGCATCGCGCAAGAGGTTTGTCCATGACGTTCAATGCCGCCGCCGTCCCGGAAATTGTCTTTGGGCCGGGCAGCCTGCAGCAGATCGGCGCCCGGGCGCTGGCGCTCGATCCGTCCCGGCGGGCGCTGATCGTCGCCGACGCCTTCCTGGTCCAGTCCGGCTGCGTCGCCCGGCTGCAGGCCGACCTTGCAGCGGATGGCATCGACGCCTCGGTCTACGGCGAGATTTCCGGCGAGCCGAAGGCCGCGCACCTCCATGCCGCCGGCGAGGCCGCGCGCGGCGCCGGGCTGGTCATCGGCATCGGCGGTGGCTCGGCGCTCGACGTGGCCAAGGTCGCCGCTTGCCTCGCCGTCGGCGAGGCCGACCCGATGCACTACGCGCTGGCCATCAACCCGCTGCCGGCCGAGCCGCTGAAGAAGATCCTGATCCCGACCACCGCCGGCACCGGTTCGGAAACCTCGTCCACCTCCGTCTTCTCCGACGTCAGCGGCGACAAGGTCTGGATCTGGGGCCCCGAGACCAAGGCGGACCTTGCTTTGCTCGACCCTGCGCTCACCGTCAGCCTGCCGCCGGCGCTCACTGCCGCCTGCGGGCTCGACGCCTTCATCCATGCCTTCGAGGCCGCGACCAACCGCAAGACCCATCGGGGCGCACAGCTCTATGCCCATGCCGCGATCCGGCTGATCGCGGGCGCCCTCGCCCGGGCCGTGGCCGAGCCCGGCGACATTGAGGCCCGCGGCGACCTCTTGCTCGGCTCCTGCTATGCCGGCATCGCCATCGACCAGTGCGGCACCGCCGTCGCCCACATGATCAGCCATGCGCTCGCCAGCATCGCGCCGGTCAACCACGGCTTTGCCACCGCACTCGCCTTTGAGGCGACGCTCCCCTGGCTCGCCGAGCAAGGGACGCACGACATGCAGACCGCCGCGGAGGCAGCGGGCCTCGTCTCCGTCGCCTACCTCCCCGGCTTCGTCAGCGCGCTGATGGACCAGTGCGGCTTCCAGCGCGTGCTGCCCGACGCCTTCGCCGGCGTCACCGCCGAGCAACTCGCCGGCGCGATGCGTGCGCCCGGACAGGCGCCGATGCGCGCCGCCACGGTGCGCGAGATTGGCGACAGCGACATCGAGGCCTTTGCCGCCTTGCTGCTGGCCACCGCGCCCGGAAAGGCCGCCTGACATGTCGAAGATCACCGCGATCGAGATCACCCGCCACCGGCTGCCGCTCGACCCGCCGTTCAAGGCGAGCTGGGATGGCCGTCCGCGCACCGCCTTCGACGCCGCCATCGTCCGCATCCGCGACGATGAGGGCCGCGAAGGCGTCGGCTCCGGCGACCTGATGCTGGGCTTCGAGGGGCATGAAGACCTCTTCATCGGCCAGGACCCGCGCCTTCTGGAACGGCACTACGAGGTGCTGTCGCACCTGCAGTTCCACAATGGACGCTGCTGGCCGGTCGACCTCGCGCTCTGGGACCTCGCCGGCAAGGTCACCGGCGAACCGGTCTGGCGCCTGCTCGGCGGCCGGTCCGACCGCGTCCGGCTCTACGCCTCCTCCGGCGTGCTGCGCGACCACGGCGCCATGGCCGAGACCGCCGAGCGTTTTCGTGCCGAGGGCTTTCCGGCCATGAAAGTGCGCTTCACCTCCTCCGCCGGCGGCCGCCTCGGCTGGCGCGAGGACGTCAAAGCGCTCGAGGCGATCCGCGCGCGGGTCGGCGATGGGCTGGAGCTGATGGTCGACTGCAACCAGGGCTGGCGCATGCCTTGGGACACGTCCGCTCCCTGGAATTACAAGGACGCGCTCCAGGTGGCCCGCGAACTCGAGCGGCTCGGCATCTACTGGATGGAGGAGCCGCTGCACCGGGCCGACCGCCGGGGCATGGCGGAGCTTCGCCAGGCCGTGTCGATCCGCATCGCCGGCGGCGAGATGACGCGCGAACTGCACGAGTTCCGCGACTTGATCGAGGGCCGCTGCCTCGACGTGCTGCAGCCCGACGTCGCCCTCGTCGGCGGCATCACCGGCCTTCGCCGCGTCGCCATCATGGCGCGCGAGGCGGGGCTTGCCTTCACCCCGCATTCCTGGACCAACGGCATCGGCGTCGCCGCCAACGCCCACCTCACCGCCGGCATCGGCGAGGCGCCCTGGCTCGAATGGCCCTACGACCCGCCGGAATGGTCGCTCGACCGCCGCGACTACCCGATGTCGGCACCGCTGAAGGCCGAGGACGGCTGGTTGGTGCTGTCCGACGCGCCGGGGCTCGGCATCGCGCTGGACGAGGAGCGGCTGGCGGCGACGCAGGTGGGGTGAAGATTACCTTTCCCATCAACCTCTTTTCATGTGCTGCAGGCCTGCATGGCGCGGGAATGACAAGAGGCCGCCGACGTTACTCAGCGCCTCCCGGCCGATCAGCGCGGGAGCCTGTCAACGCGCCCGGACAGGATATCTTCACATCGACGCGCTGACTTTCCGACGTGCCCCGAAGGCTTGCAGCGATGTCCCGAAGTATGAGCTCACGGACGGCCACCTGTCATCCGATGACAGGATCATTCTGCAAGCGCCATCGCAGGGCTTCTGCGGTCGGTCCACGGCTTTGACCCGCTGGAATCACAAAAGATAGTGAAGCCGGGCCGTTTTGATCTTACCAAGACGGATGGCGGCCTTACATCGCCTCTCAGGCGAACCGGAACATCTGTTCGTCGCCATCGAAACACCAAACGCCATTTCCGACACGCGTCACGCCTGCCTTCCTGCTCGTCGCCGCCCGAGGCGCAAACCGCAAGGGAAGGCGGCGACCGACGTTCACTTGCAGCCAAGCTGGAGCTGAGAATGAGTAGAACATACGAAGACCACGGATCGAAAGCCAGCGCGCTGCACGGCATCTTGCTGAGCTTCCCCGTTGCCCTCTTCAGCCTGGCCCTCGCGACAGACATCGCCTACCTCAAGACCGCCGAGACGCAGTGGACGAACTTCGCCAGCTGGTCGATCGCCGGCGCGCTGGTCTTCGGCGGACTGGTGCTCGCCTGGGCACTGATCGAGTGGCTGGTCAAGCTCGGCCATCCTGCCAGCCGCGGCCGCCTTGTCTATTTCGCCGTCCTCGCGGTGATGTGGATCATCGGCCTTGTCAACGCCTTCCACCATGCCCGCGACGGCTGGAGCTCGGTTGGTACTGTCGGCCTCATCCTCACCATCATCTCGACCGTGCTGGCCCTTGTCGCCGGCTGGATCTTCTACTCGCGTACCCTTCAGTGGGAGGTAGCCCGATGACCAAATCCGTTCTGCTGGCCCTTTCGGCCGCCCTTGCTCTCTCCGCCTGTGACAGCAGCGATCCGAGCCTCAAGCAGACCGGCGGCCAGCCCGAGCTGCCCGGCATCAACGAGACGCTGATCCCGCCGATGAAGATCGCGGTACCGGCAAGCTGGAACGGCGAAGTGCCGACCGTCCCGCAGGGCTTCACTATTTCGGCCATGGCGACCGACTTCGCCATTCCGCGCCAGATGCTCGTCCTGCCGAACGGCGACGTCCTCGTGGCCGAAGGCCGCGGCGGCAGTGCGCCGGCGCTTCGCCCGAAGGACATCATCGCGGGCGTGATCAAGAAACAAGGCAATACCAGCGTGAAGAGCGGCAACCGCATCACGCTGCTGCGCGACGCCGACAATGACGGCGTGCCCGAGGTGCGCACGGTCTTCATCGACAACCTCAACGCGCCTTACGGGCTCGCTTTCGTCGACGGTGCGGTCTACGTCGCCAACCAGGACGCGCTGATGCGCTTCCCCTACCAGGACGGCGAAACGCAGATCACCGCGCCCGGCGAGGAGGTCACCAAGCTTCCCTCGGCGATCAACCACCATTGGACGAAGTCGCTCGCGGCCAGCGCCGATGGCACCAAGCTTTATGTCGGCATCGGCTCGAACAGCAATGTCGGCGAGCGCGGCATGAACGTCGAACAGGACCGCGCCGTCGTCTGGGAGATCGACCGGGCGACCGGCGCCCACCGCACCATCGCCCGCGGTATCCGGAACCCGACGGCGCTGGCGATTGAGCCGAACAGCAAGGCGCTGTGGGCCGTGGTGAATGAGCGCGACGAGCTCGGCCCGCAGCTGGTGCCGGACTATCTGACCTCGGTGCGCGAAGGCGCATTCTACGGCTGGCCCTACAGCTACTGGGGTAAGAACCTCGACCCGCGCATTCAGCCGCAAAAGCCAGACCTCGTCGAGACGGCGATTGCGCCGGACTACGCGCTCGGCTCGCACGTCGCCGCACTCGGCCTGTCCTTCGCGACGCAGGACGGCTTCGGCAGCAAGTTTGCGCAAGGCGCCTTCATCGGCGAGCACGGCAGCTGGAACCGCCAGGATCCGTCGGGCTACAAGGTCGCCTTCGTGCCGTTCGAACAGGGTCGCCCGTCCGGCGAGCCGACGGACTTCGTGACCGGCTTCATGAAGGACGGCGAGACGCGCGGCCGGCCGGTCGGCGTGCTGTTCGATCCGAACAAGCGCATCCTGCTGATCGCCGACGACCTGTCGAACACGATCTGGCGCGTCGCGCAGAGCCCGCAGGCGCAGGCCTCGCGCTAAGGAACGAGCGACGCGCGGCCAACCGCGCGCTCCCGAAATGAAAAGGCGCCGCAGCTTCTGGCTGGGCGCCTTTTTTTGTATCTGGCAGACGTCACGCCCGTCTACAAAGCGGCAATCGCCGCCAGCACGTCGGCCTCGATGTCCACGCCTTCCTCGATGGCTTTGCGGCGCGCCGTCTGGCCGCGGCGGCCCGGCAGGCGCGCGCCCGGCTCGTCGGCGACGCGCGTCGCCATCTCGGCCATCCGCACCGTCGTGCCGGCGCCGCCGATGCGGACGGGATCGAGCACGATGATGATATGGCCGAGACCGACAGGCGGCCCATTGTCCTCGAACAGCGAGCCGGCCTCGTAGGCGAAATTGCCGCCGGTGAGCCCTGCGGCGAGCATTTCAACCATCAGCGCCAGTGCCGCCCCCTTGGCATCGCCGGCCGGTACCATGGTGCCGGCCATCGCGGCATTGGCGTCGGTGGTCGGGTTGCCATCGCGGTCGAGCGCCCAACCCTCGGGGATCGGCAGACCCTTCTGCCGCGCCGTCATCACATTGCCCCGCGCGACCTTCGACAGCGAGAGGTCGACAACCACCGGCTCCTGCCCCTCGAGGGGCGCGGCGAAGGCGAGCGGGTTGGTGCCGTAGAGCGGCGTGCGGCCGCCCCAGGGCGCCATCGCCGCCGGCGCATTGGCGACCATCAACGCAACGAGGCCGAGATCGGCGAGCCGCTCGACCGTCAGACCGGCGACACCGGCATGGTGCGAACGGCGGATGGCGGCCATCGCGACGCCCTGGCTGCGGGCGATCTCGGGCAGGAGGTCGACCGCCATGTCGAGCGCGGGATAGGCGAAGCCGTCGGCGGCATCGACCACCAGCACCCCGGGCGCCGGCCGGGCGGCGGTCGGCACGGCATGCCCGCTCACCTTGCCGGTCCGCGCCTGCCCGGTATAGGCGACGACGCGGCGCAGGCCGTGATTGCCTTGCCCCGCCGCCTCCGCCGACACCAGCGCGCGGGCGACCGAGCCGGCAACAGTGCGGTCGACATTGCCCTTCATCAGAGCGTCGACGACGAGCGCTTCGGCATCGGCAAGGGTCAGGCGGGTCATGGCGATCTTTCGGAGAGGATGGAAAGGCGTTGCCGCAGCCATAGACATCCCGGCCGGACGATGGAAGCCGCCACGACCGCCGAAGCGCATCGCGTGCATTCCCACTCGGACCAGCGGCGCGCAAAACTATCGTCTGCCAACGTGAAAGTTCGATGCGGGCCCAGGTTAAAATGGCACCCCGACGCAGCGAGTCACGCGACTGGCGCGCCCGCAAACCGATACCGATCCGCCGGCCGATGCTGTAGAGACGGCGGACCGTTCTCAGCGCCCAGCCGGAGCATCTCGATGAAGACCATCTTCGTGCAGTTCAAGTGCCGACCCGGCAAGGCCTATGCCGTCGCCGACGCCTTGGTGCAGGACGTCGAGGAGATCTCGGAGGTCTATTCGACCTCCGGCCAGTTCGACCTCCTCGCAAAGTTCTACCTTGGCGATTCCAGCGATCTCGGCCGCTTCGTCACCGAGCGCCTGCAGGTGATCGACGGCGTCACCGACACCTTCACTACCGTCGCCTTCAAGGCTTTCGGCGGCGCGTAGTGCCAGCCCTGCAGACGGGCCGGGACGAACCCGACCGACGCCAGGCTCAGCCGACGAAGGCGCGCTCGACCACGTAGGTCGCGGGCTTGGAATTGGCGCCTTCCTCGAAGCCGTAGCGGTCGAGCATGGCCGCCGTATCCTTCAGCATCGCCATCGAGCCGCAGATCATCGCGCGGTCGGTGGCGGGATCGAGCGGCGGCAGGCCGAGATCGGTGAACAGCTTGCCGGTCTCGACCAGCGTGGTGATCCGCTCGCCCTTGGCATCGCCCTCGCGCGTCGCGCTCGAATGCAGGAGCAGCTTGTCGCCGACGAACTCGCTCATCAACTCGTCCGCCTTGATCTCCTCGATCAGCTCCTTGCCGTAGGTCAGCTCGGCCAGCGTGCGCGTCGTGTGCGTCAGGATCACCGTCTCGAACTTGTCGTAGGTCTCGGGGTCGCGGATGACGCTGGCGAAGGGCGCGATGCCCGTGCCCGTCGAGAACAGATAGAGCCGCTTGCCCGGCACCAACGCATCGTGCACCAGCGTACCCGTCGACTTCTTGCGCATCAGCACGGTGTCGCCGATCTCGATCTTCTGCAGATGCTCGGTCAGCGGGCCGCCGGGCACCTTGATGGAGAAGAATTCGAGCTCCTCCGCCCAGGATGGGCTCGCCACCGAATAGGCGCGATAGACCGGCTTCTCGGCATTGGGCAGGCCGATCATCACGAACTCGCCCGAGCGGAAGCGAAAACCTTCCGGTCGCGTCATCCGGAAGCGGAAGAGCTGGTCGGTGTAGTGCGTCACCTCGGTCACGGTCTCGGCGTAGACGCCGGCCGGGATCGGGAAGGAAGCGGCGGTCTCGGGGGCAAGGGCATTCATCGAAGGCGGGCCTTCCGGTTCAGGATTGCGATCCGGCCCGCGAGAGGCGCGCGCCGGGAGGACAGGGGTGCCGACAGGGCTATCGCGCGGGTTTGACCTATAAATCGGGCTGTGGCGAGACACGCCTTACTCAAACCAGCACCGCACGGGGAAAAACCGTCGAGGCGCCGAAAAGCCGGCGGTAGCGCTCGATCTCCGCGGGATCGCCGGTGGCCTTGCCCGGATTGTCGGACAGTTTTACCGCCGGCCGGCCATTCGCCTCCGTCACCTTGCAGACCAGCGAGATCGCCTCCAACGCCGAGCGCCCGTCCGGCGCCACGTCGCGGAAATCATTGGTGAGGTTGGTACCCCAGCCAAAGCTCATCCGCACCCGTCCCTCGAAGTGCCGGTAGGCGGCCTCGATCCCGCCGACGTCCATGCCGTCGGAGAACACCAGGAGCTTCTCCCGCGGATCAATGCCCCGGGATTTCCACCAGGCGAGGATCGCCTCCCCGCCCTCGATCGGCGGGGCCGAATCGGGCCGGAAGCCGGTCCATTCGGTCAGCCAGTCCGGGGCGCAGCGCAGGAAGGATTCGGTGCCGAAGGCGTCCGGCAGCACGACGAGGAGGTTGCCGCCGTAATAGCTCTGCCACTGCTTCAGCACCTCGTAGGGCGCCTGCCGCAGGGCCGCGTCGCTGTCGGTCAGCGCCGCCACCACCATCGGCAGCTCGTGCGCATTGGTGCCGATCGCCTCGACGTCGGTCTCCATCGCCAGAAGCACGTTGGACGAGCCGATGAAGGCATCCCCCAGCCCTTCCTTCAGCGCCTCGACGCACCAGCGCTGCCAGAGGAAGGAGTGCCGGCGCCGCGTGCCGAAGTCGGAGATCTTGAGGTTCGGCAGCTGCCTCAGGCGCTCGACCTTGCCCCACATCTTGGCTTTCGCGCGGGCATAGAGCACGTCGAGCTCGAAGCGGCCGAGATCCTTCATGGCGGCACGCGAGCGCAGCTCGTTGATGATCGCGAGCGCCGGGATCTCCCACATCGTGGTGTGCGTCCACGGCCCGCTGAAGGTCAGCTCGAACTGCCCGTCGACCCGCCGAAGCTCGTATTCCGGCAGCGCGAAATTCTCGAGCCATTCGAGGAAGGCCGGACGGAAGATCTGCGTCGAGCCATAGAAACTGTTGCCGGCGAGCCAGATCATCTCGCGCTTCGACAGGCGGATGGTGCGGGCATAATCCAGCTGGGCGCGCAGTTCACCCTCGTCGATCTCATCGGCGATCTTGATGGTCTTGGCCCGGTTGATCAACGAGAACGTCACGTCGACGTCCCGGTGGAGTCCCCAGATCATCTGGAGCATCAGGAGCTTGTAGAAATCGGTGTCGAGCAGGCTGCGCACGATCGGGTCGAGCTTGAAGGTGTGGTTCCAGACCCGCGTGGCGATATCGGTCGCGACCATGAGCATTCCCGGGGCTTGCGCTGCCGGATCCATGCCGGGCTTTCCGAGGGTTTAGCCCAGGCGACCCGCGAAGGCCAAGCCATCTCGGCGGCGATGCCGGTCGAACCAGCCTGTTTCGCCCTTCCGCCCTATCCCGAGGACAGGTGGTCTCGGCCGAGAGCCCGCATCACGCCGTGCTAGCGGCTCACTTCGGCTGGCAAACGACGGTGAGAGTCTGCCCCGAGGCGCCGAGATCGCTCTCCGCCTCCTGGAAGAGCTGGCGAAGCTTCGCGATCGAGGATCCGTCGCTGCCGATCGACAGCCCCTTCGCTGCCCGCTCGAGATCAAGCAGAAAGCCCTGGTCGCCGTCCCGATCAAAATCCATCCTGGATGTTCCCCTCATGCGCAGGAGACTAAGACGAAACGGGAACCCGTTCTCTAACCCATGATAGGTTTTCGCCGAATTTCGAACGAGATTGGCGCCCAAGACCGAGTGGATGCGAAACCCGCAACGCGTCCGAACGCCTGTGAAAGAAGCAATGGGCGCGCGGAACGAACTGTCGCGTGAACGGTTAGAGTGCACCAAGATTGGCGCGGAGAGCGTCGGCAGAAAAGAGGCATTCCCATGCAAAATAAATTCTGGGCTATTGGTCTCCTCGCGCTGGGCGCGGTCACCGTCGGAACGCCCGTCCTTGCACAGAACATCGTCATCGGACCGGACGGCGTGCGCGTCATGGAGCCCGATCGCGACCGTCGCGGACCGCCGCTCGACGACCGTCGGGGCCCGCCGCGCGACGATCGCCGCGACCGTCGCGAGATCAGCGAACGCGAAGCCGTGCGGATCGCCCGCGGCGAAGGCGTGCGCGAGGTCGACGACGTCCGGACGTCGCGCCGCACCTATTCGGTGCTGGGCGCCGACCGTCGCGGCCGCGACATCCGCGTCGACATCGACCGCCGCTCGGGCGACGTGATCTCGGTCCGCTAGTCCCAGAAGGGGTGATTCCACCCCTTGGGTCGGTTTTGCGACCGAGCCGCTGAAGCGTCTCGGCGCAAGTTCAGCTCGGTACAACGCTCACGGTTTAAGCCATCCATCAGCCCCTTCCGACCCGGTCGGAGGGGGCTTTTTACTGGCCCGCCCTGAGCGGCGCGCCGAGGCAGTCGCGGGTCGGGCTGGGAACAATGACAGGCAGAACCGGCTTGCTGATTCAGTGAAATGGAGGAAGCCATGTCCAACACCCCCGGCATCAACCCGCGGACCCCCGACCTCGAAGAAATCCGGCATTCCGACGACCCCGCTTTCGAGGACAGCCGGGATCCGGCACCGCAAGACGACGCGGAAACGGAAGACGAGGCCGCGGCGCGGATCCAGCGGCAGACGCTCGATCTCGCCTGACGGCGGGCAGCGAGCTTTCTGAAACGCTTACGAGCGGCGGAGCGTGATCCGCGTCATCTCCGCCGGCTTGCCGAGCCGCAAGGCAAATCCCGGCCAGATGCCGGTGCCGTTGCTGACATAGAGGCTCATCCGGTCGACCGCATAGAGCCCGGATACGAAGCCACCGTTCATCTTCTCCAGCAGCCAGTGGAAGACTAGGATCATGCCGCCGTGGGTATGACCTGACAGTTGCAGCGCCACGCCAGCAGCGGCAGACTTTCGCGCATTCCGCGGCTGGTGGTCCAGGAGAACCACCGGCATTCCTTTCGGTACGCCGGCAAGTGCCATGGTGAGGTCCGGCCCCGGAAGGCCGACCTCAACGGCCGAAAGATCGGCAACACCTGCGAGCACTAGCCCTGCGCCGTCCCGCTTGATCACCGCGTGGTCGTTGACGAGCATGCGGATGCCAAAGGACTGGAAGTGCCGGAGCCAGGCTTCCGCATCGAAGAAGTATTCGTGGTTGCCCGGCACCGCAAAAACCCCGTCGGGCGCGGCGAGCCCGCGCAACGGCTCGACGTTCGCCCGCCGCTTCTCGACCGTCCCGTCGATGAAGTCGCCGGTGATGGCGATGAGGTTCGCGCCGACCGCATTGGCCCGCGCGACGACCTGCTCCGCCCAAGGCGTTTCGAACAGCCGGCTGATGTGGAGATCCGTCAGCTGCAGGATCTGGTAGCCCGCGAACTGCGGCGGCAGGTCGGCAATGGCGATGGTCACATCCCGCACACCCGGCACCTTGATGGCCTGGCTGACGCCAACGCCGGCCAGCGCCAAAGCAAGCAGCGCAATCGCCGCCCGCGCGCCCGGCGCGATGCCGATCCAGTGCCCGCGCCAGAGGCTGACAAGGGCGGTGCCGACGTCGAGGGCGAACTGCAGCACGGCGAGGAACAGGATGGCGCCGAAAGCCACGTTGAACGCGATCACCAGCGCCCGCGGGAACTCGGGCGAGAACACCGAGCCCGAGGACAGGCGGTTCCAGAGATGGAATTCAGCCCCGGCGAGGAGCAGCAGGATCGCGCCGAGGGTCGCCCAAAGCGGCAAGGCCAGCGGCAGGACGAACCGCGCGATGACATACACGCAGGGAATGGCGAAAAAGAGGTGCAACATGTCGTCTGCCTTCGTCACGCTTCGTTGCCACCCGGACGCGTTATCCGCCAGCTGGAGAGCATGGACCCGGCCCCGCGAACCTTAAGGCCCGCCGGCGGAGAAGCCTGCCGCCTCGCCGGATCGCCCGGCAGGCAGCGTTTCCGGGCGTGTGATAATCGGTTTCGAAACCACCGACAAGCCGAGGGAACTCCATCGTGAACGGACCCGCCGGACCCGGCGGCGACACCTCGCCCCTTCGCCCCAAGGTCTGCAGCGTTGCGGCGCCAGGGAGGCGGCGTCCGGGGCGCCGCAGACGCCCCCCAGCGAGACTCAGACGACTGACCTCTACAACGGAGGCCCCAACAGAAGAACGATCGTCGCCAGCGATCCGATGGGCCATGCCTCTCGCTAGCCCGGGCAGATTCAAAAAATAAACATAACAGTAAATACCGAATATCAAAATATATAATAGGTCAAATTTCACTACTAAGTATAAGTTATTGCGGCAGCAGACCAGCTTTATCAAATTTTTAATGCGTTCGGATGTAATGTTAGCCTACTACAGGACGATTATGTTTATCATATATCACTGCGGCACGAGTTGGTCAGGCCGCCTTCTATTATAGGAAGTCGTTCCATGGCAATCGAGCTCCTCAAAGACAAGTCATCGCGCCGCCGAGACCTTGCGCTCGACGCAATGGCGTCGATGGTAATGCTTGCGGACGCAAACCTGCACATCAGATATCTCAATCCGTCGCTCCGGTCCCTGTTGAGGAACGCCGAGGCGGACCTGAAGCGCGAACTGCCTGCATTCGCCGTCGACAAGTTAATCGGCAGCAACATTGACATCTTTCACAAGGCGCCGAGCCATCAACGTAACATGCTGGCAAAGCTGACGGCGCCGCACAACGCGACAATCCACGTCGGAGAGCACGTCTTCGATCTCCTCGTCGCTCCCTTGCGGTCGAAGGGCAAGCTCTCGGGCTACGTCGTCGAATGGAAAGATGCCAGGGACCGGCTGGCGAACCTGGAGTTCACGGCTCAGATGTCGGCGATCGGCTCCCAGGCCATCATCGAGTTCAAGCCCGATGGCACCATCCTGACCGCCAATCCCAACTTCCTGAGGGTGATGGGGTACGAACTCGGCGAGGTCGTCGGGAAGCACCATAGTATGTTCGTCGACAGTGGGTTTGCGGCCAGCACCGAATACGCGGACTTCTGGCGTCGGTTACGCGAGGGCGAGTCCCAGTCAGACGAGTTCAAGCGCATCGCCAAGGGCGGCGGGGTGGTCTGGGTCCAGGGATCCTACAATCCTATCAGAAACCTCGACGGCAAGGTCTCCAAGGTCGTCAAGTACGTCATGGACGTGACGGCGCGGCGTGTGGCCGTTGAGGAGATCGGCGCCGCCCTACGCGACCTCGCCGACGGAAAGCTATCCCGGCGGATAACCGCCGCCGTTCCGCACGAGTTGGAATCGATCCGCCACGACCTCAACCGCGCGGCCGAGACGCTGGGTGGCGCGATCGAACGCGTAGGAGAGACGTCCCGCACGATCGCCGTCGGCCTTGACGAGATCAACGTCGCGTCAGCCGACCTCTCGCAACGCACGGAGCAGCAGGCGGCGACCCTGGAACAGACGGTCGCTTCGCTGTCCGAAGTCATGCAAGGGGTGAACAGCACAGCCGCGGAGGCACGAACCGCAAGCACGGCTGCGTCCTCCGCGATGCGGTGCGCAGAGCAGGGCGTCGCGGTGGTAACCGAGGCGATCGGCGCGATGAGCGAGATCGAGCAGTCCTCCAACCGCATCGGAAACATCATCGGCGTGATCGACGAGATCGCCTTCCAGACCAACCTTTTGGCGCTGAACGCCGGGGTCGAGGCGGCCCGGGCGGGCGAGGCAGGCCGCGGCTTTGCAGTCGTCGCGCAGGAGGTCCGCGGCCTTGCCCAGCGCTCGGCCGAAGCGGCCAAGGAGATCAAGGGCCTGATCGCCACCTCGTCGGGCCAGGTGGAACGCGGCGTCAAGCTCGCGGTGGCCTCGGGCAAGAGCCTCGAGGAGATCGTCGCGGGCGTTGCCGAAATGAAGGGCATGGCGGAACGCATCGCCAAGAGCGCGACTGAGCAGGCGACGGGGCTGCGCGAGGTGACAATCGCGGCCGACCAGATGGACAAGATCACCCAGCAGAACGCCGCCATGGTGGAGGAAGCGACCGCCGCCGCTCAAAGCCTCCAGCAGGAGACGGAAAACATGTCCGCCATGATGGCGCGCTTCGACGTCGGCGCTCCCGTCGCCGCCCGGACAAAACCGGTCGCCAAGCGACGCCCGCAGCCGCCCCTTCCCGCCCAGCGCCGGACGCCCGGCAGGACCGCCCTCGCCGCCATGCCTGCGGACGAACGTCAGAACGAAAGCTGGAACGAGTTCTGATACCGGTCAGCTTGCGAGAGCGCAGTCGCCCGGAAGTGTGCAAAAAGAACGCTCTGTCTTCCTGGATTGGGGGTCTCTTGCTTCGACCGGGCAAGTCCGCCCCACCGACGGATGCTACAGCGGCACAACACCAGTTGATCCCATACGCTGTCGAGCGGGACGATTGCGCTCGACGCATCCTGCAAAAACCACAGGGTCAGTCCGGTTTCAAGTTGAATGGTTTAACGTAAGGGAACGTACCGCATCTTCAGAAACGGGCTATTGCGCGGCGTTTCAGAGATTTCTGCGAGAAGTAGATGATGGTGCTGCGAGGGAGGATTGAACTCCCGACCTCTCCATTACCAATGGAGTGCTCTACCACTGAGCTACCGCAGCGCTTTTGCTGAAAGCGAGGGCCTTCTGACATAGCCCCGGGCGAAGCGCAAGCGGTCCGGGTGCAAACAATCGATATCCCTGTGAATGACAAAAGCCTCGCGCAAGGCCATCGGCCGGGGGGGGGGGGGAAGCGGAGCGTGGCGGCGGCGCAGCGCGCCAAGGCGACCGCGCAGCGTACCAAGCCAGAACCGGTTGCTGGCCATCACCGTCCCTCGCCTGAAGAAAGTGGCTGGACAGCGCCGGATGATCTTCATATAAGGCCACCACCCGCGAGGGACGCGGCCCGCCGCATCCCTCCGCAGCAAGGCGCCCAGGTAGCTCAGTTGGTAGAGCATGCGACTGAAAATCGCAGTGTCGGCGGTTCGACTCCGTCCCTGGGCACCACTATTTTCTCAACATTTACAATGAGTTAGAGGTAAATTCGGCAGACCCGGAAAGCGATGGCTTTAGGCCGTTTCGTCCTTTTCCAATTAGCACAGCCTAGCACAGGCAGTCTTTAACCATAATAGCTTAAGTGTTCGCGCGTCATACTACGTAGCGCAGGCCTAGCGCGTTTGATTAGCAAATAACTTGGAAGTACCCTGCATAATGTGCGCTGTTAATGGCGCAGCATCAGCATCATTCAGGGCAAATCTCTAATGCCGACGATCTTCAGTGGCGACGACTACCAGTTGTTCACACGGCCGGGAAATCCTCAGATCAACGCCCGCTTCTCTGTTCCAGATCAAGGCCAGCGTCGCGTGAGCCTAAAAACGGCGGATCTTACCGAGGCTCATCGCCGAGCACAGGCGGAATGGCACAAGTGCAGGATCCTCGCTGAGGCCGGACTGGTGGTCACGAACAAAAAGTTTGCCGACATCGCCGCGGACTACATTGCCGGGTTGGAGCGCGCGGTCGAACGCGGAGACAAGCCGGGCTATCAAATCAAAGGCTACCCCGGGGTGATCCGCCGGTTTTTCATCGGCTACTTCGGCGATCGCCTGATGAGCGCCATCACATCCGCAGACATCGAGCGCTATTGGGACTGGCGACGCGAGTTCTGGCTGACCGGTCCGGGCTCGAAAGACCCGAGCATTGTGTATTTCCGCCGTAAGAAGGACGACGCAGGCCCGCCAGCGCGTATCGTGCGGCCGGTGAAGGAGAAGTCCCCCTCACCCGCGACACTCAAGCTGGAGGGGTGGCTGCTGGGCCAGCTGTTTGAGTTCGGCAAGCGCACAGGGTTCGTTAAGACGGTTCCGCTGATCCAGCCGCCCAAAGATACAACCCGCCGGGATCGCTCCCGCCCGGGCTTCACGCTGGAGGAGTTCGCGCACTTAAAGAAGGTCAGCGAACTAAGGGTCGCTGAGTTCGAGCAGAACCCCAACTACCAGCCGGGCAAGCGCATCAAGGATGATGACGAGCGCGGGCGCAACCAGCGTATCTATCTGGACCGGATCAAGCTCCACTGCTTCTGCATGATCGCCGGGTTCACCGGCATGCGACCTACGGAGCTGAAGAATTTGGACTGGGGTGATGTCGTCCCCCGTAGCTTCGAGATCCAGGAGGGTATGACGGCGGATGCAATCGTCCTGCATGTCCGGGGCAAGGG